>JBCDBE010000016.1:0-43042 GCA_039184365.1 Bacteroidota bacterium | reverse complement strand
TTAGGGTTGTGGAAGGGGCCATACCAGAAACCACGGCACTTTTAAAGCAACGTTATGACAAGATTTTCTTTACCGGAAGCCCCATGGTAGGGAAAATTGTCAATAGGGCTGCGGCCAAGTACCTAACTGATGTAACCCTGGAACTAGGAGGAAAGAATCCAGTTATCTTCCATAAGGATGCAGCCTTAAAAACCGGTGTCAAGAGAATGATTTGGTCAAAATTTGTGAACGCCGGCCAGCTTTGCATCACTCCGGATTATGCCCTTGTTCATAAGGACGTCAAGGAAGCGTTTCTTCAACTGGCCGTTAAGGAAATTGAAAAAGCAAACTTTTCCCTGGAGAACCACAACTTTGTGCAGATCATCAACGAAAGGAATTTTGACCGCTTGGTTGGTTTGATCGATTCGGAAAAGGTGTATTATGGCGGCACCTATAATAAGGCCGACAGAAGAATCCATCCTACGATTCTTGACAAGGTATCAATGGAGGATGCCGTCATGCACGAAGAAATTTTTGGTCCGATACTTCCAGTGATTGCGTACGAGACTATCGATGAGGCTTTTGACATTATTAAAGAAATTGAAAAGCCATTGGCTGCTTACCTATTTTCGGATAGCAGCGCCATTAAAGAACGTTTCTTACATGAAATTTCTTTTGGAAGTGGTGGAATCAATGACTGTGTAATGCAAGTAACCAATCCAAATATTCCTTTTGGTGGTGTTGGCAATAGTGGAATGGGGCGGTACCACGGTAAATATAGTTTTGAGTGTTTTTCCCACTTTAAAGGGGTATTGGATAAGCCCACGGTCATCGAGACCAACTTGAAGTACTATGGGTATAGTGAAAAACAGTTGAAAGTAATCAAGGCCTTGGGGTAAGAATTCAAATCATACATTACAAGGTATTGCAGTAAAAGCGGTTTGGAATGGGACCTGAACCGCTTTTTAAGTGACAACTATAGTGCTGATCGAGAAGCATATCCAAAAATTGAAACCACTCCAAATACGTCCCAGGTAAAATTTGGTTGGCATACCTAAATACCAAACCCAAAATTCAAAAATTTAAGTCTGTTGGTTATCTTTTGAAGTCTGGTTTAAAGGATGTAACGCTGGGATGTTTGCAACAGCTTTTGGTGCTTAATTCAGTAAAGTTACCCACCGTACTTTCCAATATTAAAACGATTGCTGAAGCCGATGATACTCCTTAAGACCATCTATTTGGCCAATATTGTGGTGGCAGGTTATGTTGGCCTGAGTTCTCTGTGTGTTCCAAAGACTGCTGCCGCAACGGTTTTCTCCAATGCCTATGAAGAAACCGAGATTATTCGGTTGGTGGGCTGCCTATGGCTTGGTATCACCCTATTATCAGCACTGGGACTTTGGAAACCCTTGACCTTTTCACCAGTACGCCTTTTGCAATTGTTGTATAAGGGCACTTGGTTCCTGGTCGTTGCATTACCGGCGGTGGTAAACAGGATGCCATACCCTAGTGCCATGGCAGCTTTCTTCTTGGTGTTGTGCTTGGTGTTGCCTGTTGTAATTCCGTGGGCAAAATGGTTTGAATTGATCAACTGAACCAAAAGTAGTGGGACGTTTGACAGCAGTAGCCGTTTCTATCCAAAAAAGAATGGTATAAACCGTTATCCTTACTTGAGAATGATAAATCTAGCCCTACCTTTTCTTTTTAAGAAATACCTTTCTTATTTTTGAGAAATATGTTTCTTAAATACCCTATGGAACGATTACATACCATTTCCGAACTGGGATACCTCTCGGTAGGCTCCCAGATGCGGGCGATATACGAAAGACTACAATTGGAAGGAGACAAAGTATATTCAGCTGTAGACATAAAATTCAAATCCAGTTGGTTTCCTATATACCACACCATCGCCTATAGTAACCGCTTATTATCGGTTAAAGAGATTACCCAACGGATTTCCTATTCCCGGATAACGGTAAAAAACGTGGTTAAGGAACTTGCAGCGGAACGTCTTATTGAAATTAGTGCCAACCCCCATGACAAACGTTCCAAGTTGTTCCAACTAACGAAAAAAGGGACTGTCCTTAAACCAAGATTGGAAGCCCTATGGGACTCCTTTTCCATCGAATTGCAGCGCATTTTCAATTCCGATAAAAGGGAGTTCCTGGAGAAACTAAAGGATGTAAACCAATCCCTACTGGCCTCCTCTTTTGAAAAAAGGGTACTCAAAAATTATTACGATTTCACCATTAGAAATGCAACCAACGATGAGTTTGGAACCATTGGGGAATTAATGGTCGAAGTGTATTCAGCGCTTCCAGGGTTTCCCAAAATAGAGGAGCAACCGAGCTACTACAACATGCTAAAAAACGTAGGGGGCCTTACCAAAAATCCAAAAGTTGAACTCATCGTGGCCGTTTCAAAGCGCGGAAAATTAGGGGGGGCCGTAGTTTATTTTCACGATATGAAGGATTATGGGTCGGGTGGTTCCGCCACTCAAGAAAAAAATGCGTGTGGCTTTCGATTGTTGGCGGTTGCATCGCAATTACGCGGATTGGGATTGGGTAAGGATTTGACCCTGGAGTGTATAAAAAGGGGCGAAAGCTCGAACGCTGAACAAATGATCATTCACACCACCAAGGCGATGAAAACGGCTTGGAGCATGTACGAAAGTTTAGGGTTTAGAAGATCTGAAGATTTGGATTTTATGCAGGAACAGCTACCCGTTTTTGGATTTAGACGGGAGGTATGATCTAGATAGAAATTTTGGGATTGGCCTTAAAATTAAGACCCCGGAAATGGAATCAAGTTGCTCATATAGCGAGTTAGATGAATAGTTCATTTACCATTAAAAGAAATGTCCGTTTTGGGGATTGTGACCCTGGGGGTGTGCTGTATACCCCAAGAATCGGATATTTTGTGGTGGAAGCTATTTTGGATTTTATAACGGCCTGCCTTGGGACTCCAGCAGAACGGAGCATTATGGACTTAGGGGTCTTACCCCCTGCCCGTTCCTTAAAAGTGGATTTCTTAAAACCGATAGTATGGGATGATGAACTTGAGATTCGTGTTTTTTTAAAAGAAGCGCGTAGCAGTGCATTTGTGTTTTCGGTAATGGGCTTTGTACTGGGGGACAATACTTTTACGGCCGAATTGACCCAAGTCTGCATCGATCCCAAAACAAAACAACCGGTTGAAATACCAATGAAATTAAGAAAGGCGTTGGAAAACTATGGCAGAACATAGCCCCTCTCATGGTTCAGGATATTTGCGCTATACCGTAATGATAAATTAACAAAATGAACATGGCACATCCAAAAAATGAAGACATCTATATTGTGGGTTCAGGGGCCATCGGTAAAGCTTTGGCCGTTTTCTTAAAAAGGGAAAATAAAAACGTTAGGCTTGTTCGGGGAAGTCTGGATGATCTACCTAAAACCGAAAATGAGGTGACCGTTATTGTTGGGGATGAGACGTTTAAAGAGCGAATTACCACGATTACATTCAGCCACATTTCGGCAATTCATGGCATAGTCCTGGTAACGACCAAAACCTTTGCCAATGCCCAGATGGCCAAAAAGTTGAACGCCATAGGGGGTGATTTTTCCATTGTCTTACTTCAAAATGGCCTTAATATCGATTATCCCTTCGAGCGTTTCAGAAGTGTTTTTCGTTGTGTCCTGTTTTCGACCAGTCAAGTTACCGGCGATAGTGAGGTCACCTTTAAATCCGTTACGGCCTCTCCCATTGGAAACATAACGGGAACCAATGAAGGTCTTCAAAATTTGATCGGTCACCTCAATACACCTCAGTTTGAATTCCGAGGCGAACCGGATATCTTGAAATACGTATGGAACAAGACCATCACCAATTGCGTATTCAATACCATTTGTCCCCTATTGGAAATTGATAATGGCATTTTTCACCGAAACTCCGAAGCGAAAGGACTGGCCCAAAAAGTAATTGCGGAATGTGTCTTAGTTGCGGGACTTCAAGGCATTTTACTTGACAAGGACGAGATAATAGGGAATCTAGTGCTCATCAGTGAAAAATCAGATGGCCAATTGATCTCTACCTACATGGATATTCTGAATAAAAGGCCCACCGAAATTGAAAGTCTCAATTTAGAAATCGCCAAAATTGCAGACGAAATAGGTCGACCGGAGGTCGTGCAGACGACAAGAATATTAGGGCAATTGATACAAATTAAATCAACTATTCAGGCTTAGGCACCAAAACCTAATCCAGGAAAATTTGACGATACGACAAAATTCCAAATCTCAAATTTCAAATCAAAACCTTCATTTGTTATCTTTAGGGAAGCACCTAACCCCTAGAAGCGAAATGAAAACAACTACCTTTCTCACTTTTGTAGGCGATCAATGCGGCAAGGCCAAAGAAGCTATAGATTTTTACACGTCCCTATTTCCCAATTCGGAGCTAAAAAAAACCATCCACATGTAGAAGGGGAAGCGGGCGGCACCCCTGAACTCATCAAATTTGGGGTGTTTACCCTGAACGGCACGGAATATATGGTTTCCGAAAGCAATTATACCCATGCGTGGTCCTTCTCTCCCGCTGTGTCCTTATTTCTTGAATCAGATTCCGAAAGTGAACTGCAAGGGTATTTTGAGCAGCTGTCCACTCATGGAGGCATGGTGATGGTTCCTTTTGATAGCTATGAAACCGGGGATTACGGCTTTGGCAAAAAATTTGGCTGGTGCCAAGATCAATTTGGCGTTAATTGGCAATTTTTGCTTTCTGAACAAAGTGATTCATGAACAACAACTTCATCCGTAACAACACCACCCATGAAAAAACAAACGATTGCCCTTATTTTAGGAATACTATTTTTTACTATTTCCAATGCTCAAAACGACACTGAAATGACCGAATCCTCCCAGCAAAACAAGGCCAAAGGACAATTACTGACCTTTTTGACCTTTCAAAAAGAAGATGCCGAACGGGCCATGAATTTTTATGTAAGCCTGTTTGATAACTCAGAGGTACTTGAGGTAAAGCGATGGGGCCCTGGGATGCCCTCAAAGGAAGGTACCATTATGCATGCCACCTTTCAATTGAATGGTAGTCTCTACATGTGTAGTGACAGTCCGCCCATTCACGAGTGGGACTTTACCCCAGGGGTTTCCAATTTTGTGAATTGTTCAAATGAGGCCGAACTTGAATTTTTGTTCGGGAAACTTGCTGAGAACGGGCAGGTACTTATGCCCTTAAATAACTACGGATTCAGTCAAAAATTTGGTTTTGTAACCGACCAATTTGGGGTGTCATGGCAATTGAATTTGCAGTAAAAAAAGCTTTAAGGACTCCCATGGCAAGTATTCAGGCTTTTGACTTTATTGTAAAAAAGAATAATCTTCAAGAGACCAAAATCGTTGAACGTGCCTTTTCCAGGAAACTGCCTTCGAATCAGGTGCTTTTGAAAATCGACACTTTTTCATTGACCTCCAATAATATCACCTATGGAATTATGGGGGAGCAAATGAACTATTGGCAATTTTTTCCCGCCGAAACGGGTTATGGAATTATTCCTGCTTGGGGTTTTGCAGATGTAATGGTCTCCAACCATCTGGGTGTAAAGGTAGGGCAACGGTTTTATGGCTACTACCCAATAGGTACGCATCTTGTGGTTATCCCGGATAAAATAAGTCCTCATGGCTTCGTGGATTCAGCCGAGCACCGACGTGCATTGCCCTTGGTCTATAATTTTTATACGAATACTGCCCAAGACCCGTCCATCACTACGAAAACGGAGGCGTTAGTCGCACTGTTTCGCCCCCTATTTGTAACCTCGTTTTTGATTGACTATCATTTAGAGGCCCAAAATTTCTTTTCCGCTTCTCAAATTCTAGTCACAAGTGCTTCCAGTAAAACGGCCCAGGCACTGGCCTTTCTTTTAGCACTTCGTAAAAAAGAACCAGGGTTGCCTTTGAATTTGATTGGGCTGACCTCAAAAAAGAATGTCCCTTTCGTCCAGCAATTGGGATGGTATGATAAAACGATTTGCTATGAACAGTGCGCTGAATTGAATTCCAATGAAAAAATTGTGGTGGTGGACTTTACCGGCAACCATCACACCCAATATCAGTTACAGACTACCTTTGGGGATAACCTGGTTTATAATTGTTTGGTAGGGCTTGCGGATTGGCAACACCTTAGGGGTAAGCAATCGCTCCCTAACAAAGGTGAGTTCTTCTTTGCCCCTACCCATGCAGAAGAACTGCAGCAAGCGTTGGGGGTTTCCAGATTTCAACAAAAGGTCGGTTTGGCTTGGCAGCAGTTTATAGGTGCTATTCAGTCCGCCATTTCCATTAAGCAATATCGCGGAGTACAAGAACTGGAAAAACTCTATTCAACCATGCTGAATGGGAACATGGACCCCAAACAAGGGAATATGATATGTCTGCACTAAAACATAAAACTTCAAAGAACAAATTCCAAAATGAACATAATCGTTCGAAATAATATCTTCATTAGAACAAATTAAATTCAAAGTGAACGGCCCTCCATTTGGTTGCTTCACGGCTTTGGGGATTCCGGATTGGCCTGTATCGAGGTTTTTGAATCATCGCTCACCAAGGACTTCAATATCTACGTGGTGGACTTACCAGGTTTTGGGGTAAGTCCGGTACAACCTACTGATATTTCCATTAAAGCGCAGGCCCAACTGTTATCCAAAATCATTGCCAATGAAACGACAAATCAAGGTAAAGTAAGTATTGTTGCCATTCCCTGGGAGGTCTCATTGGTACTTGGGTCTATAAAAACTTAGGGGAACGAATCCATTATTACTTTAATATAGAGGGAAACTTGACCAAGGCTGATAGTTATTTTTCGAAAAAACCCTTACAATTTGAATCTGCCCGGGAGTTTGTAGATGCATTCCAGGAAGAACTATTCAAAATAGCCAAATCCCAAGAGCGTTATAAACGCTATTACAGCAGTGTATGATTCGCCGACCCCGAAGGGATGCGTAATTGGAGTATGACCAGCCAAGAACACTTTTTGGACAACAAATACGGTAAGGAGTTCATGGAATTGACCTGCAAAAAAAAAATCTACATTTTGGGGGATACGGATACACCAAAAGAAACCCAAAAATTCATCTTGGAAAATGACATCCCAAATCAATTGTACCAAGGCGTTGGGCATTTGCATATGGTGGAGAATTCAAAACAGTTCTATGAAGATATCCATCAAAAGTTAAATGCCCAAGAGATATAGTAAACGTGACCTTTTGGGTCCTTAGGATACCAGCATTTCCCTTATGGAGCTTTTACCATTTCGCTATGGGTAAAGGGCAAATTTCAAAAAACAAAAATTCAAATCATAAACCGCATTGCGTAACTTTATATAGGTTTTGACATAAAATACCTTTGAGGGCATGACGAAAATAGCTACTGCAGATCTTTGGGACGAACACGGCACAGCGCTAAAGGTATGGCCGCTGGAGTTAACAAATTATGGAGGAAAAACTGCGTTTTGTGGAGAGATTGTAACGCTTAAGGTCTATGAGGACAATTCATATGTAAGAAAAACACTGGAGGAAAACGGTAAGGGAAAGGTTCTGGTTGTTGACGGAGGCGGTTCCAAAAGATGTGCGTTGTTAGGGGATAACATCGCAACCTTGGCAAACGAAAATGGATGGGAAGGGATGATTATCTACGGTTGTATACGGGATTCCAAAGTGATACGAACCATGGACGTTGGCGTAAAGGCCATAGGCACCTGCCCCGTGAAAAGTAGAAAGGAAAATGTTGGGGCAAAAGGCGGGACGTTGATCATTGAAGGAACCGAAATTATTCATGGAACCTACGTATATTCCGATGAAGATGGGGTGTTGTTTTCAAAGGAAAAATTATTGTGAGGCCCTGCTCAACAAAAGATGCAGCCTGCAATACAGCCCTGGGGGTTAGGCACCAAATATCGAATTAGGTCCATATGAAGTTTGACAGTATACAGGCATTTAATAGCTACACCAACATGCCAGCGCCCAAGCATGAACGTATTGATATTGGCCAGTATGCTGAGGATTTCTTATTGAAATCGCCTCCCGTGTATCCCAATTTCTATCGGATTTCCATCAAATACGGATTGGAAGAGGCCAAAGAGAAGGGTTTTATGTATTTTTCAAGTCCCAATCAGCCCATTGAATGGAAAACAGACGCTCCTTGGAAGGGTTATTTTATCAACATCGCGGAAGACCTAATTTCCAACCATCAACATTTGGAATATTCCTTCCTCAACTATGGTTTGCACGAACCCCTTTTTTTAAAAAAGGAGGAGGAGACTTTAATCACCCAGCACTACCAAGCTGCTTTACAGGAATACAATAAAGCGGTTTTTTCAAAGGATTTGCTTCTTGCCTACTGCAATTTGATTTTTGCCCATGTTGCCCAGTTTTACAAAAGACAATTTGGGGAGCGGAAGGAAAAGTATAGCCAGTTGGTGGATGATTTTTTCGCCCTACTGGACCACTACTATCAAAATAATGGCCAGGCCATTCGACCATCCGTCAATTACTTTGCGCAGCAATTGAACGTTACGCCCAACTATTTAAGTGACGTCATCAAATTTTACACGGGGAAACCCGCATTGGAACATATTCACTTGCATATTGTGACCGTGGCCAAGCGTTTGTTGGGTCAAAAAAAATCCACGATTTCTGAAATTGCCTATCAATTGGGTTTTGAATATCCCAACTATTTTTCCCGCCTCTTTCGCAAGGTGGCTGGAGTATCCCCCTCCCATTTTTCCAACCTGTAATTTGTATCCGATTTTCCTGAATTTGTTTTCAATGCTTTTCTACAAAACGCAGCAAATTTGTAGGCATAATTAGTAAAGTGTAAAAATCATGTTCGAAAAAACACTGGAGTATACCATCGACCCTACCTTAAAAGGTAGAATGGGTGAAAATAGATATCACAAAGCCCTGGAACAGCAACAAACGATTTCTGAAGAAGCATACGGTACTATCAAGTATTTGGCTGAATTTGCTGTGCGCCCCATGTTTAGAACCCCTGTACATAAAACCCCAGCTGACCACGGCATGGATATATGGGAAGATATTTATTTTCCATCCAGTGATGGTACCCCTTTAGAGGGCTGGTACATTCCATCGGTTGAAGGAAACTCCGATAAATTGATCATTATCAACCATCCCATGCCTATGGGTCGTTCCGGATTTACGGGACATTTCGGTGCGCCCTTTTCTGGAGTGGATACCTTAGAAATTGATTTCGTGGCCCATATGGGACATCTCTCAAGGGCTGGTTATAACATACTGGCCTACGACCTAAGGAATCATGGTAATAGTGGTGCGGCCAACGGGGGTATTTGTGGCATTGGTCGCTACGAGTGGCGGGATGTTGTGGGCGCACAACACTACGTGAACCGTCATCCTCAATGGAGTAAGATGAAAGTAGGTTTGTATAACCGATGTACTGGTGGCAATGCGGCCTACGAGGCGATGTATAGACACCCTGAATTGTTTGAGGAAGTGAAATGCTTTTTTGGTCCTTTAACGGTTTCCATGACCGCCCTTATGACCTCTTTTGCTGGATTGATGGGCTTGAACCAATACATGGAGTTGCTAGATTTGGAACAACTCAAGTTGGGAGGTTTTACCAATGGGGAAATGCGACCCCAAGCGTATGCCCATGCCGTCAACGTTCCCTACTTTATGGCACAGGTAATGGATGATACTTGGACGGACAACCCTAAAGATGCCCAGGAAATCTTTGACAAGATTGGTTCCAAAGAAAAAGAATTGTTCTGGATTGAAGGGACCAACCGAAGGTTTGATGGGTACAACTATTTTGGCGTTCACCCTGAAAAGATGCTAGCATTCTTTGATACCTATATGAAGTAATCACCGTGGTCGAAGATTCATAAAACAAAAACGGCTTGGGGTTTCTCCAGGCCGTTTTATCCGTATAATTATTAAAAGTCAGTTATCTTATTTCCATTCCGCCTTAGCTGCTTTTAAGTCATCTTGAAACTTGGGATTTGTCCACATAGCGGTCAACATGCTATGGGCCAGTATCCGGGCTGCTTCTTCATCACTGGGGTAATGAATGCCCATTACTTCACGGGATTCCCCTATCTCATAGGCCAAATCCAGAAACTTTTGACGCTTTTCAGGAATCAACTCACTCCAAGTAAAGGCTTGGATATAAGCCCAAAGCGTATGGCCACTGGCAAAGGATGGGGAACCCATGATGGCCAAAGGTTTTAATTTGGGTTCCAATACGTAGGGTCGGGCCCTCAGTAGATGGTATTTTACGGTAAACTCCATGATCCGCATGTCTTTGGTCACGCCTTGTAATAACTTGAAGGTAGCTGGGTAATTTTCTGTCGTACATTGTGCGCCAAGCACTTCCCTACCCTCAAACATAAGGTCCCTTAGGTTTTTTTTGTAGCTGCTGTGATCTTTGTTGACATCTATGTGGGGCCAGTAGCCGATGGGTGCTAAGACTTTTGAGGTGCGATATATTTGTTCCGGAGTTCGTTTTTGTTGCCAGTCCAGCAGAAAGTCCAGTTCAGCCCTGGTTTGTTCTGAACTGTTGACCGGGAAATTGACACTTTTCTTCAAGTGGTAAACTTGTTCGGAAGTTAAATAGGCCGGGGCCATTAAGGTATAGGACAAGGCTACCGAATTGTATTGATCGGGCGTAAAGGAAAGGGCATCCAATGCGCTACGTTTGGAGTTGGGTTGGGCGTTCAATTTTTGCAGTTTGGCATAGTGGTTTTTAGCAGGTTCCAAAGAATGTAAGGATTGGGAATAGGCATGACCGGCGATTAGAAGTACAAGTAAATGAAGTATTCTTTGCATGACTGGATGATTTTTAAGTTTAAAAATCGCCTATTTACGATATACGAATTTAAAACTAAAGTTGAATAAAAAAAATAGTTTAGGAAATCATTGGGAAACGTTTAGCCCGCCAACCAATGCTGCGAACTTTTGTAACAGTGCATCGTTCAACTCGTAGTGCGTAAACTTATCTTGCTGCTCCGTAAGAAATAGTCCTACTTCCTTTAAAATTTTCACATGTTGTGAAATGGTGGATTGGGAATAGTCGAACATCTGAACTAAATCCTTGTTACAAGTGACATTGTCCACCCCTCTCCCATGGTTCTTTTCAGATAAATAACGAACCAAAGCCACCCGCACCGGATGTGCCAACGCATCCGCAATTAAGGCTACCTCATAATCCCTTTCATTGATGTATTTGCTAGAAATTTCTGTTCGTATTCGCATTATGAATCGTTTATAGCAAATGTACAATACTAGAATTTTTCATCTTACATGTAACCCTTTGCCTTTTTTGTTGTCTTCAGTAGCATAGTTCAATAACACCATGTAAAATGTTACGATATCGAATCGGTGTCGTCTTCAGAAAAAATATAGGATGTCCTTATTAAAACGTTTTTGGTTGGTCATTTCATTAGGTCTAACCACTTCATGCAATTTCAATTCAAATCCCGTCGAAGCCACAACTTTGAATCTCATTTTTCAAGAAGAAAATGAACAATTTACCCGGCAGGAAGAAGAGCTTATACGTGCTTATTCAATCGATTCGGAAGAGGAGGTGCGGAATCTTTTGCCCCATTTACCGGACAGTATACAAGTACAGTTGGAAATTGTGGACTGGAACCTGGAAGGTGTCGGTGGTATTACTGGGCGTGCGGAATCCAATTCCCCTCCCCTTGTTTTGGTTCAAATCTCCAATACCTTTCCCGGCGGTATTACAGCAGCTATTGAGACCGGTTTAAAATCTACGTTGTATCACGAGTTTCATCATTTGGCCCGAGGTTGGGCCGTTCAAGACAATAAATATGGCCCAGGTATCGGTATAGCTATGGTCAATGAAGGGCTGGCCGAAGTTTTTGCAGAGCAATATACGGGCGAAGTGTATAAAGCCAACCAAATGCCAAGTGATGTCAATGCTAGTGATTGGGTAAATGAGATCTTGAGGTTGCCAACGGATGCCAGTTATTACGAATGGATGTTTGAACATCCTGATGGTAGAAACTCCGTTGGCTATCGGACCGGAAACTATTTGATAAAAAAGGTGATGCAAACATCCGGCAAGAATATTTTGGAGTTAAGCGAACTTTCCCCAGAGGAGATAATAAGCCTGTCGGGGTATTCAATTGAATCAAACCGATGAACTTTTCTTTTTTTGAGCTTTTTCCCTTCCTAAGTGCAACCCTTTACTTTTGTGATTGTCTTTAACTTCAACTAAGGCATCAACCCTTTGGAAACCGACATTCGATTCACACATCAAAGCTTGGTGGAGCAATGCAAGACCGGCAATACCAGCTCGCAATATGAGCTGTATGGCTTGTATGTAGATGCCATGTTCAACGTAGGATTGCGGTTTTTGGGCAATAAGGAAGATGCTGAAGACATTGTGCAGGACAGTTTTGTCGATGCTTTTAAAAAACTCCACAGTTTTAAGTACGAAAGCAGTTTTGGAGCATGGCTTAAGCGCATTGTCATCAACAAAAGTATCAACCACCTCAAAGCAAAACGGGTGGCCATTGTACCGATGGAACCACACGAGTTTCGTCTTGCTGATGAAGCACCTGTGGAAGCTGAAGCAGTGGACATCAAAAAGGTGCAAATGGGCATTGCCCAATTACCAGAGGGGTACCGACAAATCATAACCCTCTATTTGATTGAGGGCTATGACCATGTGGAGATTGGAGAGATTCTGGACATTTCAACCAGCACCTCCAAGTCCCAATACCATAGGGCAAAAAAGAAGTTATTGGAAATCATCAACACCTTGTAATGGACAATTTTGAAAAACATATTAGAGAAAATGCTGCCCAGTTTGATACGGCCAAGGCCGATCGAGAAAAACTTTGGGCGAATATTTCGTCAGAATTGAGGAAACCTGCCCCTAAGATCGTTCCCTTTTGGAAACGCCCTGCACTTCGTATTGCAGCTAGTGTGGTATTGCTTTTGGGTATTGCCGGTTTTATAGGCTTGTTCATTTATGGTGGTGATGTTACCGATACCCAATATGTGTCAAAAGAACTACTGGATATTGACCAACATTACCAGGTCCTGGTCTCGTATCAGGTGGAATTGGTGAAGAGCAGTCCGCATCTCAATGCCTTGGACAAAGAAGAATTCTTGTCCTTTATGGATGAGCTGGATGCGGAATATGAGGCGCTACGGGCGGAAATGCACTCAAATTTAGACAATGAGCGGGTATTGGAGGCCATTGTGGCCAACTATAAAAAGCGCATTGAACTCATTGAGAACTTATTACGACAGATAAATGATGCTAAAAAATCCGATGAAGATTATGGCTACACCTTATAAAAGAATCCTGTGGATGGCCTTCGCGTTGTTCTCGGTACAGTTCAGTACCGGACAGGAACGGGTTTCCAAAACTGTGGAAGAACATTTTTCCCTTACAAATTCGGGAGAATTACAGCTCGAAAATAAATATGGGAACATCTCCGTATGGGGATGGGATAAGGACGAGGTTTCCGTGAAAATAGAGATTGTGGTCAATCGACGTAAACAAGATGATGCCAGGGAACTTTTGGGCCGCATTAGCCCAAAAATAAAATCGAATGAAAATATGGTATCGATAACTTCAGAAGTAGCCAATAAGAATACGGGCTGGTTTGCTGATTTCTTTAACCGCAACAATCCTATTGCCATGGATCGTAGCCGTGTGCAAATCAATTATGAAGTATTCCTTCCCAAAAAGGCAAAACTAAAAGTGACCAATCGTTTTGGGGATGTTATTATTGAAGACTGGAGCGGTGAGTTGAATACCTTGATTGAGCATGGGGACCTTTGGGTGAACGAAGATTTGGGCAAGGCCGATATTATTTTGAAATTCGGGAAGGTGAAGACTCGTAATCTGAATTATGCCAGTCTTAACCTTAAAAATGGGGAACTGGATATGGAAAATGCGAAGAGTTTGCGAATTACAGGTAGCGGTACGGAGATGCGTTTGGGCCGTGTCAATGCTTTGGAGCTTTACTCCAATAAAGATGATATTATTCTTGATGCAGTGGGCACCGTCTACGGCAATCTAAAGTTTAGCAGCTTAAATTTAGAACGCTTGTTACAGAGCGCCGAATTGAAATTAAAAATTGCTGATTTCAAGGTGGTCCAAATTATTGGTCCTAAAGCGGAAATCAATTTAGAACAGGAATCCTCAGACATTAGCTTAAGAGTAACCAATTTTTCGCATCGATTTAGTGCCACCCTGGAACAGGGCGTGGTACGATTACCAAAATCCTTTGAGAATGTAGTATCCGAAATGCTGGATAAAGGGAAAAAGCTTCGAAAAATAGAAGCTACTTATGGAAAGGGAAGGGAAGGTTTTATTTCAATCGCTGGCTTAAAGGGAATCGTTACCCTTAGCGACCAATAGATTGGAAAAATTCTTAGTAAAGAAATAGTAACCAAAACAAAAAATATGAGTTTCAAAAAATCCATTATTCCATTGAGTGCTTTTTTACTTGTCCTTACCGGAAAGGCACAAGACGATAAAGGTGAATATATCACCTTTAACGATCGACGTAACGTGGTACATGGTGTATATCTCGGAATTGGTGTAGGTTACGGTGAAATTGAAGGGGAAGACACCTACATAGGCACTTTTAAGATGGCCTATGTGGCCAACCAGCAATTTGAAGTGGGATTTTTGGCCAGGGGCCTGTATTCCCGACAGAATATTTTTAACCCACGCAGTGGCGATAATGATGACCTTTTTGCAGGCTATGTAGGCTTTCATTTGGAACCTATCCTTTTTGGAAAGTCACTGGTAAGTCTTTCTTTTCCCCTGTTTATAGGAGGTGGGGCGGTAGGCTATGTTGACCGGGATATCATTGAGAATGACGAGGATTTTGATTTTGAGGACGACGATCTGGATGCAGTTTTTGTTTTTGAACCTGGAGTTAGTGCACTTTTTAACATTTCACGTTATGTACAATTGGAAGCCGGTGTACGCTATCGCTTTTCCAGTAAAATTGGGCTGACGGATAGTCCTATTGATCGTATTAATGGCTTTTCTGGGGGAATTGGCATCAAATTGGGCATTTTCAATATGGGGCGAAACCGTTACAAAAAAAAACTAAACCCATAAGCTCCATCAATTAATGTAACGATCAAAAACTAATGCCATGGAATCATTGGTCAAAAAACAAACCATCAACACCGTTCACGTGTTTACCAAGAACAATCAAGTTTATGTGAAAAAAGGGCAATACCAGCACCATCCTGTTCCCCTACGTTGGATTCCTGTGCTTATTCCCAAATAGACGAACGTATCAGCTTTTTAGGGAAGACAGGTTTCTGGGCTCATATACTCCATTCCCCTAGGACTCCGAATTCAATTCGGTGCAGCCAATGGATGCATAACCTCTCAAACAGTACTCAAAATAAAATCAATAGTATTTTTAGGCCCCTTGGTCACGGTATTCCATATATCCACATATAACATCGAACCTATCAGGGTCTCCGATGAACTTTAAATCCATGAGTACTCCTTTCACCATTATTACGTTACCGTTTTGGGAACTTTTGACGCTTTGGAGAACGTCGTTTTATTGGTGAAATCGAGGTGGTCTATACTATTCCATGGGTGATGAATTGTAAATCACCCTTTTAATTTTTAAGGTGCCTTCCTGAGTAATGAAAACAAACAGGTTTTTGGTTCGAAAGGCAACGGGAGGAGTCCCATTTTTCGATCGGAAGGTACCGGTAACCTGGCCGCGCATAAGTACCCTATCATCAAAGGTCTCTATTTCGAGGATTTCATGTTTCATTTTGACCTCTCCGTTTTGGCGTTGTAGTGTTAAATAGGGGCCCAATGCCCCTTTTCCTATGTGTGCCTCACTTCCGGGTGCCATATGTACAATGTCATCAGCATAAACCCCTAGTTGTTCTTCAACGGAAATGTTACCATTGTCAAGAATTGAGAGAACGGCTTCTATCTGAGTCCTCAAATCAACATCCCTATTCGGTAAACGAACAAATGTACCTTCATAAAATACCCCTGTAGGAACATCATGCGAATCGTATTGCACTGATTTCATGTGATACTCGTCTTGGTTTACCCAAGTATACTTGTAGATTCGGTAGGTATTTTCAGGTTCTCCTTCGAAAGAGATTTTTAAAGTCATAGCACCGCTATCCGAAATATGGCCTTTCCCTACTCCAGATCTCATTTCCCCAAAACTGGACAAATGATGCACCTCTTTCCTTATTGGGTTGTAAGACCAGAAAATATGCCCGTTTGGCTCTGGTCCATCAATAATGGACAAGAGACTGTTGGCTGTATTGATTTGGCTAGAAACTGTATGGTGTTTTGGAATTTGTACGGTTTCCGTTGTTCCTCCCCAATTATGGGTCCATTTATCCTCTTTTAAGGTCCATTCTCCAATAAAATGTTTGAATGGGCTTTCCTTGATATTCAATTGGTCCTTGCCATTGACCTGAAAAGTAATTCTAGCCTGTTGTGAATAGCTGAATAAAACAATCAGATAGAAAATAAGTGTCGGATATCTGCTCATAAGAATTGATTTATACGTTGCCCTGGTTTTATTTAATCCTATTGGAGATTTGTCGGTACATTACCAATTTGCCTTCTTCATTTCTTTTTAAAAGATTTAGCATATTGCCTTCAAAACTACCTTTGTCATTCGGCCTGTCCCAACCGCCTTTGTAATGTCCTGCAACTATTACATGATTTTCGTCAATTACACGAACATCGTAGAATTTATGGGAAACATACAGATTGGATTCAGGATGGTATACGCTTTCGATGTATGGTACGATACGTTCTTTTCCTTTTTTAATTTCAGAAAAATTGGGTATCAGTATCGCCTCGTCATGAAAACCCCTAATTCTTTTCTCAGGGTCACCCTTCGTTACCGCCTCAATTACCTGATTGTTATGAAAGATTAACTCCTTTTCGATTTTCGTGTCCTCACTCAACATGTATTTGGGGAGGGCATGGGGAATGGGAATGGACACAGACGCATAGGGAACCTGATTGCGGGTTACATAGGTATCATTGCCAAATAATTCTATTTCAATCTGATAAACAGCTTTAACTTTCTTCCAAATAACCATATAATTTCCCGTAAAGGGTATTTTTTGTTTTTCATTACCAGTCAATGAAAAAGTCCCAATTTCTACTAGTCGATTCCCAATGATTTCTAGACAAACGGTATTTTTTCCGTAATCCATAATTCCAAGTGAATCCGTCCACTCAGTGTAAAAATCCTCTAAATCTGTTTTGGAACTTATTGCCGTTTTATACTGGGGAAAAAAGAGCACGTCATGCGTGTAGCCTTCCATTACTGCTTTTATCGCTGAGATTTTTAAGTTTTCAGTCAGGCTTTCATTGCGTTTGGCAATAGCTTTTTTGATGGTATTCAGTCTTGTATCTTGGGATTGTGTTCCATAGGCAGAAAATAAAAAGAAGATGGTAAATCCAATGATTTGTTTTTTACGCTTTTTCATTTTTTGATTGGGCATTTAACCTATGTTACGAATCTGCATTACGGTGTTCTTAGAGGATTCGGGGGTTATGGTTCTTGGTAGGGTTGGATCATTTCATAAATGGTGGCCCAACCTGATGGACTTTCATCATAGCGTTGTAATATGACCAGTGTTCTACCCTTAAAAACAAAAGGTTCGTCCCCATTTTTGGGAACAAGTCGTAGGGCAAAAAGGATTTGTTTTATTACTAAATCCCCTTTATGCAGGAATAGTTCTTCCTTTCCTTTGCCTATAAATTCAAGGTCAAAATTGGCCATGGTTTCGCGTAATCCATCCAAAACAACCTTGCGACCAGCTTTTAGGTCATTGTACCCCAAGGCCTTGACCACCTCTGGGTGATGGTATAACTTAATGGTTTCCAAGTCTTTTTTTTTAAAGGCTTCCCTAACAGCCAACCCTGTGATGTTGATTTGTTTCTCAACATCTTCTGTCGATTCTATTTTCTGGGCCATGCAATGACCACTAACAAGTATCATAAATACGATATACAGTAATCCAACATTAAAGATCCATTTCATTTGTTTGTTTCCTAGTTCTCCGCAAAAGAAGTTAGGATAAAGACACCATAAAAATCATAATGTTAAGACAACGGGTTAAGTTGATGAAAGGGTACTGATGTTACATATGGGGTTAAAAAATTGAGGGCAAGAAGTAGTGAAAGTCTTTCATCATTTATTATTGCCCTCTCATCAATTTGCACAAAGAAGTCGATACCACCCTTTCCCTTTTTGATTATTTTTAGTGTTTAGCGTTGTTCATGGGAAAATCCATAGTTACGTTTATTACCAAATACAAGTTGCACCACTTGATATTTTGGTTCTTCTACCACTATTTCTGGTGGTCGTTGACCAGTGGCAGCATGGTCGAGGCCGCTCAAAATATCCTGTATTCCAATTATACAACAAAGTTTCTCTTCTATGTACTTATGCAAGCCATGGGAGTGTATTTTAACCTTTACTATTTAATTCCCAAGTTCCTACAGAAAGGGAATTACTGGGTCTATATGCCGGCGTTATTGCTTACCATCTTTCTTACTTCCGCAGGTATTATTGGGGGGTATTTTGTCAATGCAGCTGTGGTAGGAGTGCCATTTGAGGAGCTCTTTTATATCCCTCCATCCAATTTTCTGGAATTGTTCAAAAACAATGCCCTGCCTTCTACCCTGGCGAGTATGACCTTGGCGATGAGCATTAAACTTACCAAAAATTGGATGGCTTCTGAAAAACATAGGAATACCATAGAAAAGGAGAAACTACAGACCGAACTAAAATTTCTGCGTTCACAATTCAATCCGCATTTTTTGTTCAATACCATCAACTCCATCTTCGTTTTAATCCACAAAGATCAGGACAAAGCCTCAAGTGCTTTGGCGAAATTCTCGGAGTTGTTGCGCTATCAGTTGTATGAATGCAATGCCACTTTTATCGCTTTGGACCGCGAGTTGAATTATTTGGAGAACTTTATTGAGTTGCAAAAACTTCGGCAAGATAAAACCAACTTTGAACTGCATGTGACACTGAACAAAACTACCGATTTGAATTTTGAAATCGCCCCGTTTCTCTTAATGCCCTTTATTGAAAATGCCTTTAAACATGTTTTGCACTACAAGTCATCTAAAAATTGGATTGACATCGATGTAAATATAACCGGGAAAGAGCTACAATTTCAGGTATCCAACAGCAGAAACGCATTAGAAGTTACTCGGGAAAACGATACCAGCGGTATTGGTCTGAATAATGTAAAAAGGCGTTTGGAATTAGTGTACCCCAATGCCCATACTCTAGAGATTGTGAAAGATAACCTTCAGTATAGGATAGCCCTGAAGCTACAATTAAACGAGGTTCCCCTTGAAAAAAACCAAATAGCCTAATGCGTTCCATCAACTGTGTGGTTATCGATGATGAACCTTTGGCACGCGAAGGCCTGGTCAACTATATTCGGAAGATTGATTTTTTGCGCTTCATGGGCGAAGGCAATAACCCCACGGACCTATTTGCCCTTGAGAAAAACCAACCCCCTGATCTGATTTTGATGGATATTCAAATGCCTATTATGACAGGTATTGAATATTTAAAGTCCACGAAACACCGTCCTATGGTCATCATTACCACAGCATATCCAAGTTATGCCTTAGAAGGCTTTGAATTGGATGTTTTGGACTATATGATAAAGCCCATCACCTTTAATCGATTTTACAAAGGCGTGAACAAAGCCAGGGACTACTTTATAAGGGGGGAAAGAGACGATAATGCCATGGATTCCAAATCAGAACCTGACTATTTCTTTGTGAAATGTGATGCTGTTTTTGAAAAGATATTCTATACTGATGTGGAATATGTGCAAGCCCTTCAAAACTATGTGATCATTTACACTTCTACGAGAAAATACATGACCTTATTGTCCCTAAAACGAATGGAAGAACTTTTAAATGTGGAAAAATTTATTCGGGTGCACAAATCGTATCTGGTGGCAATAGATAAAATACGCTCTGTTGAAAACACAAGGATAAAACTGGCGCAAGCGGAAATACCATTAAGTCGTAATTTTAAGGATGCCCTTTTTAAGGGGGTCCTCGACAAATCCCTTTTCAAAAGGTAATCCCGCTTTACTTATGCCTGGATTCCAGCACTTTCATCACATCATTAAATTCAAACCCTTTGGCCTTAAGCAGAATCAATAAGTGAAAAATGAGATCTGCGCTTTCATTTAAGAAGAGGTTGTCGTTGCTATCTTTTGCCTCGATTACGGTTTCCACCGCCTCTTCCCCTACTTTTTGAGCAATTTTATTGATTCCCTTCCGAAAAAGAGAAGCCACATAACTCTTTTCATCCTCTTGGTTGGTCTGACGGGCAGCAATAATAGTTTCCAATGTGGTAAGAAACCCAAAATCTTGCGTATTCTCCTCAAACCAACAGGTGTCCGTTCCGGTATGACAGGTGGGGCCCAAAGGGTTGGCTTTGACCAAAATGGTATCATAGTCACAATCAACCTTTAAATCTACCAATTCCAGAAAATTACCGCTGGTCTCCCCTTTTGTCCATAACCGTTGCTTACTTCTGCTAAAGAATGTCACCTTTCTGGTTTCTTGGGTTTTTTGCAGGGCCTCTTCATTCATGTAACCTAACATCAAAATGTTCTTTGTCTTGGCATCCTGAACAACGGCCGGTACCAAACCATCTGAGTTTTTGGTAAAATCTACTTTCATTTTATGCAAATTGGAATCATAATTAAACAGTCACTCTATCATTGTGGGAATGGGGTTGCGATATTACCAAAAACTCCAAATCTGTATCAGTGTTGTTCTGAATTTGATGGACTTGACCTTTCTGGATATGGATGCCTTCGTTTGTGGTTACCGATGGAATTTTACCTTCCAACTCAAAAGTGGCCACGCCATTTAAAACAAAGAAAAACTGCTGGGAATTTCTATGCTTGTGTTTCACTTCTGAGGTATTTGGTGGCATCAATTCCTGTATAACGCTTAATTCTTGGTTGTTGATCAAGTGCCAGCCAAAGCAATCGGCTCCCCAGGTGTATCTTTCACTATTTTCTTTAGTGGTCTTCATGCCAAAATAAACTCTATATCCGTATTGGAATTCCTTTTGATTTTAATTCTTGCTTTAGGTCTTTTATCTCAATTTCCTTAAAATGAAAAACACTGGCCGCCAAGGCAGCATCCGCTTTTCCGTCTTTGAAGGCATCCACAAAATGATGCACCTCTCCTGCCCCACCTGATGCTATGACCGGAATGTTCACCAAGCTTGAAAGTTGGGCCAAGGCTTCATTGGCGAAGCCATTTTTAGTGCCATCATGATCCATACTGGTGAATAAGATTTCTCCTGCGCCTCGCTCCTCCACTTCTTTTGCCCATTCAAAAAGGTTGGTTCCTGTAGGCACTTTGCCCCCTACCAAATGCACCTTCCATTTCCCAACAATATATTTGGCATCAATGGCAACCACAATACATTGGGAACCAAACTTGGCGACCAATTCGTTGATCAGTTCCGGTCTCTTGACCGCCGAGGAATTTATGGAAACCTTGTCCGCTCCGTTTTTTAGTAAAATATCCACATCTTCCACAGAAGAAATACCACCGCCAACCGTGAAGGGGATATTCAACTTCTCGGCCACATGGTATACCAATTCGGCTAAGGTCTTTCGCTTTTGCTCCGTTGCTGAAATATCCAGAAATACCAGTTCATCGGCCCCTTCCTCAGCATAGCGCTGTGCCAGTTCCACAGGATCACCAGCATCACGTAAATCAACAAAATTGACGCCTTTCACCGTTCGGCCATTTTTAATGTCAAGACAGGGTATGATTCGTTTTGTGAGCATAGTTCCAGTCACTCCGAACTTGTTTCGGAGTCTCATCAAATTAGTAATCCAAAATTTCCAATTTTGGATTTTTTTCTTTAATCAAATTGACTTTCCATTCATGGTGCCAATTCTTTACTTGTTTTTCCCTAGCAATTGCTTGGTTCATATCTAAAAATTTTTCAAAATATACTAAATCGGTCAAGCTATATTTCTTCGTGAACTTAGAACCTTCGCTTAACGCATGTTCAACCATTCTTTTTGCAAGATTGGCCGTAACTCCAATATAAAATGTAGTTCCATATTTATTTGTCATTATATAAACAAAACTATACCGCATTTTTAATGCGACCCTGAAACAAGTTCAGGGTGACGCTATTCGTTTTTTGTATTTAAATCATGGCCATCATAAAAGCCCAATTGTTCATTGTTCAATTGTTTCACCCAAAAGGCGATCTGCCCCGTATGATACGAGAAATGCTCCACAACATGAATAATATTGCCGATACCGGAAAACTGGAATCCTTGCACTTGTTTCAAGGCCAAGAGTCGTTCCAAGGGAACATTTTTAAAAGTGGTCTTAACTTTATGGACTGTTATTCTAAGCTTCTCAAAGAGCTGTTCTTTGTTAAGACCACCCATCATTGAAAATTCTAAATCCCGTTCCCTGTTATCCTCGGTTTCATTCAAGGACGCAATACCGTACTGCGTCATATTGCCGCACAGGTGCAAAATTAAATTACCGATACTGTTCAACGAAGCATTTGGTTTCTGCCAGGCCTGTTCTTCGGAAATCTTGGCCAATGAGATGTTTATCATCCGTAGGCTTTCATCCATCCGATAACAGCTATTTTTTATAAATTCCGATTGAAACCTACTCAAATCATTCATTTTCTAAAATATAGTTTTCCAGTTGCTTTAGGCTGATTCGGTTTTCATAAATGGCCTTCCCAATAATTACTCCATCACAACCTAACTCCCGTAATTTTGGCAATTCATTAAAATGGGAAATTCCACCACTGGCAATCAATTTAATCCCGTTTTCTTCAATATCCATAACCCCACTGCCCCCGATTTCTGTCCGTACTACTCGAGTTGCCTTTAAAAGTTTCCGATAGAGGGCAAATGAAGGTCCTTCCAGCATGCCATCTTTGGAAATGTCTGTACAAATGACATATTGGATTCCAGCTTTTTGATACTTTTTCACAAAAGGGACCAATTGTAAATCGGACGCTTCCTGCCATCCCGAAACTGCTATCTTTTCATTTTTTGCATCAGCGCCAAGAATAATTTTGTTCGTACCATAGGTCTTGAGCCAACTCAAAAAAGTTAGCCTATCCTTTACGGCAATACTCCCACCAGTTATTTGATTGGCACCACTTTCAAAAGCGATATGTAGGTCTTCATGCGATTTTAAACCGCCTCCAAAATCAATTGTTAAATCGGTTTTTGAGGCGATTTCTTCCAAAATCCTATGATTGATGATAAGCTTTGACCTAGCCCCATCCAAATCCACAAGATGAAGGAATTTAATCCCATGGTTTTCAAACGCTTTGGCTACTTCCAAAGGATTTTCATTATATATTTTTTTTGTGTTGTAATCCCCTTTGGACAGTCGAACACATTTGCCATCAATGATGTCTATTGCGGGAATTATTCTCATATCATTCTAATTTAGCTCTATCAATGGCCATCCAAAGTTTGGAATTGCCCACTTTTTTAAATCCATATTTTTCGTAAAAGGTATGGGCGTCTTTGGTTTTTAGCGTAATGCTCAAAACATCTCTTACTCGAGGATCTTTTAAAATATACTCCATCAATATTTTTCCAATTCCTTTCCCCTTATATCCTTCAAATATGACTACATCCATGATATGGGCCAAAACCACTTCATCGGTCAAAACACGTGCAAAACCTATCTGTTCTTCAGCACGATATGCCCCAAAACAAAGGGAGTTTTCTATGGTTTTTTTGGTCTGTTCCACCGAACGATAACTACCCCAATAGGAATTCTTAATCACACCATGGATCTTGTTCACATCCAAAAGGGATCTGTCACTTGAAATTTGAATCGCTGCATCCATTATAATACCAAAAAGTTTTGAAGGATTTTTGCCCCATAAGCCCCGGACTTTTCTGGATGGAACTGCACCCCATAAAAGTTCTCTTTTTGCAAAGCTGCACTGTACTCCAATCCATAGGTGCTCATGGCTATGGATTCTTTGGTCTTTGGTGCATAATAGCTATGGACAAGGTAGATAAAGTCCTCGGTTAACCCTTTGAACAAATCACCTTTCAGGTGCTCAATTTTATTCCATCCAATTTGCGGTACTTTAACGCTAGAATTAAACTTGACCACATCCGTATGGAATATACCCAGTCCTTTGGTGTCACCCTCTTGGGAGGAATCGCACATCAGTTGCATGCCCAAACAAATGCCAAGTACCGGTTGCTTTAAATCAGCAATGACATCATGCAATCCGCTTTCCCAGAGTTTTCCCATGGCACTACTTGCCTCCCCCACTCCAGGAAAAATTACCTTATCCGCATTTACGATTTCTTGGGTATCTTTCGTAAGCACTGCTTCAATACCCAATCGTTGAAAGGCGAATTTAATGCTTTGAATGTTTCCTGCCCCGTAATCGATGATAACCAACTTCATAAAGAAAAGTTTAAAGTCACAGGTATGAAATACAAGGTATGAATCTTGGTAATATTCATTTAGTCTTGTTTTTTCTGGCAGTTTTTATTGACGCCACAATAATAGCAAGTAATCCCATTGCCTCCTTATGTAAATTCTTAATGGTATTTAGGTCATTTTCCCTTACCTCAATAAAAAGTTCGAGCCAATAAATAGATTCATCAACTTCTTCTTCTACAATTTTCAATTTATTTATAAAATCAGCAGCACTCTTGGCTCGCTGAGAAGCACGATAGCTAGTACCAACAGAACTTGAAGAACGAATTAATTGCCTAACCCAAGCATCAAGCTCTCTTGACCTAGGAACGGTTTTACAAAATCGAAAACAGTCAACAGCAAATTTTTTGGTTCTAGTTTTTAAATCTTGCATCTTGTACCTTCTATTTTGGACCTTGTACTTTAAATCATTCCTTTGGTTGATGGTAAAATCATTTTCTCTTCGTCCCTTTTCACTGCCATTTTAATGGCTTTGGCAAAAGCCTTAAAAATCGACTCAATTTTATGGTGTTCGTTGGTCCCCTCGGCCTTAATGTTCAAATTTGCCTTTGCTCCATCACTAAATGATTTAAAGAAATGATGGAACATTTCAGTAGGCATATCGCCTACCCTTTCCCTTTTAAATTCAGTGTCCCAGACCAACCAGTTACGGCCTCCAAAATCAAGGGCCACCTGGGCCAAACAGTCATCCATAGGTAGACAAAAACCATAGCGTTCCATACCAAGTTTATCACCTAAAGCTTGGTAAAACACCTCCCCCAATGCGATACCTGTGTCCTCTATGGTGTGGTGCTCATCCACTTCTAAATCGCCATCTGCCTTAATGGATAAGTCCATCTGTCCATGACGTGCCAGCTGGTCCAACATATGGTCAAAAAATTTGAGTCCTGTGTCAATATCAGCCCTGCCCGTACCATCCAAATTCAATTCTATTTCAATATCCGTTTCCTTTGTTTTTCTATGGATTTTTCCGACACGATTTGAAAGTTTCAAGAAACCATAGATTTGTTCCCAATCCTTGGTTTCCAGTGCGATATAGTCAGAAAGGTCAGTCTTATTAACGGTTATTTCGTCAGTCCCTAAATGGGTTTCATCGTTGATGAAAATGCCTTTTGCGCCTAAATTCTTGGCAAGCTCCATATCGGTCAGCCGATCTCCAATGACAAAGGAATGGGCAAGGTCATATTCTTCTGTCAGAAAATGTTCCAATAATCCAGTATTTGGTTTTCGTGTTGGCGCATTGTCTTTGGCAAAAGTTCGATCGATCAACACCTCATTAAATACTACACCCTCATTTTCAAAGGATTGCAACAATAAATTGTGTACGGGCCAAAAGGTGTCTTCTGGAAAGGAATCCGTTCCTAAACCATCTTGGTTGGTCACCATCACCAGTGCAAAATCCAATTCCTTTGCAATTTTACCCAAGTAGGTAAAGACCTTTGGATAAAAAACCAATTTCTCGAAAGTATCCAGTTGTTCATCGCCCGGTTCTTTCGCCAAAGTGCCATCCCTATCAATAAAAAGTACTCTTTTAGCCATTATTCAATTCGGTTAATGCTATTACTAGTTTGCTGTTTTCTTCAATCGTTCCCACCGTGAACCGAAGTGTATTTTCACACAAGGGCTGTGTGCTACGATTCCGAATTACGATTCCCTTAGAGATCAATTGCTGATAGCGAAGATTGGCGTTATCGACACGTACCAAAATGAAATTCGCATTACTAGGATATATCTTTTTGATAAAGCCTATTGCGGTAAGGGATTTTGTGAGTTTTTTCCGTTCAGCAAGAATTTTTGTCACCTCCTGGGCCACTGAACCCATATCCGCTACTCTTTGCATTGCTTTCTGTTGGGTTAGCTCGTTCACATTATAAGGTGGTTTTATTTTATTGAGAACCTGTATGATTTCTTCAGAGGCATAGCAAGTGCCCAAACGAATTCCAGCCATACCATAGGCTTTGGAAAGGGTTTGGGTAACAATGAGATTTGAAAAATCCCCAAGTCGGTCAATCCAGGAATCTTCTTTTGAAAAATCAATATAGGCTTCATCGATGACTATGATTCCCTTGAATTCTTTCAACAACCTTTCCATCCCGGAAGCATTAAAGCTATTTCCCGTAGGATTATTCGGCGAACAAAGAAAAATAAGTTTGGTCCGTACATTTACATTTTCCAGAATTGCATCCACATCGGGTTCAAAATCGGAGGTCAAAAAGACCTCCCTATTTTCTATGGCGTTGGTTGCAGCCAACACTTTATACATGCCATACGTTGGAGGCAAGGTGATGATATTGTCAACATGAGGTTCACAGAACGCCCTAAATACCAAATCCAGCACTTCGTCACTGCCGTTACCCAACAACACCTGGCTTTGCATCACCCCTTTCTGTTCTGAAAGCATGGCTTTGAGATTCCGTTGTTGAGGATCCGGATATCGATTCACTCCGTTATCAAAAGGATTTTCATTGGCATCCAAAAAAATCATATCTGAATCAAAATCCTTGAATTCGTCTCGTGCAGACGAATACGGTTTTAGGTTCTTGACGTTCTCCCGAACAAGGTCTTTTATTTTGAATTCCTTAATCATTCAGTTCTTTTAGTCTTAAGTTCACTGCATTTTTATGTGCCTGTAACCCCTCAGCTTCTGCCATTAATTCCACAGCTGGACCAATGTTCTTTATTCCGGCCTTCGATATCTTTTGAAACGTCATGCTCTTCATAAAGCTGTCCAGATTCACCCCACTATATTGCTTGGCATGGCCATTTGTAGGTAGTGTATGGTTGGTTCCTGAAGCATAATCACCAGCGCTTTCAGGGGTGTAATTCCCAATAAAAACGGAGCCCGCGTTTACGGTGTGCTGCACATAAAAATCTTCATTTTCAACGCAAACAATGTAGTGTTCAGGACCATAGGCATTGATGATTTCCAATGCTGTTGTATCATCTTCAACATAAATCAAGCGACTGTTTTCTATGGCTTTGGCCGCTATTTCCCTTCTTGGTAGGTCGTTAAGCTGACGTTCTATTTCAAATGCTACTTTTGAAATCAACTCCTTGGAAGTTGAAATCAGAACCACCTGGCTATCCACTCCATGTTCGGCCTGGCTCAATAAATCGGAGGCCACAAATGTAGCGTTGGCGGTATCATCTGCAACAACGAGCAATTCGCTAGGGCCTGCCGGCATATCAATAGCCACGCCAGATTTAGTGGCCCATTGTTTGGCTACGGTAACGTATTGATTTCCGGGTCCAAAAATTTTGTAAATCCTTGGAATTGTTTGCGTACCATACGTCATTCCCGCTATCGCTTGAATCCCCCCAACCTTAAAAATTTGGGTTACACCACACAATTGGGCGGTATACAAAATGGCTGGATACAACTTACCTTGTTCGTCCGGAGGACTGCAAAGTACTATCTCTTCGCAACCTGCCAATTTTGCTGGTACGGCCAACATTAAAATGGTAGAGAACAAAGGTGCAGTTCCACCAGGAATGTATAAGCCTACCTTTTGAATGGGTCGTTTTTCTTGCCAACACTTAACCCCGGGCATGGTTTCGATAATTACCTTTTCGGTTTTTTGGGCATTATGGAACTTCTCAATGTTTGATTTGGCCAATAGAATAGCCTCCTTTAAATTTTCTGGAACCTTATGAACTGCTTCCCTGATTTCAGTACTGGAAACTTTTAAATCCGTTAGTTCCACTTGATCAAATTTTGCCGTATACCTTTTTATCGCATCATCCCCATTCTTCTTAACCTTATCAAACACTTCTTTTACGGCTGGCTCAATGGTCTCAAAGGATTGTGTAGGTCTTGATAAGATTTCGGACCAACTTGACTTATCTGGATTGACATACGTTTTCATTACAGCACCATCTTTTCTATTGGACAAACAAGAATGCCTTCCGCACCAGCTACTTTTAATTCATCGATGACTTCCCAAAACGTATCCTTATTGATTACGGTATGGACCGAACTCCAACCTTCCTCTGCCAAGGGTACTACCGTAGGGCTTCGCATTCCGGGTAAGATTTCAATCACATTTTTTAGATTGTCATTCGGTACGTTCATCAACACATAACGATTCTTCCTTGCCTGCAAAACCGACTGTATCCGAAATTGGAGTTTTTTGAGAATTTGGCTCCGTTCCTCATTTATTTTGGGCGATATGGCCAATACGGCTTCACTTTTCAATAGCACCTCTACTTCTTTCAAATTATTTTTAAAAAGGGTGCTGCCACTGGAAACGATATCACAAATGGCATCTGCCAATCCAATATTGGGGGCAATTTCAACGGAACCGTTGATGATGTGGATGTCTGCATCAATGCCCGATTTATCCAAAAATTTTTGAACTGTTCCTGGATAGGATGTAGCGATTCTTTTCCCCTTTAAATCCGAAAGCGCACTATATTCCTTCGATTTTGGAATGGCTATGGACACTTTGCACTTGGAAAACCCTAATTTTTCTGCCACCTCAATTCCCTCACCTTTTTCAAAAAGAACGTTTTCCCCGATAATGGCGATATCCACCACCCCGTCTTTTAGATATTGGGGTATATCGCCATTGCGCAAATAAAACACCTCCATTGGAAAGTTTCTGGAACTTGCCTTTAGCTGGTCCTTTCCATTCTCTATGGAAATGCCACATTCCTTCAAAATCCTCAGGGAATCTTCATTTAGACGGCCACTCTTTTGGATTGCTATACGAATTTTAGTCATGTATCGATTGAATAAATTAAAAAACCCGCTTGATTGCTCAAACGGGTCATATTATTTTGAAATACACAAAATACAGCTACCTCGCCTGAGCGATATGTGCGGTATGATGATGTGTATGAATATTTCTCATTTCAAGTTCGAAGTTAAAACTAAATTTTAATACGAAAAAAGAAATTTAGTTATTTCCCAAAATTAAAGGAAGACCATCATCACCTGAACCAACAACGACCACCTTGGCATTGGGGGACTGCGACAACTTTAAGGTCGCTTCAATTCCCTTATCCTGCAAAATTTTATCCGTTAACGATGCACTTAAAATTCTATTGGCATCGGCCTTTCCTTGTGCTTCAATCCGTTGACGTTCCGCCTCTTTTTCAGCGGTCACCAATCGAAATTCGTATTCCAAGGATTCCTGCTCCTGCTTCAGTTTTCGCTCTATTGCTTCTTTAATGGTTGGAGGCAAGGTAACATCTCGCACCAAAATTTCATCCAGAACAATGTGCTGATCTTCTACAATCTTTTTAGTTTCCTCAAATATTTCCGCCTGAATGGCATCACGCTTACTGGAATACAACTGTTCCGGAGTATATCGCCCAACTACAGAACGTGCCGCCGAACGTATGGTGGGTAATAAAATCCGATCGAGATACCCCTCACCAATTTCTTGGTGGAGCTGCCCCAATTCACCGTATTGCGGCATGTACCAAGCCGAAGCATCCAATTGGATATCCAGACCATTGGAAGAAAGTACTTTCATTTTTTCAAAGACTTCTTGGCGGCGTACTTCATAAACATAGACTTTATTCCACGGCAAAACAAAGTGAAATCCTTCACCTAAGGGTGGCTGGTCCGTAACAACCCCTCCCCCAAAACGCTTCCAAAGTACTCCCGCCTCACCAGCGCTAATATTTATGGCTGACTTGGAAATCAAAATAAATAAAATAATAACTGCAACTACAATAGGTAACCCTATCCTGGGTAATCGATCCATAAATGTTCCTCTTTTAAATTAAACCGTTGTATTTTCTAATAAACCATTCCAATGCAAGTGCCATCACCATAAGGCCCAACACTATCCTAAAATCAATTAAAGATACTACATTCCTAGTGCTTTTCTGTATAGGAATGAAGTCATTGTCATTGATTAATTCCCTTACCAATTGCCCAGTTTGATTGGGGTAATATACATTGCCTGAATTCCTTTTCGCCAAACGTTCCAATTTTACATGATTTGAACTCATAAACTGCTTCTCCAAATCAAAATCAAGAATTCTAAACTGACCAGACTTTGAAATCCGCTCCGTGGTCTCCGTAATGGTAAAGGAATACTCCCCTTCCTCCAAATCACTTAGGTCAACTTGGTAGGTATCCCCAGATAAAAGCATGGGTATGTCCCTTACCAATCCGTTTTTCCCGGTGAGGTAAAGATTTAAATTAGCATTCTTTTCAAAAGTATAGGCCTTATCAAAAAATGAGGCTCGTATCAGCGCTTCCGAAGCATTTTCATAGACATTCTCGTACTCCAATCGCAGGCGTTCTTTTTTTCCGGAACTGGAAAGAAAAAAAACGAGTTTTCCGATAAGTGCATCAAAACTGGAAAAATCTTGATTGTTCCTATAGGTGCTCAATCTCCATTTCCAAATGTTTTCTCCCAGAAGAAAGACTTGTTTGTTGCTTTCATCTTTCTCCAAAACAAAAAACAATGGTTCTTGAAGGTTGACCCCGCGGATTTTTTGATAGGCCAACACCTTAGCTTCCGCACCAATATTCAGTTCCCCCAATACTCCTCTGAGGGGAGGAAACCCATCCATGTTGAAACTTGAAATGTCAAAGAGTTCAAAAGCATCATTCTTAATAGGTAAAATTTCTTCTTCCTGGCCAAAAGCATCCAAGTTTATATTTGGAAGCTTACTATTCAGAAAACCCCAATCTGTCTGGGTACCTGCAATAATGAAACTTCCACCTCCGCGCTGATCCAAAAAATTATAGATGTTCTCAAATTCAAAATTGGGCTGGTAAAGGATAAAAACATCTACCGCTTCCAATTGTTCGGCCGATGCCTGGGGCGACAAAAAGACCACCTGTCTTTGTTCGTTGGACGCTACAGCTTTCTTTAGGGCACCCATATCAGGATGCCTAAAGGATGAAACGATGCCCACCACCGTTCTTTCGTCTATAATTTCAATGGCAATTTCCTTGGTGTTGTTTTGGATATTTTTTTCTCCTTCCAGTTCCCCTAACACAATTCTTATCGTCTTAATACCGGTAGACTGGGCCTTAATGCTGGTGTTTATGATATGGGAGCGCTTAGAAGTGGAAAACTCCAAAGATTCCTGATGTACCTCCCTTCCATCAATGGATATTTTAGCCATTACACTTGCTTCCGACTTTCCAGAATATATGGTCTGTACCTCTAGTGGAAATTGATTGTCCAAAAAGGCATATCTATTGCTATTGATGATTCCCACCGCCACATCTTGGTAGGAAGTCGTATCACCAACAACAATGGCATTCAACACCGACGAATCATTTAAATCAAAATATTCGTAGTCCCGACCATAGGTTTGGTTGCCATCAGATATCAAAACTATGGCATTGTTGGTACTCGAAAAGGTTTCCTTGATCGTTTGCAGACCGTTGAATATATCAGTCGAATTTCCCTGAAATGAAATACTGTCCAAGGGTTGAATTCCCTTAGAAAATGTATAGGGCTTGATTGAAAATTTATCTTGGAGCCCGGTTTCCTGGATAAGTGCTTCAACCGTGTTTACGACATCCTCTTCTTCCCCAAGATTACGAATGGAAGAGGATTCATCTACCAATACAATGAGATTGGCTTTTTCTATGTCATAGGTTTTCTTTGAAAATTCGGGATTGATAAGTAATACCAACCCAGAAAAGAGTGCTACAAAACGTAGAAAGGTCAATGCTATTTGATGATTCAGACTTGCTTTGAAACGATAATAATGGAAAACTGCAGCTCCCAAGGCCAATAGAAAAGCTGCCAGAATGAGTAAAACGGTCTGAATTTGCATCTAAAGCAACGCTTTAAGTCAAAACGCCCCCGTCGACATTTACTACTTGTCCGGTAACGTATGCAGAAAGGTCCGAGGCCAAAAATAGACAGGCATTTGCAACGTCCTCCGGAGTCCCCCCCCGTTTCAACGGAATGGCATCTCGCCAACCCTGTACCGTTTTTTCATCCAATTTATCGGTCATTTCGGTCTCGATGAAACCTGGAGCAATCGCATTACAGCGAATATTTCTGGAGCCCAACTCCAAGGCTACAGACTTGGTGAACCCGATCATTCCAGCTTTGGAGGCTGCGTAATTGGTTTGACCCGCATTGCCTTTAACACCCACCACGCTGCTCATATTAATGATGGAACCGGACCGTTGTTTTAATAAGGTACGTTGTACAGCTTTTGTCATGTTAAAAACGGATTTTAAGTTGACTTCAATTACCTTATCAAAGTCTTCCTCTCCCATGCGCATCAATAAGTTGTCTTTGGTGATTCCCGCATTGTTGATCAACACATCAACCCCGCCAAAATCTTCCAATACCGAAGCAACAAGTTGCTCGGCCTCTTCAAAACTTGCGGCGTTACTCTTGTAAGCTTTAGCCTTAATGCCAAGTCCCCTTAATTCCTTTTCCAATTCCAGGGCAGGTCCCTCGCTCGAACTAAAGGTAAAAGCCACATTGGCGCCGTGGTTCGCAAATACTTGGGCTATCCCCTTTCCTATTCCGCGACTTGCTCCTGTAATGATGACGTTTTTACTTTCTAAAAATTTCATATGCTGTTCTTTAGGTTGGTAAACTTCAAATATAGGATTTGTGGAACGATCACTCCATAAAAAAATCCCAGCTTTGCCGGGATTTAGTATTGTTTTAACGGATGGGGTTATCCGATTACTTCCTTAACCTTGCCTCCAATTTTAGCCGGTGATTCCACAACATGGATGCCACATTCCTTCATGATCCGTTTTTTGGCCTGCGCAGTATCGTCACTTCCGCCGACAATAGCTCCTGCATGGCCCATGGTTCGACCAGCTGGTGCGGTTTCACCAGCAATAAATCCTACAATGGGTTTATCGCTACCACTTTCCTTGTACCATTTGGCGGCATCTGCTTCCAATTGTCCACCAATCTCACCTATCATCACCACACACTTTGTATCTGGATCGTTTATAAGTAGTTCCACCGCCTCTTTGGTGGTAGTGCCAATAATGGGATCCCCACCAATTCCTATGGCAGTGGTTATTCCCAACCCTTGACGAACCACTTGGTCAGCTGCTTCGTAAGTTAAGGTTCCGGACTTTGAGACAATACCCACATTACCTTCTTTGAAAACAAATCCAGGCATAATGCCCACTTTGGCCTCACCTGGGGTGATCACACCAGGACAATTGGGGCCAATCAAAATACAATCTAAATCTTTAATATAGTTATTGGCTTTCACCATGTCCGCAACTGGAATGCCTTCGGTGATGGTTATGATAACTTTGATTCCCGCATTGGCTGCTTCCATAATGGCATCGGCTGCAAAGGCCGGGGGTACAAAAATAATGGTGGTATCTGCACCTACTTTTTCAACAGCTTCAGCAACCGTATTGAATACTGGTCTCCCTAAATGTTCCTGTCCTCCTTTTCCAGGCGTGACGCCTCCAACCACATTGGTTCCATAGTCAATCATTTGTTCAGCGTGAAAAGTGCCTTCACTACCGGTAAAACCCTGTACTATAATCTTGGAATCTTTGTTTACTAAAACACTCATTCTATCTTGTTTGTTAGCGTGCACAAAAATAGCGTATTGCTATTATCTAAAATGCTATTTGGAGTTTAATTTTTTAACGACATCAGGGAGGTTTTTAATCGTGGTCAATTCTTTCATTTTTTTTCGTGCTTCATCAGCTGGGCTTCCAAAATAGGTCTTTCCGCCCGGTAATGACCTACTAACGCCGGATTGCGCATAAACCACTGCACCTTTCCCAATGGTTACCCCACTGATGACACCTACTTGACCCCAAAGGGTCACTTCGTCTTCAATAACCGTACATCCTGCAATTCCTGTATGGGAGGCGATAAGACAATCCCGTCCTATTACGGTATCGTGCCCTATCTGTATTTGATTATCCAATTTGGTGCCTTTTTTGATCGTGGTATCCCCAGTTACCCCACGGTCAATGGTGCAGTTAGATCCAATATCCACATGATCTTCAATGACCACCCTACCCCCAGATAATAGCTTGTCATAACCATCAGGGCGTTTCTTGTAATAGAATGCTTCCGCTCCCAAAATGGAACCCGAATGAATGGTCACGCTATCGCCTATAATACAATGATCATATATGGCAACGTTAGCGTGTATTAAACAGTTGTTTCCTACCTTAACATGGTTACCCAAAAAAACATTGGGTTGTATCACGGTGCCTTGCCCAATTTCAGCGGTCTTGGCAATGCTTTGATTGGAAGACTGAAATGGTTTAAAGTGCTGTGTAAGCCTATTAAAATCACGGAAGGGGTCATCCGAAATCAATAAAGCCTTACCTTCCGGACAATCTACTTTTTTGTTAATAAGTACAATAGTTGCGGCCGAATCCAGTGCTTTGGAATAATACTTGGGATGGTCTACAAAAACGATATCCCCACTTTCCACCACATGAATCTCGTTCATCCCTTTTACAGGAAATTCAGGTGGCCCCACATACTCTACTTGCAGCATTTTGGCTATTTCCTGAAGTTGATATATCCTTGGAAACTTCATCTACCGCTATTCTTTGGCACGCTCTTGGTACGATGAAGTAGCCGTGTCAATTTTGATTTTGTCGCCTTCGTTAATGAAGAGGGGGACATTAATTCTGGCCCCAGTTTCCACGGTAGCCGGTTTGGTCGCATTTGTTGCGGTATTGCCTTTGACCCCAGGTTCGGTATGGCTCACTTCCAAAACAACACTTGCCGGCATTTCAACCGATAAGGGCATTTGATCTTCCGTATTGAAAATAATGGTCACTACTTCCCCTTCCTTCAGCAGGTCAGGAGTATCCAAAGCATCCTTCTGCAGTGCGATTTGATTGTAGTCATCCGTATTCATAAAATGAAAGGTATCACCTTCAGGATATAAATATTGGTACGATCGGGTTTCCACACGAACATCTTCAATCTTATGGCCCGAAGAAAATGTGTTGTCAATGACCTTACCCGAAGTGACACTTTTAAGTTTGGTGCGCACAAAAGCTGGCCCTTTCCCTGGTTTTACATGTAGGAATTCTACGATTTTATAAATATCGTTATTGTACTTGATGCACAATCCTTTTCTAATATCTGAAGTATTTGCCATAATTAATTGTTGCTAAAATATCCTTTCATAATACCTCGCTGTGAATCCCTAATAAATTGAAGGATTTCATCCCGCTCAGGAGTGGCTTCCATCTCTGCCTCTATGATTTCCGCGGCTTGGGAGTTATTGTACTGTTTTTGATACAGAATTCGGTAAATATTTTGAATCTCGCGGATTTTCTCTGATACAAACCCCCTTCGTCTTAAACCTACCGAATTGATGCCAACATAGGAAAGTGGTTCCCGAGCAGCCTTTACAAAAGGGGGCACATCTTTTCGTACCAACGAACCTCCGGTTACAAAAGCATGTCTTCCTACCGACACAAATTGATGAACCGCTACCATGCCGGCCAAAACCACATTTTCCCCTATGGTAACATGGCCTGCTAAAGTAGAGTTATTGCTGAAAATGCAGCCATCTCCAATAAAACAGTCATGTGCAATATGACTATAGGCCATGATAAGGCAGTTATTTCCAATTATGGTTTTCATGCGATCTTCGGTACCCTTGTTAATAGTAGCACATTCGCGTATGGTGGTGTTGTTCCCGATATGGACCGTAGTTTCTTCCCCTTTATATTTTAAATCCTGTGGAATGGCAGAAATTACGGCTCCCGGATAGATGTTACAGTTTTTACCAATTCTGGCACCTTCCATTATGGTAACATTAGATCCAATCCATGTGCCTTCCCCAATGGTAACATTATTATGTATGGTGGTGAAAGGTTCGATTACTACGTTTTTGGCGATTTTAGCTCCTGGATGAACATATGCCAAAGGCTGATTCATATTAGTTTCCTTTTACTTTGGTTATTTGCGCCATGATTTCAGCTTCAGAAACCAGTCGGCCATTGGCATAGGCCCTGGCTTGCATTTGACATATGCCTCGTCGGATGGGTGACATTAAATCCAACTTGAAAATCAGGGTGTCCCCAGGTACCACCTGATGTTTGTAACGAACATTATCAATTTTTAACAGGTAGGTCAAATAGTTTTCCGGGTCAGGTACCGTGCTCAGCACCAAAATACCACCTGTTTGTGCCATAGCTTCGATCTGTAGAACACCTGGCATTACAGGCGCCCCTGGAAAATGGCCCACAAAGAAGGGCTCATTCATGGTCACGTTTTTAATACCAATGACATGTTCTTCCGTAAGTTCCAAAATGCGGTCGACCAATAAAAATGGTGGTCTATGGGGGAGCATCTCCATGATTTGATTGATATCCTTTACGGGAGGGGCATGTAAATCCACATCGGGTACGTAATTCCGCCTTTCCTGTTTGATGATTTTCTGTAGCTTTTTGGCAAATTGGGTATTTACAAAATGTCCTGGTTTGTTAGCAATTACCTTTCCTCGAATTCGGGTCCCCGTCAAGGCCAAATCCCCAATCACGTCCAATAGTTTGTGCCTGGCCGCTTCATTAGGTTGATGAAGGGTAAGGTTATCCAATATCCCATTTGGTTTTACGGAAAGCTTTTTCTTGTTGAAGGCCTTTTCCAAACGTTTCATGGTCGATTCCGAGATTTCCTTATCTACGTATACGATGGCATTGTTCAAATCACCTCCTTTAATAAGGCCGTGTTCCAAAAGCATTTCCAGTTCATGTAGAAAGCTAAACGTTCGTGCATTGGCAATTTCTGTTTTGAAATCGCCGATATGATCTAGGGTAGCATTTTGGGTACCCAGAACCTTGGTTCCAAAATCCACCATGGTGGTCACCTGATACTCTTGGGATGGAATAATGGTTATCTCACTTCCTGTTGCCTCATCTTTGTAGGAGATCACATCTTTTACGATGTATTCATCCCTGTCCATTTCCTGTTCCAAAAAACCGGCTTCCTCCAAAGCTTCCACAAAAAACTTGGAAGATCCATCCATTATCGGTGGTTCTGGGGCATTAAGTTCCACAAGCACATTGTCCAAATCCATTCCGATCAATGCGGCAAGAACATGTTCCGAAGTTTGGATTTTTACTCCATTTTTCTCAAGATTGGTACCCCTTTGCGTATTGACCACGTAGGACGCATTGGCTTCAATGACCGGTTCCCCTTCTAAATCCACTCTTTTAAAAGCAAAACCGTGGTTCTCTTTTGCTGGAACAAAGGTCATGGTTACGTCTTCACCTGTATGAAGACCCACACCTTTTAAAGTAACCGACTTAGCAATGGTCTTTTGCTTAGTGCTGTTGGCTTTCATGGTCTAATTTCTTTTCCAGTTCGTTAACTTGATTGACTAGTTTTGGTAAGTTTTTAAAATGAACATAGGACTTGTTGTAATCCCCATAGTTCAACGCTGGACTTCCCTGCAAGACTTCATCATCCTTAATATTCCTTCCGATACCTGACTGTGCCTGAATTCTTACCCGGTCCCCAATGGTAATATGGCCCACAATGCCTACTTGCCCTCCGATTAAACAGTGCTTTCCAATTTTTGTGGAACCCGCTATGCCCGTCTGAGCCGCAATAGCGGTATGTTCCCCTATTTCAACATTATGGGCTATCTGTATCTGATTGTCGAGTTTTACACCCTTTCTTAAAATGGTGGACCCTAAAGTGGCCCTATCTATGCTAGTCCCGGCCCCAACATCGACATAGTCTTCTAAAATAACATTACCCGTTTGGGGGACTTTGCTGTATTCTCCTTTTTCGTTGGGGGTAAAGCCAAAGCCGTCGGCTCCAATTATGGCGCCACTGTGGACAACGCAACCATTTCCTATGATGGATTCCGAATAAATCTTTGCCCCTGCAAAAATGACACAATCATTTCCTACGGTCACATTGTCACCTATGTAAACATTGGGATATACCTTAACGTTATTTCCTATGTTTACATTTTCACCCAAGTAGGAAAAAGCACCAAAATAGAAGCCTTCGCCATAGGTCGCGGTATCAGAAATAAAACACGGTTTTTCAATACCAAGCTTATTGTTCTTCACTTGGTTATAGTATTCCAATAATTTAGAAAATGATTTGTAGGCATCGTCCACCTTTATTAAGGTGGTCGTCAATGTTTGTTCAGGGATAAAATCCTTGTTTACAATGGTAATGGAGGCCTCGGTGGTGTAAATAAAAGAGGTATACTTGGGATTGGCCAAAAAGGTTAAACTGCCACGCTCACCTTCTTCTATTTTAGAGAGCTTATGTACTGTAATTTCAGGGTTTCCCTCAATTTCTCCCTCTAAAATTCCGGCAATTTGGGTAGCAGTAAACTTCATTGCGGCAAAAGTAAGAAAATTTGTTAAACGCTTGCCTTGGGGTAGCAGACATAGTATTTCACCACTTTATTGGAAAGGGCTTTCAGACTAAAATGATCGGACGCTTTGGCCACATCAACCAGCTTTCCGTTTTTTGTTAGGATGTGAATATTTTGATGGGCGTTGTTATAGGCTTGGTTGCTGATTTCGCCACCAAACACATAGTACGCTATTTCCGATTCTTCAACAGGATAGTTGGCCATCACCCAACTTTTCCTTTGTTCCAGTTTATCCGGATGTATGGGTCTACCCCTGACTTTAATTTTTAAAAGCTCCCTGTTCAAGAGTCGTTTGGAAAGATCTGAAAGGATAAAATCACTGTGGTTTTGCCATGTTTTTAGGGCAGATAAGATATCTACATCATCTAAATGGGCAAACTGTTCCAAGTGTTCACTGGTAAAATGGCCATATTGGTTCTTAAGAAACATGGTCAGGGCGGTCGATCCTTCCATATCATTTCCTTGACCGATAAGGTGTTTCGCCCGTTGTATCAATTTTATTAATAGGACTTCTGCGACAAGGCTGGTTTTATGCAAATACACCTGCCAATACATGAATCGTCTTGCCATCAAAAACTTTTCTACGGGATACAAGCCCTTTTCCTCCACCACTAATTCATTGTTTGCCACGTTTAGCATAGTAAGAAGCCGTTCTGAGCTGATGTTTCCTTCGGCAACTCCGGTATAGAAGCTGTCCCTTTTTAAATAATCCAACCGGTCCATGTCCAGTTGACTGGAAACCAACTGGTTCAAAAATTTTTTTGGGTGTTTCCCCTTGAATATTTGCAGGCCCATTTCCAATTGGCCATTAAACTCCTTGTTTAATTGTTTCATAAACAGTAAGGAAATTTGTTCATGGTTCAAGTCAGGAATTAGTGAATGCTCCAAGGCATGCGAAAAAGGGCCATGTCCAATATCATGAAGTAAGATGGCACACAGTAGACCATGCTCTTCTTCCACAGTAATCGACACATTTTTATACCTTAAAATCTGTATTGCCCTCTGCATCAAATACATGCTTCCCAATGCGTGGTGAAAACGGGTGTGCTGCGCCCCTGGATATACTAAAGCGGATAGCCCCATTTGCGAAATGCGGCGCAACCGCTGAAAATAGGGGTGGGCAATTAAATTAAAAATCAATTCATTGGGGGTGCCAATAAATCCATAAATAGGATCGTTAAATATTTTGAGCTTGTTGGTCTGTGGCAATAGACTAAATTTAACAAGGCAAAGATAGCACTATAATGAGCATGAAAAAGATCTCCATCCTTTGGGTCGATGATGAAATTGACCTATTGAAACCACACATTCTGTTTTTAGAGAATAAAGGGTACCAACTTACCACCGCACAAAGCGGTCAGGAAGCTTTAGCCGAAGTTGACGAAAAAACGTTTGACATTGTTTTTTTGGATGAAAATATGCCAGGTCTTTCAGGCTTGGAAACCTTGTCGGAAATAAAGCAACAAGATGCCTCCCTCCCTGTGGTGATGATAACCAAAAGTGAGGAGGAGTACATTATGGAAGAGGCTATCGGTAGTAAAATAGCCGATTATTTAATCAAACCTGTCAATCCCAACCAAATACTTCTTTCCCTAAAAAAGAACCTGGACAACTCAAGATTAATATCTGAGCGTACCACAGCCAACTATCAGCAGGAGTTTCGAAAGATTGCTATGGATCTTTCCATGGTCAACAGTTATGAAGAATGGGCGGAACTGTATAAAAAGTTGATGTATTGGGAACTGCAACTGGAAGGGATTGAGGACCAGAGCATGTTTGAAATATTGGAATCACAGAAGGTTGAGGCCAATTCACAGTTCAGCAAGTTTGTGGATAAGATGTACCGTTCTTGGTTTCAGGAGGATACGGGCCCTGTTTTGTCGCATACCTTATTCGAAAAAATGGTCTTGCCCGAATTAAAGGGTTCCAAGACCCTTTTGGTGGTGATTGACAATTTACGGTATGACCAATGGTTGACCTTTGAAGATGTGATTTCTAATTTTTATCGTAAAAAATCCGAAGACGCCTATTTTAGTATCCTTCCCACCGCAACCCAGTATGCTCGAAACGCGATTTTCTCAGGACTTACCCCCCTGGAGATGGAAAAGCACCATCGCGATTGGTGGAAAAATGATACGGACGAAGGAGGGAAAAACCTTTTTGAAGCCGAATTCTTGGGTGCCCAATTGAAGCGTTTGGGATTAAACCTGAATTGGGAATACCATAAAATAAGCAGTCTAAAACAAGGCAAACAGCTTGCGCAGAATTTCAATTCCCAAAAGGATAATGATTTGACGGCCATTGTTTACAATTTTGTGGATATACTCTCCCACTCCAAAACAGAAATGGAGGTTATCAAAGAGTTGGCCAGTAACGATAAGGCCTATCGTTCCTTAACCCTAAGTTGGTTCAAAAATTCGCCCCTCCTGGAAATCATTCAAAAGGCACAGGGCATAGGGATGAAATTGATCATTACCACGGATCATGGCACCATTAATGTCAAGCAACCATCCAAAGTTATTGGCGATCGGGAAACCAGTCTCAACCTGCGCTATAAAACGGGCCGCAGCCTTTCGTACAATGATAAGGAGGTATTGGCCGCCAAGGAACCTGCCAAACTACATTTACCGAGCATTACCATGAGCAGCTCCTATATTTTTGCCAAAAATGATCTGTTCTTTGCCTATCCCAACAATTACAATCATTATGTAAGCTATTATAGAAATACCTATCAACACGGGGGGATTTCATTGGAAGAAATGATTATTCCTTTTGTAGTGTTGGAGGCGAAGTAGGAATTATTAAACTTTGGATATATCAATAAACTATTTGATTTAACCCACAACATAAACTAATTTTCAAGGGAACCATTTTTAAGAAATGGAGTGTTTTTCCAGTAGTCCTCCATTCTTTCTTCACGGAACATTGGTTTGATTCTGTCTAAGGGTATGCTATCCAACAATATAGATTCATCATTTAGTTCAAAAGCTTCATTGGGCCCGAGAATTTTCTGTGTAAAGAACTCACGAAACTGATTATAACGTTTTGGCTCCCTGTAATTGATAATATTACCATCTATATCTTGAATATTGCTTACAGCCACAAAAAAACGGTTTTCATCTGTTACATTTAACAAGTCCTCTTTATTGCTAGGAATTATAGTAACTGTATTACCTGAATTTGTCGCCTGACGAATAGCGATCAATCTGTCATCAATAAAAACCTTATAGTTATTCTTTTCTGTGGCAGTACTCATTAAGAGGGTATTGTTTGTAGATACCCCAAAAAAAGGGGTAAGTCTTCAAAGAAGAGAAAAAAAGTACATGACAGTTGTTTTAGATTCATTTATGCAACTAATGGTTTTGACTCATTTTTGTTTAGTCGTCGGAATACGTATATCAAAAAAGGAATCTTTTCTGCCGATATTAGTAGCACACTAAAAACTCGAAAGCAGTATTCCTTAAGAAAAGCAAAATCCGATTTTTTAAACCCATCAACAATAGAATCATTTATCAAATAGTCTTTGTATTTGGGAAATTCACCCAAACCACTAATGCTAGATTTAATACTCTCCAAAATTTTGACCCACTGTTCCGAATAAAAAAAAGAGTCTCTCTGTTCTAAAAGTTTTAATATCCCTGCTTGATTGGTCAAAAGAAAGTTCGAATAATTCTGAATAACCCTGTTCTTTATTTTTAGTAATTCCCTGGTATCTTTTGCGTGCTCATTATCATAAGAATAGGGAATCCAACATTGAAATATGTAGTTCAAGAAAACTTGAAATTTAACTTCTTGTTGGGGAAATAAATTTTCTTTAATTGAATTTAGAAATTGAAGTCCATGCATAATCTGAAATCCTTCATCAAGAATATTTTGTTTAACTGCAAAAACCTGTCTCGAAACATAAATGAAACTTGCTAAGCAAAAGTTATAAAATTCGACATTCCCAAAATTATAACTAGGGCTGAAATAATATGGAAACTGTACATTTTCAGAAATATTTTGTTCTCTAAGGGAAGGCACCAATTCATTATTAAGCCATTGCCTATTTGCGTGTATTATGCAGAAAGTGTTCTCGTCTTGCTGTCTGAACGAATCAAAATTTGATCTAAAGAAATAAAATCTCACATCACCTTTTAGCTGCTCTTCAATCGAAAGGAAATAGTCCC
>JBCDBE010000015.1:0-43759 GCA_039184365.1 Bacteroidota bacterium | reverse complement strand
TCAAAATACCCAAAAAAGACAACATCCGAACCCACCACAGCAGCGCAATGACATCACTATCCCTGGAGGAAAGGGAGTTGAAAAGGTTTATTTTTACAACAAATTGAATTCATGTCCATTTCCGTTCAGAACATCACCAAAACCTTTGGAAAACAAAAAGCCTTGGACAAGGTATCGTTTGAGATTAAAAAAGGGGAAATCGTTGGTTTCCTAGGCCCAAATGGCGCTGGAAAATCAACCATGATGCGTATTTTGACCACGTTCTATCTTGCCGATACAGGAAAGGTCCATGTCAATGGCTTTGATGTGCTCGAATCCACAAAACAGGTACAAATGAGTATTGGTTACCTACCTGAACACAACCCCTTGTATTCGGAGATGTACGTCAAGGAATACCTAGAATTCAATGCGGAAGCGTACAGAACATCCAAATCAAGAATTCCTGAAGTCATTACACAGACCGGCCTAACCTTCGAGGCACACAAAAAAATAGGCCAGCTTTCAAAAGGGTACCGTCAACGTGTCGGTCTGGCAGCTGCATTACTTCATGACCCCAAAGTATTGATACTGGACGAACCTACAACGGGCTTGGACCCAAATCAGCTTATTGAAATTAGGAAATTGATCAAGGAAATTGGCAAAGAAAAAACCATTTTGCTCTCAACCCATATCATGAAAGAAGTGGAGGCTGTTTGTGACCGTGTTATCATTATGAACAAAGGAGCGATTGTGGCCGACAAAAAACTGAATGAACTTCGGCAAACAACACAACAAGTGCTAGAAGTGGAATTCGATTATCGTGTGGAGGAAGCATTGTTGAAAAAACTGCCCCATGTAGCCACCGTACAAAATGTTGGGGGATTTGCCTATGAAATTATATTCACTACCAAAAAAGATATGCGACCCGCCTTGTTTGATTTCGCCCATGACCATCAACTAAAGACCTTACAATTGAATAGGAAGAACAAAAACCTGGAAAGTTTGTTTACGGAACTGACCTCGTGAATTTGTAAGTAGTAAATCCATAGGTGCACTTTCTCCCTCGTCCCAAGAAATGTTCCATTTAGGATACTCAAAAGCCAAGCTCAGTCTCAGCTAAATGTATCAGGTCCTATTTTAAAACGACCCGCTGTTGGACTTAAAAACGCTATAATTGTGGTTCAATCTTAAAACGTGATTAATGGCAAGAAGTAACAGCGCCGTAGTGGTAAGGAAAATAGGAATTCCCTCAATTTCAAAATCGGTATCAAATACTGTAATACCATACTGCATGAACTGGTAAGAGGTAAAACTCATGGCTAAGGTTGCGAAGACCAATACTGAAAATGTCAATGTAAAATTCCAACCAAAAGATTTTTTCTTCACCTTTTCAGCTTCAATACGAAGCATCAGTTTATTGGTAAAATCATCCGAGGTTTCGATGATACTTTTCCCTAATAGTTCTTTGGTATCTTTCGCATTCATAATAAATCATGTATTTCTTTCCCTAACAACTTTCTGAGTTCTTTATCCAGATTAATTCTGCCCCTGTGAAGGTCCATTTTTATTTTGGAACTTTTGAATTCTGTAATACCTTCTATTTCCTTGATTTTTAAATTACACAGATAAAACAACCTAAGGATTAACGCTTCATCCGCCCTAAGTCTATTTAAGGCGATTTGTATATATTTTTTTTGCTCCTCCTCCTTAAAGGCATTTAGGGCCATGTTGCTGCTTGATTTTTCAATTTTTATGTCACCCTGTGAAAGACTTGGGTGATTTTTATGCTTTTTCAATTCATTATAACTGGTATTTACTACAATGCGATACAACCATGTAGCGAAGGTAGAATTGAAATTGAACGTATTTATTTTTTCGAACACTTTGATAAAGACATCCTGTAAAACATCTTCTGCCCTATTCTCGTCCTTGAGTATGGAACAGGCCAAAGAAAGGGACACGTTTTTATGCTTTTCGACAAGTTGTCCAAAAGCACCAATATCTCCATCTTTTGTCCTTTTGATTAGAAGGGTATCGTTATCTGGAATATCAAGACCCAAGCTTTCTTCTTATGAAGTGGGCCAACACCAGACCGATGCTCCCAAATATTAGTATCGTTCCCCAAACCAATAAATCCATCGTGTTTTCGGATAGGTCCATTGTTGTGAAAATGGATGATACCATCAGCCCGATACCTAGACCCAGCACGATGCAACCTAGGTCGAGATAACGTAATTTTCCATATGGGGTTTCGGAGGTCAATCCCCTATCCATCATAGCTTTTTTGACGAGATAGGTATACTTTGCGATAATAAAGACAATTGTAACCAGACCGACCGTCATGCCCAATCCCATAATCAAATCTTGTGTTGATTGCATATCTTGCTATTTTAAATTTTCTTCTGATAGTTTGCTTATTTACAGTTTAGCTGTTTAAGTTATATCTAAACTGGTTTAAAAAATTGGGCCGATAATGGCGCTCAAATTTTGAATAAATGGTATGGCCTTGCCAGCGTTCATTAAAAAAACGATTCCAAATTCCCTTTCGGGAAGTATCATCATGTATGCTTGGAAATCGCGATTGTTCCCTGTATGCAGATGCATCGTGCCATATTCCGTTCGTTTTTGGGCAAGCCCTAAACCCCAACCGGTCTGACCGACTTCCTGCTTCAAGTGGTTGTCATCTTTGAAATGAACTTGCTCCTTTAACATTTCATCAAAAGAATTTTCGGCCAAACCTTCCTTTTTAAGCATGGCTATAAGGAACTGGGCATATGAAACGGCTTCTGTATGTAAACTATAAGCCGCACCAAAGGTGTTTCCATCATATTGCGCGTTATCGGTCGGACCGTTCTCGTTATGCCCGTAGACCTTATGTTTTTCTATTTTATCGTTCCGATTGTAATATAGTGTTTCCGATTTCAGTTGTCTTGCCACTTCTTTTTGAAAAATATCATCTAAACCACCAAGGTCAGTTCCATTTATTTTAGCGACCACAGCCGCCAGATATTGATATCCCTCACCGGAATAATTAAAATCCGTCCCAGGTGTAAATTTGATGTACAGCTTACCGTCCTTATTATCATCTTTTCTCCAATTTGGAAAACCCGTGGTGTGGGAAAGTACCATTCTTGCGGTTATCAATTTATATCTGTCGTCATAGGCTATATCGGGATATGTTAAGTAGTCATATAGTGGTTTGTCCAAATCCAGGATTCCCTTCTCGACCTGCTTCATTACGAAGTAGGCAAACAGAGGCTTTGAAAGTGACGCTGCCTCAAATAAGCTTTCGTTGGTTATGGGTTCTTGAGTCTCGATGTTAGAAACACCAAAGGTATTGTGATAAACAGTTTTCGAATCATTGATGATGGCGATGGACAGACCCGGAACCTGTACCGAATCCACAATGCCTTTTATTGTTGAGTCAAGTTTTGCTGCCGCTATGGATTTTCCATTTAAGGTCTTAATTTGTTCGGAAGTTGATTGTGCATGGCAACCGTAAACCATCGAGAAGAACAGTGCCAAAACCATACACTGTTTAATTTTTGATTTGGTCATCTTTCTAAAATTAATGTTCGAGTGGCCTTTTATGGCCTCACATTTATTTGACAAGATGACTTAGAAAAAGGTTACAAAATAAATTTTGGATTAAAACTTAACCTACTTTTCCATACAATCCGGCCGTACTGTAAATCGGCGGGATATTGCGATAATTTAAAATAACAGTTTAATCCCAGGAAGCGTTCTTATTTGTAGGACTTCGCTCTTCGTCGAATCCAATACGCAACACCTTATACCATACTTTTAGCAAAACGACTTGTACAATTAATGGACATTGGGTGTAAACATTTTTTACATCAAGATTAATCCATATTCAAAGTTTTAATTGTAAGAAATTGATTTTAAAATGATTATAATCTTGGCATAATATAGGTGGGCTTTGAAACTACACGGGTTTTATTTTCAATTTCCATAGTTGGCCAAAACTATTTTGCTCATCGATCAGTATAAATCACATACTATGTACAAAAACTACATCAAAACAGCTTGGAGGAATTTAAAGAAAAACGTCATGTTCTCCTTAATCAATATTCTTGGATTGGGGATGGGCATTGCCTGCTTCACCCTTTTTCTTCTTTTTGCATTGAACGAGTTCAATCATAATCGCTTTCATACGAACGTGGATAGTATTTATAGAGTGTATGAATGGACGGAAGGAATAAAAGGAAGGACTCCACAAGGTTTTGCCTCTGCCTATACGCCATTAGGGCCCTCAGTGAAGTCAGATTTTGCTGATATAGAGCATTTTGTTCGGATTTATAGGGATGAAGAAAAATTCTTCAAAGCGGGTGGCGAAATAAGTCTAAACAAAATTTCTTATGCAGACCCTGAACTTTTTAAAATGTTTTCCTTCGAAATTCTGGAAGGCAATAGCTCAAATCCATTAGGCAACCCAAATAATATAGTTCTTACTGAAAATGAAGCCATCCGGTTGTTTGGCTCTAAAAACGCCATTGGACAAACCATTGAAATTAAAACTGAAGACAGTTTTGTTCCGTTCAAGGTATCGGCGGTGGCAGAGAACATTCCAAGTAACTCGTCCATCCAATTCAGTGCTTTAGGTAGTTATGAATATTTCCTATCCACTGGACTGGGCAAACAGACAATCAACAATTGGGATATGGGTATCAATAGCGAAACTTATGTTCAATTGAGTGAACAAAGTACTTTAATGACTCAGCCAGAACGCCTTTCAAAATTCAGGAAAAAGTACTATCCCAATGAAGAAAATCAGGCCAAGGAAATGGGTATATGGGATGGAAAAGGAGCATTTCCGATAAGTTTTCAACTACAACCTTTGGCAGAGGTGCACACCAATCCAAAGATCGATGGGATTGCCGATACCATTGAACCTAAATATATCTGGTTATTGATTGGTATCGCATCTGGAATATTGTTGATTGCCTGCATTAATTTTACAACGTTGTCAATTGGCCGTTCAGCTAAAAGGGCCAAGGAAATCGGATTAAGAAAGGTAATAGGTGGCAAAAGGAGACAGCTTCTCTACCAGTTTCTTTCCGAGTCCATACTCTTGAGTTCCCTTGCAGCGTTCTTGGGCCTTCTTATATTACTGTTGGTACTACCAATATTCAATACCCTGGCCGAAACGAACCTACAATTGTCATTTACCCAATTTCCTGAGTTTGCACTATATGTTGCTGCACTAGTTTTGTTGACCGGAATACTCGCCGGTACCTATCCTGCCTTTATCATGTCGGGACTCAAACCTGCTTTGGCCTTAAAGAATAGTATAAAACTGAGCGGATCGAACCTATTTACTAAATCCTTGGTTACGTTTCAGTTTGTTTTGTCGATTGCTCTTGGTGTTTCTACATATATCATCCTCCAGCAATTGAGCTTTATGCAATCGAAAGACCTTGGCTTTCAAAAAGAAAACGTTTTGGTAGTAGATGCAACCGGAACCGATACCAGACGTATCTACCCGTTATTAAAACAAGAGTTGGCAACCGCCAATTACATTAAAGGAATTACCGCTTCCGAAATGGGAATGGGTGCACAACAGGGTACCATGCGTTTGTTCTTTGAATATGGCGATAAAAGTGGGCCTGTTGTGACCTATCCTATTGATACGGATTTTGTGGACGTATTAGGTATGCAAATGGTCTCGGGTAGAAGTTTCGATTCACAATTCGCGTCCGACTCCCTAAACTCTGTTATTGTAAATGAGGCATTTTTAAGGGAATACAATATCCCTCGTCAAGAGGCTATTGGAAAACTAGTTCTGGATAGAGTTCCGATTCCGAATGGGGAAATTAAGACACGTGCTATTATTGGGGTCATTAAGGATTTCAACTTTGGGGCATTGAGCAAAGAGGTGGAACCACAGATTTTTATCCAGCCGGCGTCTTTAAATGCCCAAAAAATATATATCAGATTGAGTTCCAAGAATATTTCAGAATCAATTTCATTGATTGGCTCAAAATGGAGAGACGTTTCGGGTAGTTTACCTTTTCAATACGCTTTTCTTGATAAGAGTTTTGACAGTTTTTATAAAAACGAAGAACGCTGGGGTCGAATTTCGGGTAGTGCCGGATTAATTGCAATTTTTCTAGCATGTCTTGGCTTGTTTGGTCTTGCGGCTCTTTCCGCGGTAAAACGGACCAAGGAAATCGGGATACGAAAAGTGTTGGGAGCCTCGTCGTCGTCTGTTGCAAAATTATTATCCAAAGAATTCACAAAACTGGTGCTATTTGCAATATTAATTGCTTCGCCCATCGTTTGGTATGTCATGGATAAATGGCTTCAGGATTACGCCTACAGGATTAACATAGATTGGTGGGTGTTTATTGGGGCTGGTGCTTTAGCGATTGGCATAGCATTGTTTACAGTAAGCTTTCAGGCAATAAAAGCTGCTAGTACCAACCCTATAAAAAGTTTAATGTCTGAGTAGGCCATAAAAAGACAAGTTTTTAGGACGAACCCACTGGTAAAACGAATTCCCAAGAAATGTTCGTTTTACAAAACTACAGTACTATTTTTTCTTATTCTGAATGGAGAAAACATAACATTCTATCAAAATAAAATCATAGTATTTTCCATATCTTGATGTACAAATGAGTCTCAGTGAAAAACCTACTTTTCTTATTTCTATCACTTACAATTGTTGCCTGTAACAACGATGATGGCAACGACACTCCGGAAAACCCGGCTGACGCATTACCGCCCGCCACACTGACAGGAGAGGGAACTTTTGGATGTTTAATAGATGGTGAGCCATTTTTTCCTGGTAGATTCGGTGGTGATAGACCTTCGGCATTTTATCAGTTTGTTCGGGGTGCATATACTTTGGGCATAAGTGCCTCCAGAGGGGGAGGCGAGGATTCACAAGCGATTATTATTGGAGGTTTAGATATTGTAAGCGGTGTAGAAACAATAACATATCCTTTAATTTCTCAAGATTCTGGGAATTTCAATGGTCTTTATTTATTGGGCGGGGGGATTGAATTACGAAGCTTTACAACTCACGAAAATCCTGGCACACTCGACATAACTAATTTTACAGAAGAAATAATTTCAGGAACCTTCGAGTTCACTGTGCTTGACAATGACGGGACCGAAATACGGATAACCGATGGCCGGTTTGACTTGAGATACACAAATTAGATAACATTCTCTTAAAACAAACCTATAGTATTTTTCTTACGTTTAATAGAAATCAGTCTCAATGAAAAACCTACTTTTCTTATTTTTAGCATCTTTGATTGTTGCCTGTAACAACGATGATGGCAACAATACTCCGGAAAACCCGGCTGAGGCATTACCGCCCGCCACACTAACGGGTGAGGGCACCTTCGGTTGTCTTATTGATGGGGAACCTTTTTTTCCTGGTAGTGGCAACGATAGACCCTTTGCCTTTTATCAACTTGTGAGAGGTGCTTATACACTTGGAATAGGTGCGAGCAGGAATGATGGCGGAGGTGAGAATTTTGTAAGTATTGGAATGGGGGCTTTGGACATAGAAGTACTACAGGATACAACTTATTCTCTAACCACATTTGAATCTGAAAATTTTTATGGCCAATATCTGCTAGGGGGAGGTATTGTTTTACAGACATATACAACTGAAGAGAACCCGGGTACTTTGACCATAACGAATTTCACGGATGAAATCGTCTCAGGAACCTTTGAGTTTACCGTGCTTGACAATGACGGGACCGAAATACGGATAACCGATGGCCGGTTTGACCTGAGATACACAAATTAGATAACATTCTCTTAAAACAAACCTATAGTATTTTTCTTACCTTTAGTAGAAATTAGTCTCAATGAAAAACCTACTTTTCGTATTTCTAGCATCTTTGATTGTTGCCTGTAACAACGATGACGGCAATGACACGCCAGAAAACCCAGCAGATGTATTGCCACCCGCCACATTGACAGGAGAGGGTACTTTTGGTTGTCTTGTTGACGGGGAACCTTTCTTTCCGGAAAGTGGCAGCAATAGGCCTTCTGCCTTTTATCAATTTGTTCGCGGGGCATACACTTTGGGCATTAGTGCCGGAAGAAATGATGGTGGCGGATCAGACTTTGTTAGCATTGGATTGGGAGCTCTTGATATTGTTGGGTTGGAAGAAACTACCTATTCACTCATCTCCGAAGAATCCGGAAATTTTTCGGGTAGGTATAATCTTGGAGGGGGAGGAGTTCTAAGAGCTAGAACTACCGAAGAGAAACCTGGTATTTTGACCATAACCAATTTCACCGATGAAATTGTCTCTGGCACTTTTGAGTTTACCGTACTTGATAACGACGGGACTGAGATACGGATTACCGATGGACGTTTTGACCTAAGATATACCAATTGACCCAAACTTGACCGAGACCATTATGGTGGAACTCTTCTGACACAACAAATTATTTAACCCTTAAATTCAAACTATATGAGAAAGTCTCTACTTATCTTACAGCTATTGCTATGCCTTGTTGCAAAGGCCCAACAAATAACGGATACCCAAGTGGCCAGCCAGACCAATACAGTCTTTAGCCTTCTGGAAAAGAACCGGGTACCACACCAGATACTCTTGGATTACGGTTACGATTTTGTGGATGCTACCCAATACGATGGGGTGCTACGGAGCAACAACTATCTGTCCCCGGGCATTTATCGACAACTTTACAATACCATGCTTTCCTCAAGGGTAAACACCTCCGTGCCCGAACTGGAGGCTCCCGAGGACCTTGAAAGTGCCTGGTCCTCAAAACGGAAGAGCGAGACCAATAAATTTGGCAAGGGCAGCCCCACTAGTGCTCTAGTGCTAAACGGCCTATACTATAAATATTCCCGTATCCGAAGCAATGCGCTTTCCCAGAACGATATCAGGGTGACCAATGGCAAATATGACGATGTGTACGTCAGTGGTACGTGGCAAAATCCCTATGAGACCAAAACAAGTTTTGGTATGGCCCTGCCCGTACAGCAAATCGCAAATTCTAAAATTTCACTTTTGCTGTCCAATGAAACCTGGTACACCAACCAATCCCCCAATGTCCATAGCTTTGCCGTTAATTTCGGGGATGGAAGCGGGTACAAGGCGTTTTCCCTAGGGAACGCGCTACTGCATACCTATGCCAACGACGGCAATTATACAGTCACCTTTCGGTTGCGGTTGACCAACGGGCAATATTTGTACTGTAGAAATCGGTTAAAGGTTACGGGCGCAGCGCGACAAAATGCGCTTTCAGCCAGGGATCCGGGCTGTAACCTTCCAAATGGCAGTTTTCCCTTAGAGTTCGTAACGGCAACACGTTCATTTCAAGGCATAGCGGGCTCGGCCACCCTTCAGATTGCCTATGCCAACACCTGTGGACAGATTACCAAGCCTTTGATAGTGGCCGAGGGACTGGATACTGGACTTCAACAGGAAGGTGCTACCATAGGCGACAGTGATATAGAACAATTCTTTCAATTTGTGGATAACTCAGGAAGTCAAAGTTTAATTGATTTGGTATCAACTACAAATACTGCGATTACAAACGATTTTGACGTTATCTATGTCAATTGGGACAATGGTGTCGACGATTTGCGTAGAAATGCCTTTGTTCTCCAAAGGGTTATCGAATGGGTGAATCAACAGAAGGCTATAAGTGGCAGTACTACCCCTAATGTGGTCTTGGGCCAAAGTATGGGCGGGGTCATCGCAAGGTATGCACTACGGGATATGGAGAACCGTAATGAAGACCATGATACCAATCTTTACATTAGCCATGATGCCCCACACCAAGGAGCACATATTCCCCTGGGCAGCCTCTATTTTGCCCGGCAGATGTTGAACGAGGTCATTGCCACTCCGGCAGGCAGTGTGGGGGTGCCATTGGCATCGGGCGAGTTTTCCGTAGGTGATATCGAAGACCTACTGGACGCCCCGGCCGTAAAGCAGTTGTTGAGACAGTACGTGCGCAAGGACTATGTAAGGGACAACGATGTACACGACACATGGCAAAGCGAACTACAATCGATGGGCTATCCACAACAGACCCGTAATGTGGCTCTCAGCAATGCCAGCCATTGCGCTGAAGGCTATGGCCTCTCATCCAATCAACAGCTTTTTCGTATCAACGGTTCGGGGTCTACAAAAGGGTTGCAGGACATTCTGTTCGGGACATTGGGCGGTCTTTTTACAGGTATTGCCACGGGAGACATAGCTACAGCACTTTTGGGCGTATTGCCCGGCAATTCCAAATTGGAGGCGGATTTTCGCATTAAGGCCTATCCCAGTTCGGGGACGGCCAACATCTATTCCGGCCGTATCACCTACACAAAAAAGCTACTGTGGTTGATACGGATTACCCGCACCTTTACGCGAAGAAATTTTGACTCTCCCTCTGGGGTACTCCTTCAGGACAACTTTCCGGGAGGCTCCAACCTATTTATCAATCAGCTTAGTAGCGAGAGTGGTTCGGGAGGAAATTTTTTTGGCAATTTTGGTTATAATTTTGATGTCGTGGACGATGTGAACTTTATCACCGCAGTGAGTGCATTGGATGTGGGTAGTGGGGCCACAGTGTTGAATGCCTCTGATTATACCCGTACCTACACGCAAACAAATAGACCAACGGGCAACCGGGCCATTCCCTTTGTCAACTTCACGACCTCGTTCAACAACAATTCCGAAAACGAGATACATTTGTCGTTCAATTCACGGAATGGAGATTGGCTTGCTGATGAGTTGGATAACGCTGCAAGTACTTTTAACTGTGGTTTTGTATGCAGCAGTGTGGCCATAAGTGGCCCGTCTGATTTTTGTTCATCAGCTACATTCAGTGTTCCAGCGGCCAACGGTTCGGTCACATGGTCCATAAGTCCGTCAACTGCTTTGAATTTCCAACAGAACCAGGCATCGACTACCTTTTCCCAAAGAAACGGTTACAGGGGCAATGTGACCATAACCGCCAACATATCCGGTGCAGCCTGCGGTGTCCCAAATGTCAATGTCAGCAAACAGATTTATGTAGGGAGACCGCTTACCTATGCAGGTCCTGTGCCCGATGTCTGTACCAATGTTTTTATACAACCTGAAACTTTTACGCTTCCTGCCTCTCCGGGAGCGGATACATACCGATTGACTTCCAGCTCACCATTTTTGACGATTGACGGTTCCAGTAGCCGAACCTACACCAATGCTCCAACCCCTGTGAATTTTATGGGCACTAGTCCAGGAACCTACACCGTAACCTTGCAGACAACAAATTCTTGCGGGACATCGACGGTCAGCTTTCCCGTAAAAGTAGTCAGCTGTGGGGGCGGCGGATTCTTTAGTGTTTACCCTAACCCGTCCAACTCTGGTACGTTCTTTATCGGAGAAAGAAGTTCTGAAAGCATTGGTACTCTTTCTGCCCAAACCAGTTCGGCATGGTCCAATTCTTCAAGCTTCGGGAGAGAATCAATAAACAAGCCTGAAAAATATAGTTTTGAGATCTATGACCGATTTGGGAGACTTTTATTTGAAAAAAGAGACCAGGATTGGAATGGTAACATCGAACTTAATCTGGAGCGTTATGGTAATGGCATATATTTTTTAAGAATACTTGGAAAAGAGTCAGAAGAGACGCACCAAATCCTATTGGATAAAGGTTAATTGTTGTCCGTTAGATAAGATTTGAACACATAGGTGTTTTTTAGAATACATTTTAGCCCCTCAAATTGTCTTTAGAGGGGCTGACTATTTCTAGTTGTTGAATTTGTTCCAAAAACTGGTCATATTACAGTACCTGTTTAGAAGAAGATTTTTTCCCACTAGGTCGTCCCATTCTTTGTCTTTTTTAGTAGTCCCAGGAATTGACGTTTGTTGGGACTCCAAACGCTATACATTTGGCGCAGATTAGGCTGATTAGAGTACTTTGTAAGACTTTTAATTCTGGGAAATAAAAGGATGGACGCTTTACAATTTGAGGCTTTTGTTTAGAGTTGATGAAGTAATGAAGTTTCGAAACGTGATTACTTAGAAAAACACCGAAATCAATGCTCGATCTGTTTTTTTGAGGAAAAATAGTTGGAAAATCAAGTTCTTGGGTTATAAGCTGATGTTAATTGTACTTTTTAAATTATCAATTACCAATTAATCCTTCATTAAATGACCAAAATCAGGAACCATAGGTCATCTACCAATTATCTTTGCACCTTATTTTCTGCATTACAACTGGATTTATGTCAAAAATGGAGGCAAAACTGGAACTTATCCACGAGGAAATGAAATCCCTTGGTTATGCTACGGTTGATGCTATAGTAGCGCATCACCTTACCCAAAACAAAAAGCTTCCTGTGGCCAGGGGTTCTCGCGAAGAAATGGATTCCATATTCTTGGAAGAAGCTCCACAAGAAGGTACCGATCCAAAGAAGGTATTGGATTTTGTTTTGGAAAATGTCATGGCCAATAGTACGCTAATGTCCCATCCAAAATCATACTCCTTTGTGCCAGGACCCAGTAATTATGTTAGTGTAATGGCCGACGCCTTGGCCACTGGATTTAACATTTTCTCTGGAGGATGGGCGGCATCCCCTGCTGCCGCAGAACTTGAAATCATTACCATCCAATGGTTGCTCAAAATATTCGGATTTCCCCCAAAAAAGGGTGGTGGTATCTTTACCAGTGGGGGTTCCATGGCCAATTTAACAGCATTGGCCACAGCTAGGAACATCAAATGCGGAAAAGATTTCTCCAATGCTGTTATTTACCTTTCCGATCAAGCGCACTCGAGCAACATCAAGGCCATTAGGGTACTCGGTTTTAGAGAGGAACAGGTGCGTGTTATACCCACCGATAGTGAATTCAATTTCGCATTGAACAAGTTAAAAAACTGCATCGCCAAAGACCGGTTACAAGGGTTATATCCTTTCTGTTTGATCGGTTCTGCCGGAACTACCAATACTGGAACGGTAGATCCTTTAAGTGAGATGGCAAAAATCTCCAAGAAGGAACATCTTTGGTTTCATATTGACGGTGCTTACGGCGCTGCGGCTATCTTGGCCCCTAAAGGAAAAAAAGCCTTAAAAGGTATCGAAAAGGCAGACTCTTTGACCATTGACCCACATAAATGGCTATTCCAGCCCTATGAGATGGGATGTCTTTTAGTACGCAACCATAAATACCTAAGCCATACGTTTACCGAAAAGCCGGAATACTTAAGGGACATAGAAGGAAATACCTCGGAAATCAACTTTTATGATTTGGGTATCCAGTTGACCAGGAGGTTCCGGGCCCTCAAGTTCTATATGAGTATCAAAACGTTTGGGCTTAAGGCTTTTCAAGATGCAGTGGTCTACAATATTGAAATTGCTGAAAATATTGAAGAATTACTTAGAGGAAGCGAAAAATGGCAGATAGTACATCCGGCAACTTTGGCGATCATCAATTTTAGGTTCAATCCAATCCATAAAAATTATGATGAACCTATGCTGGATACCATCAATCAATACATCTCCAAAAAAGTGATGCGTTCCAGAAAAGCACTTTTGGTCACTACGATTTTAAATAATCAAATTGTTTTACGGATGTGTTTGATCAACCCTAGAACTACTGTGGAAGATATAAAGGAAACCATACAGCTTTGTGAAGCATTCGCAGAAGGGTTTGAAAAAGGCAAGTGAAGATTTGGTTTAATCATAGGCTATCATATGTTCAAATGTTGACATATAATTTTCAAAAATAGCCTTTTCGCTAGCGGCTATTTTTGCATCGTCATTGTTCTGCATCGTTGTCAAGATTTGACCATAGCTCTGTAAAGCGGAAAAAATCGGTTCAATGTTTGAACCTTGTCCTTCCAAATCCATCTCGGCATAATACTCCAACTGTCCTTTGTACACCGTTTTGAGTTTCTCAAATAATCTTCGCGCACTATCAATATCCCCAACTTTATAAAAACCTTCCAAAAAGGGTTCCACAAATGCATAATATCCATAGTACTCGAACGGAATATTATGCATGGACAATTCAATAATTTCTTTGGCCTTATCCATATTTTTTTCTGCGATGAGTTCTTCCATAAGTCTGGCCAAGCTCAGCCTAAAGGTAACACCAAACTGACGTCTCGTTTGGGCATCATGATATATATTCGGGCTTCCTGAGTTTCCCCAATCCCAATTTTTTACAATGTCATAGGACAAATCGCCATCAACACGGCCCATTTCAAAACCGCCCTCATATTCCGTTTTTATGGGAACCAATTTATATGCCAATCCATCTTGTTGTAAATAGTCTTTCATCCATAGATATTCGGCATCATCAAAACTTCCTCCGGAAAAATATATGGGTCGTTCCCAATTATTATTGGCCATGATGTCCAACATCATCATTCTATTCTTAGTGAGATAACTAGGCAAATCAATATCGATATATTCCACGACCTGGGAGGAGTCTTTTTCCTTGACCAATCCATTTTTCAGCACCTTTTCCTTGTTAACTGGAATTCGAATCTTATTGGTAGGATAATACACTAGATTTAAGGTACTGTTTGGATACTGGGACAGATTAACACCTTGTTGTTTCAACAAATAGCGAAACTTGGTCTTTGGATGATCGCTCGCAATCCAATCCATAAAATCCTTAATATCCCATCTTTGGTCCGTTATGGGCCTGTAGTAAATAGCATCCCTTGTTCCATAGTTGTATTTGTCATGGGTAAGTTGGGAAGGAATAGGATCGCTTTGATACGCCTTTCGCTTCATTTGATCGATATACCAGTCGGTTGCAAAGTAACTGGTAACGATTACCCTTGTATCCGTTCTATATCCCTCAATTTCCTGGAGGTACCACAATGGAAAATTATCATTGTCGCCGATGGTAAAAAGTAGGGCGCCCGCATCTTTTTGGGTTGAATCCAGATAGGCTTTTGCGGAGGCACGTGCTGTATAACGATGAGACCTATCATGATCATCCCAATTTTGAGTGGCCATCAATAAGGGTACTGTACAAATACAAAATAGAACGGTAAAAAGACCTATCACTTGCGATTTTCGATACCTCCGGACTACTTCGTAAATTCCAGAGACCCCCATACCAATCCAAATGGAAAAAGCATAAAAGGAACCCACCAAGGAATAATCGCGTTCCCTTGGTTGAAAAATATGGGGATTGGTATAAAACTGAATGGCAATACCTGAAAAAAGAAAGAATACCAAAAGGACCCAGAAATATTTGGGATCCTTTTTTGCATGAATTACAAGGCCTATAAGTCCTAGCAAAAAGGGTAGAAAAAAATACGTGTTCCTGCCCTTATTATTTTCTACATCGGCAGGAAGGTTTTGTTGGCTTCCCAATCGAATTTCATCCATGAAACCAATTCCACTAAGCCAATTTCCGTTATCATCGTACCTGCCCTGCACGTCATTTTGCCGCCCAACAAAATTCCACATAAAATACCTCACATACATGTAGTGCAACTGGTATTGCAACATATAGCGAACATTATCCCAAATCGAAGGGGGTTGCACTTCAATATACGCGCTAAAATCATCCAAAAACTTAACGTATCCTTCATCATCGATATCACCGTTATGGTACGCACGCCTAAAATCCTTTACCGCATCCCTTAAGGACGATTCCCCTATGAATTGTGGTCTGATCCGAAATTCTAGAGGACCATAAAAGCGATGGTAGTTTTGGGCATGTTCCCTACTCCACATCCTTGGTAGAAAACCCATATGCTCTTTACTAGGGCCTTGAATGGCATCTTTGTAATCATTGACCACTACATACCTACCCAAGTTTTCATCACGCTCGTATTTGGGATAATCATCCTTTGTCTCTCCCCTGGCTGCAAAACGGTCTGTATAGTAGGCACCATGCAATGCACTTAACTCACCCCCATACTGTTCCCTATTATAATAGGCCAATAGGGTTCTGGCATCGGAAGGGTCGTTCTCATTGATACCAACATTGGCACTTGCCCGAATGGGCAATACTAGCCATGAAGAAAATCCTAAAAACAAAAAAAGTAGGGAAAGAATGGCGCTATGTAATGTATACCACTTCTTTTTTGAGGTGAACCAAAGAAATAGGCCAAATAACAAGGCCAAGGCCAAACCAACAATTAGCGAGCCCATATTAAAAGGCAAACCCAATTCGTTGATGAAAAAGACCTCCCCCCAAGCAAATAATTTCAACACATACGTCAATGAATACTTGAAGACCAAAAAAAGTAAGCCAACGGCAAGAAGGTGAGCCACAACAAAAGTTTTAATGGTTACCTTTTTGTATTTTTTAAAGTACCACAATAGAACCAAGGAGGGGATGACCAAAAAACCCATGAATTGAATTCCAAAAGTCAGCCCTGTAATAAAGCATATCAACAAAAGCCATTTACCTGAACGGGGTTTCCCCATATGGTCCGTCCATTTGAGTCCCAACCAGATTAAAAGGGCCATAGTAAAACTGGCCATGGCATACACCTCAGTTTCCGTGGCATTGAACCAAAAACTATCGGAATATGTAAAGCTAAGGGCCCCTACCAGGCCACTCCCCAAAACGATAAGGGATTTGCTATTGGAAGTACCATCCTTAGACACCATTTTTGAAGTTAAATTGGTAATGGTCCAAAAAAGGAATAAAACGGTGAGCGCACTTGAAAGACAGGATACATAATTCACCATAAAAGCGATTTTTCCCTGGCCTATCGCAAAGATTGAAAAAACGGCACCTATCATCTGAAAAAGGGGGGCTCCTGGCGGATGGGCCACACCTAATTTGGCAGCGGTGGCGATATATTCACCTGTATCCCAAAAACTTACTGTAGGTTCCACAGTCAACGTATATGTAATTAGTGCATTGACAAACAGCAACCAACCGATGGTTACATTCCATTTTTGATATCCATTCAATGGGAAGTAGGCTCTAAATTTGTATTGTTTTTTAGACATAAATTTCGGAGGTGCAGCCAAATTGTTCAACCTTTTTTCCATTATTGAAACAACACGTATCTTGGAGGCACATATCCACTTAGTCTCATGTAAACAAGCATCTGACCCCTGTGATGAGTAATATGGTCAGCAAGCAGCAATAAGACTTGCCTTTTTGTTCTGGTCAAACCAAAATAGTCCAGCTTGGTGTCAAGTTGGGCTATGTCAAATTCCTCGATCAATCTTATAGACGCATCAAAAGTTTTGTTGACTGCAGCAATCATTTCTTCCTTGGACTTTGAACGTACCCTAAGTTCTATATCCGTTTCCCAATCCCTGGCTTCACGTCCGCCCAATAAAGATTGACTATGCCAGTCCATCGCCCAAGCGATATGCATTAAATGCTCCGCAAATGTTAAGGCCTCCGGAGTTACCTTAAAGGAATAGTTGTCTTCCGGCATGGTCTCCGCGACAAGAATCAAATACTTATGGGAGTTTTCCAAGCGCTCCAGATAATCATGAATAAACGCATCCTGCTGGGCTAAAAGGGGTGATAAAACCGAACTAAAAATAAGGAGCAAGGCGTGCAGCATAAGAACTCGTCTCATCACATAGGGATTTTGAACAAAGTAACCCCTGAAACTAGGAAGACAGAGAACCTTAGGGGTAGGAATTAGGTGCTAGTACCTGTACTTTTTTGAAAAAGTTCCTTTCGATTTGCCACATTGAGCTTCCCATAAAGATTGGTGATGTGGGACTTTACCGTGCTCAGGCTGATAAATAGCTCATTCGCTATTTCCTTGTTGGATTTACCTTGTAAAATCAAGTTACGAACGGTGACCTCTTGCCTGCTTAATTCTGGAGGGGGCGATTTATGCATTGCTTTTTTCAAGCGGATAACTGCATACACAAGACCTAAGGATAACACAATTAACGTCGTAATCAACCATTTGATTTTACCTAATTGATTTTGCAGTTTCCCCTGGTTAAAATAATCAATTTTTTCCTCTAGAAATAGATATTCAGCTTGTGGGATGCCACTTTCCCGAAGTTTCTGTAAAAAGTTATCGTAGTAGACCGGGTTCTCTGAAATGTCTTTGTCCAAAAGTGATCTTTCGTCCAAAAGTCGAACTGCCATAAGCTTCACGCCCAAAATCTGAATCGAGTCCCGAACATACCCTCGCAATTGCCGTACACTTTCTTTTTTGGGTTGCTCAATCACTTTTTGTTCAAAATTTTTAAATCTTTTCCATTCTGCAAGGGATAGCTCTTTATGGGCTTCATCGGAACGCTCCGTTAGCAACGGAACCATTTCTTTTGATTGAGCCAGTGTCGAGGAAGAAAGTAAAAGAAAGAAAAAAACGAGTGATTTCATCCGTTCAGTTTTGTATAAAGTTCTATAAATAAGTAAATATCACAAAAAAAGCTCGTCCCTTTTTCTTATCATTCCAAAAGGCTGGTCCCTCCAACAAAAAGTACGATGTCAACCCAGTAACCAGCGATCCCATGATATTGTAATTGCATGGCAGTACGTACTAATTCAAATAATTAACCAACAGAAAAAGCAATAAAGCCAACGGTAGCATACTTCCAAAACCCGATTTGGACTTGCTGCGTAACCAAGGTAAATACGGGATATGAACAAACAAATCGGCTATCCAATGGAACAAAAACCCCCAAACCTAATGAATCGCAACGTTTTTGGCATTGGTCCTTTCCCTTCACATGAAAATAGTAAATTCCCAAAAAAATAAGAGCCTATAGCACACAACGTACTAAGCTATAGATGGAATGGAACTCCATTTTAATATCATTGTTTTTGGTAAATCCATGGATGAATTTCATGGTTTTCAATCCCAAAAACGAAATAGGAAAAACGGCATATCCCAGAATCAGGTGGCTACAAAGTCATCCTTAGGAGACTTCTTTCGCTTTCTTTTCATACAAAAAATGCGGCTTACTGACCAAAGAAGATTGTCTATGGTATAAAATGAAGCTACGAAGTCTTCCTTTGGGCTTTAAAATTTTTATTGAAAGCGTAAAATATAGAGATTATTTTTTCGCGATTTTGCTTGCGTCTGGACTAGAAACCAGTTCCTCTACCGTGGCGTCCTGCCATTGTCCGTCCTTTTTAGTTTCGGTTACCTTCCAAAGGACAATGGCAAAAATCAGTAAGAAAAACAGAAGTACACTTTTTCTCATAGGTCGGATATCTGAAATAAAAGTAGTTTCAGACCATCCACAATCAATACTTTTCCTATAAAAAGCAAAAAAAAGCGATAAACTGTCCGACCGGGATATTCTCGTTGCGCTAAATACTGGAGTCATTAAGGGAAATTACGGCCTTAACAGCACCGTCCAGCTTATCTTGAATTTTAGGGTCCGTACAGTTGATTAAAATAGAAATTACCACCTTATCCTTAGGGTAGACAAAAAAATTGGTGTAGGCCCCCACACTATTCCCTATATGACCCACAAAGGACCTACCTATGGCATCTTGACTTACCTGAAATCCCAGTCCATAGAAGGTGGATTTTTTATTAACCCTCTGGGGCCAGAATAACTGCCCATAGATTCCTTTTTTAAAAAGTTGCTTTTCCAAAATGGCTTGCCCCATCTTAGCAATATCAATACTTGTGGATAGATAACCCCCACCAGCCAGTTTATAGAAATTATTGACCTCAATTGCTTTTTTAAACCCACTAGCCCTTTTGGTGTAGAATTCTGAAACTTTAAGGTCGGGCTGGTTCGAAATCTCAAATGGGGTAAATGTGGTATCCATCCCTATAAGGATTCAAAATCTTATCCTTTACATAGTTCCCAAACGGAATGCCACTTGCTTCCTGCATGGCCAACGACAGTAGCACAAAGTCAAAACTATTGTACATATATCCTTTGCCAGGCTCAAACAATAGGGGATCATTTTTGAAGACTTCAGTACTCTCCCCTATGGAATAGGGCTGGTTAAGTGCAAACTCTTTTCCTCTATAGCCACGTATGCCAGCAGTGTGTGAAGCTAACTGTCTTAAGGTAAAATCATGTTTCTTCTTGGGATAAGAGGGGACATATTGGTAAAAGGAATCATCCCAATGTAAAATTCTTTCGTCAACCATTTTCCCTAAGGCCAATCCCGTTATACATTTGGAAATACTGGCTATTCGAAATATGGATGCCTTTGTATCGACCGATACCCTTTTTTCCAAATCTGCATATCCATAGCCCTTTTGAAGAAGTATCTCACCATTTTTTAGGATGGTAGCAGAGATACCTGGAACCTTATTTTCAACCACCAAATTGTGAAAGATTGCGTCTGCATACCCAATACCAGAAACTCCATCAAGGGATTTGATTTTTGGACTTGGGAAGAATACGCTTTTAAGATATGATAGCATGCTTTTAGTCCCTAAAGATAAGCCGTCCATTAAATAGCTCTTCGACCTCAACTTCGCTTGGCCTATTCAAACTTATCACATCGCCATAACCACGGATTACCCCAGAAATTCGTTGTTGTGGATTCACAAAAACATCGTTTGTACCCCTATGATTTAAGACGACTTCCTGCGCCATCAATTCCTCGGCCTCTATCCTGGAGTCTCCTGCTGCAATAGCTACAGAAAGGTTCGTGGTTGTACCCCTTAATTTAAAATAAGAAATCCCATTCACCGCTATACCCACCTGTTCGTTTTCGACCTCAATATCAAACGAACCGTCAGTGGTTTCAGCTTCTGGTTCGTTAAAACTCTCAGATACCAGAGAAAGATTGGGATAATTCAATGGCCCATTACTGGAAATCAAAAGTCCTGTGCTACTACGAACTTCGGTAAGATTCGGGGAAGTAACGTAAACCGTGGAGAGACCATATTCCCTAAAAATGTTACATCCATTTTCATTTCTAAGTATGAGTCGGTTTCCTTCCACCGCAGCGGATATATCGTTTATCAAAAATTCACCTGATTCAACTTCTACCAACTGCTCTTCGCCTTGTTTTAAAACCAAATTCAAATTTTCAAAAACAGTAATCGTGGTGAACTCTGGCACATCTACTTGAACCCTAGTCAAATCACCGGCATTTTGCAGGCAGTTCGGGGCATTTTCGGAATTGCAGGAGTTACAAAACACAAATACAATTAGAAACACTACCTGCACTATCCCTTTAATGGGCACCTCCAATTTGTAATATTTTGTATTTCGCAATTTCATAATCGTATTCCAATTCCAAATTCAACGGCCTCAGCGGCTGCTCCATGTGATTTTAAGGTTACGGCACCAAAGACTTTGTCTCCAAAATAGTGCTTTAACCCTACTCGATTATAAACCCTACCTTCAAAATCAAAGGGATAATACACATAGTACCCCAATTGGGTCACCAAACTTAACGTATTGATAAACAGTTCATGCCCCAAAAACACACCTACCCTTTTAAAATCCGTATCAGCAGCTACGTTCATTTCAGGAAATGAAATGGACTGAAAACGAATCAATTCCTTTAAAAAGTTGGAAAAAAACATATCTGCTCCCAACTGAACAGCACTTTTTCTTCCCAATCGCTTATCTGCATATGCTGAAATGATCCAAAACCCGTAGCGTCCTGAATTGACCACATCACTTTCATTGACTCCTCCCCTAAGCACAAGATTATAACGAATCGGTTCTACAACCTTCGATTTCTTTTCCGGCTTTTTGAACTCATAGGTCACATCCTTATTCAAATCATAGGTCAGTCCAAAATTGAATGCTGCTGTATTGGTTGACGTATTGGGTGCCTTAAAATTGGCATTGGAATAATGAATTAGTGAGAGTCCCGCTTTTATTCCAAATCCTGCGACAAGATTTTCTTTATGAAAATTGATCATGGCCATAGTGGAACTTAATACATGGGAGCCATAGGCATTATTACGAAAATTGGTGTTTTTATCATAAGGATTCGTATTGTAGGCAATACCTTGACCTATCCTTAACTGCAGATTTCTTTTAAAGAAATAGAAATTATAATGGGCATAAAGCCCAAAATGTTCCCCGAGCGTAGGATTTCGCATATCCTGATACACAAAGGTAAATCCAGAGTCTGGGTACCCAAAATCCGGCTCCCAGTCCTCATCTCCAAACCGTTTTCGATTAAATCCCAAAATAAAGCCTGCAGGATGTTCCGTTATTAAATGGGAGATATCCGGATTGTGCAAAAGGATGGAGCCATTAAATTGACTTACATCCAAAACATATTTATTTGGCCGTTTATCCTCTTGGGAAAAACCAAGAACCATAAGAAAAGAAAAACCAATGAAAAGTAGGTACTTCATTGGGGATAAAAGTAGTCATATTTAAGCGATAGCTTTCTAAAAAATCGCTTTTGCTATGGCTTTAATATTATCCGATTTTCCCATGGAGTAATAGTGCAAAACAGGAACACCTGCTTCCTTGAGCTCTTTGGATTGCTCAATGCACCATTCTACTCCTACCTGACGCACTTCCTTGTTGTTTTTACATTTTTCTACCGCCTCGATCAACTCTTCCGGTATATCCACTCGAAAAACTTGGGGCAAAAGATGAAGGTGATTTTTGACGGCAATGGGTTTTATTCCCGGAATGATAGGTACATCAATACCCATGTCTTTTGCTGCTTCCGTGAACTCAAAAAACTTTTTGTTATCAAAGAACATTTGGGTAACCACATAATCTGCACCTAGATTTACTTTTTGTTTTAACCGTTTAAGGTCCGATTTCAAAGAAGGGGCCTCCATATGCTTTTCGGGATAACCAGCAACACCTATACAGAAATCTGCACAGTTGTCCGCATCTATTACTTCGTGCAGGTAATTCCCGCAATTTAACTGCTGTATTTGCTTCACCAAATCTGAGGCGTAGTGATGTCCCCCTTTCGTAGGTTCAAAATACTTTTCTTCTCTCATGGCATCCCCACGAAGTGCCATTACATTGTCAATACCAAGATAATGACAATCCACCAAAAGATATTCGGTTTCTTCTTTGGTAAACCCCCCGCAAAGCACATGGGGGATGGCATCAACGTCATATTTATGCTTGATTGAGGCACAAATACCAAGGGTGCCGGGGCGCATACGCGTCAATTTCTTGTCCAGTAATCCATCACGGTCTATGTACACGTATTCCTCCCTAGACGTGGTCACATCAATAAACGGTGGATTGAACTCCATCAAGGGATCAATATTATCATACAATTCTTGAATACTTTTTCCTTTGATGGGGGGTATGATTTCAAAACTGAAAAGGGTCTCTCCTTTTGATTTTTCAATATGCGCTGTGACTTTCATTCAATATTTTTTATCCTTCCGCTGTAAACGGTTATCGTTTATTTGAAATTCCTGTTTAAAAGCCCGCGAACACTTACTGTAGAAGGCTATTGCAAGGATGACAGCCCTAACTGTCAACAATATTTGGAGCTAACCATTTTTGAGCATCTTCCAGTGGTATTCCCTTTCTTTTAGCATAATCGAGGACTTGGTCATGGTTGATTTTTCCCAAGCCAAAATATCGCGCTTGGGGATGTCCAAAATAATACCCACTAACACTAGCTGCAGGCCACATTGCGAAACTTTCCGTCAATTTTACGCCTATCTTTTCTTCTACTTCCAGCAATTCCCAGATTGTCAATTTCTCTAAGTGATCGGGACATGCAGGATATCCCGGAGCGGGTCGAATGCCTTGATACTTTTCCTCAATCAATGCTTCATTGTCCAAGTTTTCGTTGGAAGCGTATCCCCAGTATTCCATACGGATCTGTTTATGAAGGTATTCCGCAAAAGCCTCTGCCAATCGATCGGCCAGTGCTTTAACCATGATGGAGCTGTAATCATCATGCCTTTTTTCGAATTTGGCAGCTATTTCTTGAGTGCCGAAACCTGCAGTAACGCAAAAACAACCCATATAATCCTGTACCCCACTGTCTTCGGGTGCTATAAAATCTGATAAGCCCCTATTTGGTACACCATCCCGCTTTTTGAGTTGTTGGCGCAGGGTTCTAAAAATAGCACCCTTTGAATCTCCGTCCAGGGGAAAGACTTTAATATCGTCACCGACGGAATTTGCCGGAAATAAGCCAAAAATAGCTTTGCCCTGCAATAGTTTTTCGTCAAACACTTTTTCTAACATGGCCTGTGCGTCCTTAAACAACTCAGTGGCTTGGTTGCCCACCACCTTATCTTCCAAAATTTTAGGGTAGCTACCATGTAAATCCCAAGAACGGAAAAAGGGGGTCCAATCGATATACTCCTTTAATTTTTTTAAATTGAAATCATCCCAAACATGAATACCCAATTGTTTGGGCTTACGAATAGTGGATGAATCAAAAACCATTTTTACTTTGTTATTTCTGGCCTCAGCCAAAGTCAAAATCTTGCGTTCTTTCCTTCTACCTAAAAAGCGCTCGCGAAAGCTTTCATAGTCCAGTTTAATGGATTTTTTATAGGAGTGTGAGGTCTCTTTTTGCAATAGATCCCCCACTACGGTCACTGCCCTTGAGGCATCGTTCACATGGACCACTGAATGGCTGTACGTAGGGTCAATCTTAACAGCGGTATGCGCTTTACTGGTAGTGGCGCCTCCTATCAAGAGGGGAACATCAAAATTCTGACGTTCCATCTCTTTTGCAAGAAAAACCATTTCGTCCAGTGATGGTGTTATCAATCCACTTAAACCAATGATGTCCACATTTTCTTCGATTGCTTTATTAATGATTTTTTCTGGGGGCACCATTACCCCCAAATCAACAATTTCATAGTTGTTACAAGCCAATACCACGGACACGATGTTTTTACCAATATCATGAACATCGCCCTTTACGGTCGCCATTAGTATTTTTCCGGCAGCTTTTCCAGCGGAAGCATCAGCATGATTCTTTTTCTCCTCTTCAATAAAAGGCTCCAAGTAGGCCACTGCCTTTTTCATGACCCGGGCTGATTTCACTACTTGGGGAAGGAACATTTTGCCACTTCCAAACAAATCGCCCACAACATTCATTCCTGTCATTAAGTTATTTTCAATGACCTCCAAAGGTTTTGAGGCGTGTTGCCTTGCTTCTTCAACATCATCAACAATATATTGATCGATACCCTTAACCAAAGCTCGAGTAATACGGTCTTGAAGTGGTTCGCTTCGCCAGGTCAAATCTGCCTTACTTTCCTTTGCCTTGCCAACGACGGTTTCCGCAAATTCAAGCAAACGTTCCGTAGCGTCATCCCTGCGATTGAGGATAACATCCTCAACATGTTCCAAAAGGTCTTTGGGAATAGCATCATATACCTCAAGCATGGTCGGATTAACAATACCCATGTTCATACCCGCCTTTATGGCATGGTATAAAAACACGGAATGCATGGCTTCCCTTACTGGATTATTTCCTCGAAACGAGAACGAAACATTGCTTACTCCTCCACTTACGCTACAATAGGGCAGGTTTTCGCGTACCCATTTGGTTCCTTCAATAAAGTCTAAAGCATTCCTTTTGTGTTCGTCCATCCCTGTTGCCACGGGAAAAATATTGAGATCAAAAATGATATCTTCTGGTGGGAATTTGACCTGATCTACTAAAATCCGATAGGAACGTTCGGCAATTTCGATTCTGCGTTCCAAATTATCTGCCTGCCCAACCTCGTCAAAGGCCATTACAATAAGGGCCGCCCCATACCGCTTTATCAAAGTGGCCTGACGGACAAATTCCTCTTCCCCCTCCTTGAGGCTAATTGAATTCACCACACATTTTCCTTGGACTACCTGAAGACCCGCTTCAATGATTTCCCATTTTGAAGAATCAATCATAATGGGCACTCGAGAAATGTCAGGCTCCGAAGCAATCAAGTTCAAAAAAGTAACCATTGAAGTTTTACCATCAATGAGACCATCATCCATATTGATGTCTATGATTTGCGCACCTCCCTCAACCTGATGGCGTGCAACTTCCAAGGCTTCTTCAAATTTTTCCTCCTTAATCAATCGAAGAAACTTTTTAGATCCCGCTACATTGGTGCGCTCCCCAACATTGATGAAATTACTTTCTGGAGTAATGACCAATGGTTCCAAACCACTTAGTCGCATATATTTTTCCCGGGAACTATTCATTTATGATATTGTGATTCTTCAGGAAACGACCTGTAAAAATGATGTAGCAGTTCTTTCCATTCATGACATTCGAAATATTTATGAAATCCTGATTCATGATGCTCCTCAATATTTACTACAGCTACTGCTAAGACCATGTGATTACGCTTGAAGGGAGAATTCCCTCGGTCTATATTTAGCTGTCAGTTCTGCAATGGCCCTAATATGTTCCTCTGTGGTTCCGCAACACCCGCCTACAATATTTATCAATCCTTTTTCTAAGTATTCCCCAATTTGATCTGCCATCATTTCAGCAGTATCATCATACTCCCCAAAGGCGTTGGGCAAACCAGCGTTGGGGTGAGCGGTGATGGCAAAATTTGATTTCGCAGCAATAACTTCCAGATATGGAGTAAGTTGTTTTGCCCCCAGTGCACAATTAAATCCTACGGACAATAGCGGTAAATGGGAGACTGATATCAAAAAAGCTTCGGCTGTCTGCCCAGATAATGTCCTACCACTGGCATCGGTTATAGTCCCACTCACCATAATGGGCACGCTTTTATTCCTTTCTTCAACAATCTCCTCAATGGCAAAAAGGGCCGCTTTTGCATTAAGCGTATCAAAAACGGTTTCTACCATTAACATATCCGAACCACCATCTAGAAGGGCCTCTGCCTGTTGCTTATAAGCAATTCTTAGTTCATTGAAAGTAATCGCCCTAAACCCTGGGTCATTCACATCAGGTGACATACTGGCCGTTTTATTGGTGGGGCCCATGGTACCGACCACGAATCGCGGTTTATTAGGCTCTTTGAACGTAAATTCTTCAGCTACTTCTTTCGCAATTTTTGCGGATTCATAATTCAACTCATAGACCAGTTCTTCCATACCATAGTCTGCCATAGCGATGGTCGTCCCCGAAAACGTATTGGTTTCAACCATATCAGCACCAGCTTCAAAATATTTTCTGTGTATTTCGGCAATCGCTTCAGGCTGTGTCAAGGATAGTAAGTCATTATTTCCTTTCAACAGTAAAGGCCAATCCTTAAATCGTTCCCCCCTAAAATCTTCTTCTGTGAATTTATAACGTTGTAGCATGGTTCCCATAGCCCCATCCAAAACAAGTATTCGCTCCTTTAGTATTTCTTTAATTTTTGACATAGTACGCCGTTGTCCCTGATTCAGGGGATTTATTTCAAATATCAAAAAAGGTGGAATTTAAAATCCAATTTTGTTATCCTTCCTGCCCTAAACAGGTAGAATGTAGCACCTTCCCCGCATAGGACGGGAGGTTGCTAAGGCTTCAAAGGGTCTATTCCCTCCACCTTTCTTGATAACTTTCAATTTGTTAATGAACTGGTGCAAAATAACGATGCCAAGCAATGAAAACCAAAAAAAACCTCAAAAAAAGAGTTTGGAAGGTTTCAGTTAATAAAAGGCCCGCTCAAACAATAGGTTGCACCACAGGTTTTTTTGCCTCTTTTTTTGTCCCATCAAAACCCTCTACACCACCGACAGTGGTATACTTCATCACAAACTTTTTATTTGGATGTATGATCCCGTATGCATACTGGCACATTACTGCAGCCTCATGGAAGCCAGAAAGAATGAGCTTTAACTTGCCCTCATAGGTATTGACATCACCAATGGCAAAAACACCGGGGATATTGGTTTGATAGTCCTTGGCGTTGTTCACCTTAATAGCATTTTTCTCAATCTCCAACCCCCAACTCCCAAGCGGCCCTAGTTTTGGGGAAAGACCAAATAAAGGAATGAAATAATCAGTGGTAACATCCAGGATTTTCTTGTCTTCACTATTGAATTGAATTTTAACACTATCCAATGTACCATTGCCACTAATGGAAACAATTTCCGCAGGCGTATATAATTTTATTTTACCCCGTTTGGCCAATTCACCAGCTTTTTCCACGGAGTCCAAGGCTCCGCGAAACTCATTTCTTCGATGAACCAGTGAAACTTCTTCTGCAACCTCAGAAAGATAGATTGACCAATCCAAAGCAGAATCTCCTCCTCCAGCGATAACTACTTTCTTATCCCTATACATTTCCGGGTCTTTTACCATATAATCAATACCCTTATCCTCAAATATTTTTAGATTTTCCAATTTTGGTTTTCTGGGTTCAAAAGATCCCAATCCCCCTGCAATGACCACCACCTTGGCGTGATGTCGCGTCCCTTTGTTGGTGGTCACGATGAACGAGCCATCCAATTGCTTCTCTAAAGTTTCAGCACGTTCCCCTAGGGTATATCCTGCTTCAAAAGGTCGTATCTGTTCCAACAATCGATCGATTAAATCCCCTGCTAAAATTTCTGGATAGGCTGGAATATCATAAATCGGTTTTTTGGGGTAAATCTCTGAACATTGCCCTCCTGGTTGCGGCAAGGCATCAATCAAATGACATTTTAATTTTAAGAGGCCTGCCTCAAAGACAGTAAATAGTCCTATTGGACCCGCTCCTATAATCACTATATCAGTTTTAATCATTTCTCACGCTTTTTTTGTCTTACCTTTTGTTCCAATTTATATTGTAACACCTACCTTTTTAAAGGGAAGAGCTGACATTCAACTTTTAATTGGCTTTTTTACCCATGGCATCGTTATCGGGTTCATTTTTTCCACTCTTTCCTCAAAATAACCTTTTGGCAGTAGTTGGTACTTTCCATTGTTGGAAGTAACCCCTTCAAAACGATTCTCGGTCACAATTCCACCACCTATAATTAACACTCCAATTCGTGACACCTTCAGAAATATTGTATAAAGATTGGTACGTTCCATCATACCAAAACATCATGTTGCTGTTGAATTTTCAAGAGTTTATTGCGATGCTTTACGACCTCTCCAATAACAATAATGGCCGGATTGGTCAACTTTTGCTCCCTGACCTTGGCTTCAATGGTTGCAACCGTGCCAATTCCTAATTTTTCATTTTTCGTGGTTCCTTCTTGAATGATGGCTACAGGAGTTTCCGATTTTCCCTCAGATTGAAACAAAGCCATGATCTCACCCAATTTTGACATTCCCATTAAAATCACCACCGTGGCAGATGACTTTGCCGCCAAGGCCACGTCATACGAAAGTTGATGCGCCCTTGTCGTTCCCGTAATGACCCAGAAACTCTCTGAGGAACCGCGTTTCGTTACCGGGATATGGACAGCGGCAGGAACGGCCACCGCAGAAGAAATTCCGGGCACCGAAGCCACATCAAGCCCATATTGGGATGCGAATTCCATTTCTTCAGATCCACGGCCGAAAACAAATGGATCTCCACCCTTCAGTCGGACCACATGTTTTCCAAGTTGGGCCCGTTGAACGATCAATTGATTAATTTGTTCTTGCTGATAGCGATAACATCCTTTTCGCTTTCCAACAAAGATGTGTTCGGCTTTTGGAGCGTATTCCAACAGACGCTCATTCACCAAAGCATCATACAATACAACATCAGCCTCACCCAGGAGTTTAATGCCTTTGAGCGTAATCAATTCAGCATCACCTGGTCCGGCGCCTATAACGGTAAGCCTTCCAGAATGCTCAAGCGCTACAAAGGGCAATGTACTCTTGCTAGAATGGTGAAATGGGTGACTCATGATGCTTCTTGCAATTCCAGTTTTCTATAACCTTCAAGTTTTTCCAACACTTGTTTGGCATCCTGCAAATAGGATATGGCGAAGGTTTCACTGGGCCTGTTTTGATTGAGTTGCAGTACCAGTTTCTCAAAGCCATCCTTAAAATGGATTTTTCCTGTTTTAACAAATAGGTTATCAAAATCCTTTATGATACTGGCATGGGTATTCGTTTTTGTCTTCTCAGCGGTGAGCAATGCCTTGGCGGAATTCACTATGGACTGATAACTGTAATAGACGCTCCCGGCCCACTTGCCTTTGTCAATGGACTCTTCTGCTTTTTCTATCTTTTCCTTGCTTTCAAAAAACAAGGTAGCCACAAGATCTACAATGACCCCGGCGCATTCCCCTATGCCGATTTCCTTTTTGTATTTTTCTGTGTTGCCCCAGTCAATAAAATCCGCTGCGGTCAAATTGTCGACAGTGGACAGATGTTTTAGAAAATCACGGAAATAATCCTTACCCCGGTCAGCAAAATAGGCTTCAAATTTTTTGCCCTCCCCATTTACTTCAAAGTCATCAAGAATCAAACGGAGTGCTTCAGGTCCCCTTTTGCTAGGTATTTTAACTACTTGTTCGGCAAAACGCGCACTGCCGTTACCAAAGTTTCCGCCCCCAACTAAAACCATTAATGCCGGGGCAACCAATTTATCCTTTGTTCTTAAGCTAATTCCCTGAAAACCAATATTTGCCATAACGTGCTGGCCACATGAATTCATACAACCGCTTATTTTTATCACCAAATCAGGATTGCTCAAATATTGCGGATATTCAGCCTTTATTACTTTTTCCAATTCCATTGAAATCCCCGTACTACTGGATATGCCAAGATTACAGGTATCTGTACCGGGACAGGCCGTAATATCCAAAGCTTTATTGTAACCGGGATCCGCAAAACCGAGTTTTTCCAATTCTTGGTAAAAGAAGGGTATCAATTGCTTCCTTACATAAGGAATCAGTATGTTTTGCCGTAGCGAAAAGCGTAGTTCGCCTGCTGCATAGTCCTCCACCAATCTTGCCAATTCCCGAGCTTTGCCCGTGTAAAAATCCCCCAATAAAACTTTAATACCAATTGCGACAAAACCTTTTTGTTTTTGGGGGACAATATTGGTAGATTTCCAAACTTCATAGGCTTGCTGGTCTTTGATAACCGCCTTTTGTGTTTCCACATTTGCAACAGCAGCCTTAGGGTAGCTTTTAAAATCAATAGGAAAAAATTGTATTGGAATCGCCTTTTGTTCTGCCTCAAGCAATTCTCTAAATGTATCCAGTCCTATCTTTTTCAACAAAAATTTCAACCGGGCCCTTGCGCGACTTTTTCGCTCACCATGGCGGTCAAAAATTCGTATGGCACCTTCCATTAAAGGAATGATCTTATCCGCAGGAAGAAACTCATAGAGTATATCGGCATGTCGGGGTTGTGAGCCCAATCCCCCAGCAAGCATAACCTTAAAACCCCTAACCCCGCCTTGGATTTTTGCGATAAAACCGATATCGTGCATATAGGAAAGACCGGTGTCCGCAGTGGTTGCGGAAAAGGACACCTTAAATTTTCTTCCCATTTCCTGCCCTATGGGATTTCGTAAAAAATATTCAAATACGGCCTGAGCATAAGGTGACACATCAAAAGGTTCGTCTGGGTCAATGCCTGCAGTTTCCGAAGCGGTAATATTCCTCACGGTATTCCCACAAGCTTCTCGAAGGGTGACCTCATCCTTTTCCAATTGCGCCCATAATTCCGGAGTGCGTTCCAAATCGACATAATGGATTTGAATGTCCTGCCTTGTGGTAATGTGCAGACGTCCCGTAGAATATTCATCGGCCACATCTGAAATTCGAAGCAATTGTTTAGAACTTACCTTCCCGTAAGGTATCTTAATACGGACCATCTGAACCCCTTGTTGCCGCTGACCATATACCCCGCGTGCCAAGCGAAGACTACGAAACTTCTCTTCATCGGCATTTCCTTCCTTAAACTGGCGGATTTTACGCTCCAATTCAATAATGTCTCTCTCGACTATTGGATTTTCAATTTCAGTTCTAAAGCTTTTCATTATCCTATTTATCCTATCTTTTTTATAGGTTTTATTCAAAAACCATTCTAAAAAGGAATCATCAATCTCTTTTTATGTAATAAACCCTACGCCCGAAGTGGTATTGGTTTGCTCATCTATCAGGATAAAAGCTCCGTTAGATTTGTTTTCTTTGTAGGAATCGATAAAAACTGGCTTACTCAACCTAATTTTCACCTCACCTATTTCATTCAGCCCCAATGTTCCCTTCTTTTCTGCTTTCCCAGAAAAATCGGTTGCAATTACGTTGCCTATCTCCGCAATCTTGGACAAAATCCTGTTGGTATTATGCTGGACAATATATCGCGTTCCAGCAGTCAGTTTTTTACTGTCCATCCAACAGACGGTAGCCGTTAGGTCTTTCTCTACTTTAGGCAATTCATTGGTCTTTACCAGCATATCCCCTCTTGTCACATTGATTTCATCTTCAAGGGTAAGTGTTACCGAACTCCCTGCCTTCGCCGATGCAAAGGTTTGATTGTAGAGATAAATGGATTTTACTTTTGAAGTCGTCATGGAAGGCAAAACGGTTATGGCATCACCAACTTTTAAATCCCCTCCTTTTGTCTTTCCTGCAAATCCCCTAAAATCGTGAAATTCATCTTTTTTAGGGCGAATTACCATTTGTACCGAGAATCGGAAATTCCCTTCTTCCTGCACATCCCTGCTTTGCAACCCTTCCAAATGTTCCAATAGGGTCTCACCTTGAAACCAAGACATCTCGTTTGATTTTTCAACCACATTGTCTCCTTTGAGGGCGCTAACAGGAATATAAGTCACATTTTGATCAGCATAGGTACTATTGGCGTTGAGCTTTTCAAAATTTTGTTGGATATCTTCAAAAACGCTCTGGTCATACCCCACCAAATCCATTTTGTTTACGGCAACAATGACATCCTTGATGCGTAAAAGGTTGTTGATAAAGAAATGGCGATAGGTCTGTTCAATTACCCCCTTCCGAGCATCAATCAAGATAATGGCAACTTGGGAAGTGGAAGCACCGGTAACCATATTCCTTGTATACTCTACATGGCCGGGCGTATCGGCGATGATGTAACTTTTATTCGCTGTTGAAAAGTAGATATGCGCCACGTCAATAGTAATGCCCTGTTCCCTTTCGGCTACCAAGCCATCCGTAGCCAATGAAAAATCAAGATAATCATATCCTTTTTTGGCACTGCTGCTCCGAATCGCTTCAATCTTATCATCGGTCAAGGAGTGGGTATCGTAAAGCAACCTTCCTATCAAGGTGCTTTTACCATCATCAACACTTCCGGCCGTTGCAATTTTCAGTACATCCATCTTCTTAAAAATAGCCTTGTTGTTTACGTTTTTCCATTGCAGCTTCAGAGCGTTTATCATCGATACGGGCTCCGCGTTCCGAGATTTTCGAATCTCGAATTTCGGCTACTACCTTACCAATCGTATCGGCCTGTGATTCCACGGCAGCCGTACATGACATATCTCCAACTGTCCTAAACCGCACCATACGCTCTTCCACGTATTCGTCTTTGGCACGAAAGACTACGTCATCTTGAGCAGACCAAATCAAACCGTCACGAATAAAAGTCTTACGTGGATGGGCAAAATAAATGGAGGGAATTTCTATTTGTTCTTGTTGAATATAGCTCCAAACGTCCAGCTCTGTCCAATTACTAATGGGGAACGCCCTAACATTCTGCCCTAATTCAATCTTCCCGTTCAGCATATCAAACAATTCCGGGCGTTGGTTTTTTTCATCCCACTGCCCAAAATCATCACGAACCGAAAAAATCCGTTCTTTGGCACGGGCTTTTTCCTCATCCCTTCTGGCACCGCCAATACAGACATCAAACTTGAATTCCTCAATAGCGTCCAAAAGGGTGGTCGTTTGCAAGGAATTACGGCTTGCATATTTACCGGACTCTTCCACTACTTTACCTTGGTCAATAGAATCCTGTACGTTACGAACAATCAACTCCACTCCTAATTCAGCTACCAACCGGTTCCTAAATTCAATGGTTTCGGGAAAGTTATGTCCCGTATCAATATGCATTAAGGGAAAAGGAATCTTAGCCGGCCAAAATGCTTTTTGGGCCAATCGCACAAGGGTAATTGAATCTTTTCCGCCCGAAAAGAGCAAAACGGGGCTTTCAAATTGCGCTGCTACTTCTCGAAAAATATAGATGGCCTCATTTTCAAGGGCATTTACTTTTAATTCGCTATTGTCCTTAATTGCAAGTGTTTCTATGTCTTTTAACAATGTTTCCAAGGTTTTGTTCTTTGATTAGATATGTAACCCACACTCTCGGTTCGCAAGCACCTTTGTAGGGTCAAAATAATTGTGTTCGTTGGGTAAATCGTATTTTTCCAGATAACCGTTCAACTGGGCATCCGACCAATAAAAAAATGGACTCACCTTTAGCACCCCATCATTGCTTAAATTTAAAATATCCAATGAATCCCTATGTGCAGTTTGGCCTTTGCGGAGGTTGGTGAACCAAACATCGGGCTGGTGTTCGACCATGGCTCTTTTAAACGGTTCAAGTTTGACTTGCTCCGTAAATACCTTATGCAGGGGATTATCGATATCTGGTATACCCATTATTACATCTCGCTGGGCTGCCGTCTGTTTAGGCACATACAACCTAATGTTTAGCCCCATACGTGAAATCAGTTCTTCGGCGTGGCGATAGGTCTGCGGGGTATTGTATCCTGTATCACACCAGATTACGGGAATATCAGAATCCACATTGGCCACCGCATGCAAAATAGCTACTTCATAGGGGCGAAAGTTTGTAGTAACTATGGGTTTCTTACCGTATTGAATCGCCCATGCAATAATTTCTTGGGGGGGAATACCCTTTAATTGAGCGTTCCATTTAGGTAGCTGATCTTGTAACATACGGAATTCCATTAATTATTTACCCCAACTGATCGTATTCCAGATTCGCTCATGAAAAAAGTACAGTACCATTTTGGTCACCAGTTCCACCACCCCAATGGAAAATGCCAAAGTGAGCGTTCCTGTAATAATCCATGAAATGATAATGGTATCCAAAGTGCCTATAGCCCGCCAGCTAATTGACTTTGCAATACTGCGCTTTGGACTTTCCGAATTTCTATCCTTTTTGAAGGACGTTTTTTCCTTTTTTTCAGAAATAACAAGTTGGTCTGCAATCATAATTTAATTATCCTATAGATTTAATAGGATAAACAAACATAGCTTTTTTAACGTAACGGATTCTAAAAAAAGAGCTAAACTTTTGGTTTAATAAACGATTTTAAGAAAATCGGAACGAAATCCGTCTTTTTTATCGATATGTTAATTACTTGTCTTGATTCCAATTAAATCAGCGAGCGAAGTATTTCGATAGACTTCAAGGTTGGCATCCCGGACTTTTAACATCAGCCCAAAAATGGAACAGGTGTTTTCATCGGGGCAATCGTCGCATTTTTCATAAAAGTTAAGACTTACGCAGGGCACCATGGCAATAGGACCCTCTAAAATGCGCATAATTGCTGTCATAGGAATATCTTCCGGATTTTTAATCAAGTAGTAGCCCCCTCCCTTTCCTTTTTTGGAGCCCAAAAAACCATTTCGTCTTAGGGTCAATAAAATGCTTTCCAAAAACTTTTGCGAGATGTTCTCACTTTGTGCGATTTCGGCAATTTGTATGGGATCCCGGTTTTCCCTTTTGGCAAGAAACGTCAGGGCTTTTAAACCATATTTGGTTTTCTTGGAGAGCATCCCACGAATATAGCCAAAAAAGCAAACCGCTACTTTTCACAACCGATTCTAAAACCGGCATTTCTGACAAATACATACAAGCTTTACCAAAAAGTATATCTTCAAGCATATTAACAACCTTAATTTTGTACAGTGAACAAAGAGGGGCCTCAATAACCCCTAAATATGTTTTTCTTTGAAAAAACCCAAAAAAATAATAACGCGAATGCTATTGTCCATAGTCATACTCATCGCATCTTTGGTAATTCTTTATTTGGCTTTTGTGAATTTTTACCCCTCTTTTGGCGGGGAGGTGACCAAAGAACGGCAGGCCCTATATAACTCTTCCCAACAGTACAACGACGGAAAGTTTATCAACACAAAAAGGGAAATTCCCAAGGCCGCGAGTTTTTCCAAAATGCTCTCCATTGGAAGAAAATTTTTCTTCGAAAAAGTTGAAAACGGAAGACCTGACAAAGACTTGGAGGTACAAAAAGTAGATTCCAGTAATGTTGCAAATTATAACGATAGTCCACGTCTTATTTGGTTTGGACACTCGGCCTTTTTGTTACAACTGGATGGAAAAAACATATTAATAGACCCCATGTTCGGAGATGTGCCCGCCCCGCACCCTTTCCTTGGGGCCAAACGCTTTAACAAAAAAATGCCCATCTCCATTGAAAAGCTTCCAAAGATTGACGCCATGGTCATATCCCACGACCATTATGATCATCTGGACTATGGCTCCATCAAAAAATTAAGAACCAAAGTGGGAGCCTATTTTGTTCCCCTTGGGGTTGGGGTTCATTTAGAAGTTTGGGGCGTGCATGCAAGCAATATTACTGAAATGGATTGGTGGGAAGAAACCACATTTAAAAACATTCAGTTGGCATGTACCCCTGCCCAACATTTTTCCGGTCGAAAGTTCAACAATGGCCAAAGCACCTTATGGAGCTCGTGGGTCATTAAATCTGATAGTACCTCCATTTACTTCGGCGCCGATAGTGGTTATGCCCCACATTTTAAGGAGATTGGGGAGGAATATGGCCCTTTTGATTTTGCCATGCTGGAATGTGGCCAATACAATAAAATGTGGCCAGATATCCACATGTTCCCCGAAGAAACCGCCCAAGCCGGGGTTGATGTAAAAGCCAAAGCCCTCATGCCCATACATTGGGGAGCCTTTAAGTTGGCACTACATTCATGGACCGATCCCATAGAACGGGTTTCCAAAAAAGCAAAAGAACTCCAGCTACCTTTGGTTACCCCAAAGATTGGCGAACCTATTGTAATTGATGAACTTCCCAAAACGAATTCGGCCTGGTGGCAAACCCAATAAATTTGGAAGACATGAAAAAAGTCATCATAACCGGTGCCTCAGGAATGATTGGAAGTTTGATACTGAAGCATTGTCTTACAGCTCCTGAAATAGGCGAAATAGTATCATTGGTTCGAAAGAAAACGGGACATAAAAATGCAAAACTTCAAGAGGTTATTATTGATAATTTTTTCGGATTATACTACCCACGGGGGTCTTTTCGCGAAGACAGATACTGCCTTTTTCCGTATTGGCGCTTACACTGGCCAAGTTCCCGATAAAAAGTTCAAAGAAATCACTGTTGATTACGCAGTTGCCTTTTCAGAAGCAGTAAAAGCCGTAAACGCAAAGGCCAGGCTGTGCCTTCTTAGCGATGCGGGAGCGGACCGTTCTGAAAAAAGTCGGACCTCTTTTGCCCGATACAAGGGTATGGCAGAAAACCAAATCTCTCAATTGGGGCTCAATTTTTACACCTTTAGACCTGGTTACATTTATCAAGTTACTCCCAGAAAAGAACCCAACGTGATGTACCGAATATCAAGGGTATTGTACCCCTTAATCCGAATGCTGGGTCCGAACAACAGTATCAAATCGACCGAACTGGCTTTTGGCGATGTTAAATGTGGGTTTGAACGGTGCAAACGTTGAGATTTTGGAGAACAAAGCCATTTTAGAGGCCATCTAAAGCCGTGTTTCATACCAAAACCCGCAGAAAGTAATATTTGAAACCTAGGCTACTGAAGAATTTTCCAAATAGCCTATTTCTGTTTAGGCCGAAACACCTTCATCTCTTCTGGATGGGTCTCTATATAAGGCCCCTCAATAAGATCAATGCAATAGGGAATGGCGGGAAAGACCACCTCCAAACACTCCTTTATGGATTTCGGTTTGCCGGGTAGGTTGACAATCAACGTATTTCCGCGGATTCCAGCGGTTTGTCGTGACAAAATTGCGGTAGGCACATATTGTAGGCTCACTTGCCGCATAAGTTCACCAAAACCGGGAAGCATTTTTTCACAAACTGCTATGGTGGCTTCAGGAGTAACATCACGCACAGCAGGTCCCGTGCCACCTGTGGTGACAATCAGACAACAACCCATTTCATCAGCCATTCGAATCAGCTCTTCTTCCAATAGATGTTGTTCATCCGGTAGTACGGCGTACGCTGCTTCCCAAGAACTGACCAACCATAAATCCATCAATCGTTTGACCTCTTGACCGGGTACATCCTCATATTCCCTACGACTGGCACGGTCCGATACATTGATGATGCCGATTTTTATTTTTTCCAATGGTCCTAGCTATTTAAATAAAATTCACCCCAAAGGTAATTGGACTAAAATTAATGGGAATACGGAAATGGGGCAGTACTATGTTTCCAACGCCTGTGAGATATCTGTAATGATATCGTCAATATGCTCGAGTCCCACAGAAACGCGAACTAGGCCATCCGAGATGCCCACTTTTAAGCGCTCTTCTTCGGATAATTTACTATGCGTAGTTGATGCAGGATGGGTCACAATACTCCGCGAATCTCCCAGATTCGCGGAAAGTGACAACAGCTTTATGGCATCAAAGAACTTACGACCGGCACCAAGTCCCCCTCTCAATTCAAAAGCGACAACACAGCCGCCAGCCTTCATCTGTTTTTTGGCTATCTCATAATTGGGGTGTGATTTAAGGAACGGATATTTCACCCAGTTGACATTGGAATGGCCTTCTAAAAACTCAGCCAATTTCAAGGCATTTTCACAATGCCTTTCAACTCGAATGGCCAAAGTCTCCAAACTTTTAGAAAGGATCCAAGCGTTAAACGGTGATAAGGCGGGACCTGTGATTCGAGAAAAGCGATAAATCCTTTCAACCAAATTGGCATTCCCAACGGTGATACCAGCTAAAACTCGACCTTGCCCGTCCATAAGTTTTGTACCAGAATGGATGACCAAATCCGCCCCAAACTTGATGGGTTGCTGCAAATAGGGGGAAGCGAAACAGTTATCAACTATGAATATCAGGTCATGTTTCTTGGCAATGGCACCTATAAATTCCAAATCCAATACATCGACTCCTGGATTTGTGGGGGACTCTGCATATATAATTTTAGTGTTCGGTTGGATTTTTGATTCTAATTCTTCTAAATGTATCCCTTCAAAAAAAGAAGTTTTAATGTTCCATTTGGGTAAATACATGGTATAAAGACTATGTGTGGAACCAAAAACACTGCGTGAAGACAACATATGATCACCACTATCCAATAAGGCCGCAAATGTGGAAAAGACGGCGGCCATTCCAGAAGCAAAGGCAAAACCTGCTTCTGCGCCTTCCATTTGGCATACTTTTTCCACAAATTCCGACGTATTGGGATTGGAATACCGGGAATAAATATTCCGTTCTTTTTCCTCCGCGAATGATGCGCGCATATCTTCTGCATCCTCAAACACATAGCTTGATGTCAGGAACATGGGAGAAGAATGCTCCGCGTACTGTGTTCGATCCAATTGGCTTCGAATGGCCTGTGTTTCGAATTTTTTCTTCATCTATAACTTTTCCGCAATTCTCAAAATATCACCAAACACTCCTCTAGCAGTGACGGCCGCACCGGCCCCGGCACCTTGTATGACCAAAGGTTTATCCCCATAGGATTCGGTATAAATCTCAATTATTGAATCCGATCCCTTGACCTGACCCAAGGGACTACCCTTCGGAACCGAGACCAATTCAACATCCAATAGACCCTTTTCCTGCTGTAAGTCGCCATGTAAATCACCTATGTAGCGCAACACATGACCGGGTTTTTGTTGTGCTTTTATCGCTTCGAATTTTGAATCCAAGTTTTGTACATTCCTAATGAATTCTTCCTTATCCATTTCTTCCAATGCTTTTGGAATCAAGTTTTCTATTGAAATATCTTCAAACTCGTTACACAAATCGAGTTCCCGCGCCAATATCAATAGCTTACGACCTACATCATTACCCGACAAATCCTCCCGAGGGTCGGGTTCGGTATACCCTTTTTCCATAGCATCCAAAACCACTTTGGAAAAGGCCACATCGGATTCTGAAAATGTGTTGAAAATATAACTTAATGAGCCCGAAAACACCCCTTTTATTCGCGTAATGTTTTCACCGGACAAATGCAGTAGTTTAATGGTATCGATTAAAGGCAACCCAGCACCTACATTGGTTTCATAGAGATATTGCTTTTGATTTTTTTGTAGCGATTCACGAACATCCCCGTAAAAATCAAAACCTAGGGTATTGGCAATCTTATTGGAGGACACCAAATCAAAACCTTCATTGATCAATGTTTCGTAATGCTGCACAAAATCAGTACTTGCTGTGTTGTCCACCGCAATGCGGTTTTCCAGATGGTTATGGGAGGCAAAATGAACCACATCTTCAATTTGATACGACTTTCCGTGCACTTTCAACTCCTGTTCCCATCGGCCTGATATCCCATCTATATCCAACAACACCTTTGTGGAATTCGCAATCCCAACTACTATGAGTTCAATTCCTTTTCGCTTTTTTATCTTCTCTGTAGACTTCAAAATTTGGTCAATCAACGTGCCCCCAACGGTTCCATGCCCAAATATGAACAAATTAATTCGCTTGTTTACCCCAAACAACTGACCATGCATTACATTGACCGCTTTGGGCAAATCTTCTTTTTTGACGACTAAACTCACGTTCTTTCCAGTAACGGTATTGTTAAAAAGTAGCGGAACAATTTTGTTTTTTACCAAGGCATTGAACGGTCTGTGAAACGAACTTAAATCCTGTCCCACCGCGGAGATAACGGCTACGTCTTTGTGCACGGAAATGGTATTGACATCCTTGCTGGTGTAGTCGGTTTGGAATTCATCCCTTAAGGCCCTTTTAGCCTCCTCAGCCCTATCCAATTCCACAATAAGGCCTATACCCCTTTCAGAAGACCCTTGCGATATAATTCCGACATTAATGTTCCGTTTTTCCAAGGCCCCGAAAATACGTGCATCCACCCCAACCTTGCCCAGTAGCCCCCGTCCTTCCAGATTGATCAAGGCCACATCATCCAAAACGGACAAGGAGGTAATACCGTCCTTTTCCGTTTTTGAACTGATCAGGGTTCCTTTGGAGCCTTGGTTAAAGGTGTTCAGAATTCGCAGCGGAATATTCTTTTCAATAAGGGGTATTATTGTTTTTGCATGCAGAACCTTGGTGCCAAAATTTGCTAATTCATTGGCTTCACCATAGGAGAGGTTTTCAATGATTTTAGCCTGTTTAACCAAATCAGGATTTGCGGTATAAATCCCATCAACATGGGTGTAATTGAGCATTTCCTCGGCATCCAGATAATTGGCCAGAAGAGCCGCCGTATAGTTGCTTCCATTTCTTCCCAAGGTCGTCGTTTCGCCTCTTTCATTGGCGGCAATAAAACCGGTAATGATGGGTACATCCCCATTATTGAACTCTAGAAAACGCTCAATAACCTTGGCCTTGGACGCATTTTCCTGAATATGGGCATCACCATAGACGCTATCAGTGACCAATAGTTCCCTGGAATCCACAAAACGTGTTTTTAAACCTTTGTCGGCCAGGAGCTTTGCGACCAATTTCACGGAAAAGACCTCGCCAAAGGCCAAGACTTCATCCTTGGTCTTTAAACTGTAATCCCCTACAAGGCAAACCCCTTCAAGAATTTTGGTCAGTTTTGCAATCTCGTCGGTAAAATCAATTTGATAGCCTTTTTGCTGGTAATTGAACAATTCCACCAGGGCAGCATTAAATTCTTCACCATTTGCTGCCAATTCCAGTACCTTTTCCAAATTATCCGTGGTCCGTTCCCTTGCCGATAAGACGACCGCTAAGCGTTCTCCTTCGGCCGCTTTTGCTTCAATAAGTTGAAGCACGGTTTGCAGACCTTCTCCATTGCTCAAGGATTTCCCACCAAACTTGAGCACCTTCCACGGTCGGTCATTTTCTGAGGGGAAAACCGATTTTAATAAGTTCTCCAGTTGTTTAAATTCAATCAAAAAGGCATCATGACCATGAAGGGATTGGACTTCACCGTAAGTGATATTTGAATTGACCTGCGCAATCCTTCGATACGTTTCCTTGTTCTCTTCAGCAGTAAAAAAGAGGTCGGAATTCACTCCAATAATATGAATTTTGGTGTCACTCTTTTGTAGTGCGTCAAAGTTTTCAGTACCATTTCTGGTCACATCAATGGTCTTGAGCAACTGGTTCATTAAGCGATAGGCCGATAATTGAAAGCGTTCTTGTAATTTTTTACCATGGTGCATCAACCAACTTTCCACATTAAAAACGTTGAGCTCTTCATTGGTGCTGCGTTGGAAACGTTCTTTGAAGGATTCGGGAGTTCGGTAGCACAACATGGCATGCATGCGTGCATCCTGTACCGGTTGACTGGAGTTTTTCAGAATCTGCTCTTGTATCTGGCAATTGGCAATCAACCAATCCGTAGATTTCCAATCGGAAGCTACAGGAATTAAATGTTCTGTGATATTGGGATTCAAGGCGACCATTTCCCAAGCAATGCCGCCTCCCAAAGAACCTCCTATAATCGTATGCAACTTGGAAACCCCCAACTGTTGCAATCCCATCAGGAAAATCTGGGCAATATCCCCAGCCACGAATGCTTTGTAGTTTTCAACAACAAAGCCGTCATAACCATTTCCGGGAATGTTAAAGGCCAGTACAGAAAATTTTTGGATATCAATGCACTTTCCCTGACCTATCAAATCGGTCCACCAGCCATTGGTACCTGCTACATTGGAATTCCCCGTTAGGGCATGATTGACCAAAACCACAGGGGCCTTGTCCAAAGGTTGCCCAAACACTTCATAAGACAACTGAAGGTCTTGGTTGTGACCACTTAATGTGGTGAAATTGGGTAATTGTAGTTTTAGGAGCACTGAATTCTAGTTATACTGTCAGTTCGGGCGGAGTCGAGAACTAGACAAGACATCTCGACTACGCTCGATGTGACAAAAGTTTAAGTTAAAACCGACTTGTCAATTGCTGCAAAAGCCGCTTCCAAGTCCTTCTTTAAATCATTGACATCTTCAAGACCAACGGATAGACGGATAAGGTCTTGGGACACCCCCGTACTTAACTGCTCTTCTTCGGACAACTGTTGGTGGGTGGTACTGGCCGGATGGATAATTAATGATTTTGTATCGCCGATATTGGCCAACAAAGAGAAAACTTTGGTCGCATCGGTCAATTGTTTGGCCGCCTCAAATCCGCCTTTAACACCAAAGGTTACCAAGCCGCTTTGGCCTTTAGGCAAATACTCATCGGCCAAGGCTTTGTATTTACTGGACGCCAAACCAGGGTAGTTTACCCAAGCAACTTCATCCCTATCTTGTAACCACTTCGCCAGCTCCAAGGCATTTTCGCTATGCTGTTTGATTCGTACGTCCAAGGTTTCCAATCCTTGTATGATTTGGAAGGCATTAAATGGACTTAAGGCCCCTCCAAAGTCACGGAGTCCTTCTAAAATCAATTTAAATGTGAAGGCCGCAGCACCCAATGCTTCATGGTATACCAAGCCGTGATAGCCAGCGGAAGGTTCCGTAAATTCAGGGAATTTTCCGTTGGCCCAATCAAATGTTCCAGCATCGATAATGGCCCCACCTAAAGCCGTTCCATTACCATTGATATATTTCGTCAAGGAATGGATAACCAAGTTGGCCCCATGTTCAATTGGATTGAGCAGTCCTGGGGTTGCTACGGTGTTGTCAACAATAAAAGGTACTTTAGCTTCCTTGGCCTGTTCTGAAATCCCCTTTAAATCAAGTACGTCCAATTTTGGATTTCCTAGGGATTCCACAAATATGGCCCGCGTGTTTTCCTGTACGGCCCTGCCGAAATTTTCAGGATTGGAAGCATCCACAAAAGTGGTGGTAATTCCCAATCGGGGTAAGGTTACTTTGAGTAGGTTAAAAGTTCCACCATATAAACTACTGGAGGCCACAATATGGTCCCCAGTTCGCAACAAGGTCAATAAACTTGTTGAAATTGCAGAAGTACCTGATGCAAAAACCACG
>JBCDBE010000014.1:0-44703 GCA_039184365.1 Bacteroidota bacterium | reverse complement strand
TTACAACTACTTGATGCAGCATATTATTTGCCCTTAGAAGTTGTCCGATTTTTTCAAAGGGAATATCGGATTTAATGTCCAAGTCAAGAATAACCTTGTTTTTCGCAATTTCCAGATATTCTTGTAATAAGGGTATTTGGAATTCTGTAATATGGCCCAAACCATCCAAAAGATGGTATTCGGACAGTTGGTCATAGGTATAATCAGCAAGTTGTCCTTGACCATTGGTAGTCCTTTCCAAAGTTTTATCGTGAAAAACAATAAGTTTCCCATCCTTTGTCATCTGCAGGTCGGTTTCCACCATATCCACCCCCATGGTTATTGCTCCCTTAAGTGAAGCTATAGAGTTTTCTGGGGCATGCCTCCAGTCACCCCGGTGCGCGATAACAAACACATAGGGGTCTTTGGGATTTTTTATTCGTTCTAAATTTCTCTTCAATTGCTCATTGGCATTATCCCATACGTGTTCTTTGATCAGTTCCTTCCACTTTAAATATCCCTTCCCATTTAGATGAAGCCCGTCCCTCGTAAAATGTTTGTACAATTGCCCACTGTTTTTACTATCAGAGAAATGATCAAATAGATTAAGATAACTGACACTTTCTTCTTTGCTTATCTTCTTAAGTCCTTCATTTACACTCTTTATTTTACGTACTGGTCTTTCTGGTCTATCCAAAGTTGGCAATACACTTTGAAGATATATCTTGGTCAGTGGACTCTCTCTTTTGATTTTTGTTACGATAGCCCTAATCCTCTCTAAAGTGTAGGAGGGCGATCTGCCATATTTTAGATCATTTGTACCTATCAACATAAAAATCTTAATGGGCCTTGAACCTATAACTTCATCGAGTCGGAAGAGTAAGCCATCTGTGGTATCCCCTCCGATACCTCGATTTATAATTCTATCATTTCCAAACAGTTCGCTCCATGTCCCCTGTTCCGTAATACTATTGCCAAAAAACACAATCTCTCCCCCCCTGTTCGGCATGCTTTCGTAGACCGACTTACGATGATGATACTTCTCCGAGAAGTGGGTTGAATCTATTTGCTGCGATTTTACCTTTAGCGGCCTAAAAAGGGTGATACAAAAAATCAAGAGAAAAACGCGATGATTTCTTTTCATGATGTGATCTCAAATCAAAGAGGGGACCTTCCAATCAGAAAGCCCCCATGTTAATTAAACTAACTTAACTGTAAAAACTAAAAAACCTAATTATGAAAACTACGTATTCTTAATAACCGGGGTTCTGTGAAAGAGACGGAATTCGGTCAATTTCTATTTGTGGTATTGGAAATACTTCCTGTTGATTTGGAACGAACACTCTTCCCAATCCCTCATTTATTCCATTGATTCGTTCATCTGCAATTCCTAAGGTAATGAGGTCCAACCAACGGGTCCCCTCAAACGGCAATTCGACCCTTCTCTCATGGATTACTTCATCCCTGAATTCAGCTTGTGACAACCCTGTTTGGACATTGGGCATTCCTACCCTTGAACGTACCTGATTGATTCCCCCCTACGCCAAGGCTGTAGGACCATTTACTTCATTTTCCGCTTCTGAAAGCATCAATAGAAGTTCTGCGTATCGAAGTACGATCACATCCAATGTGGCATCGTTGTTGTCATTCAAGGTGATTCCCTCGTCCCCATTCTTTGTCACCTGTTTTCTAACGAAAAATGGAGTGGCGGCATTGGTATTGGATGTGGCCGTCAACTCTACCAACTCCCCTCCATTGGAAAAGAGGGAACCTGGTACGATTACGTTGGCAGCCAAACGCGGGTCGCGATTTGAGTAAGGATCATTGACATCAAAAATGGAGTTGCCTTCGGTAATGGGAAGACCATCGGTAGTGTAAAAGTCATTGACCAAATTCTCATGTACCGTCATGTACAAAGTACCTCCCAAAACACCATAGCGTTCATAGGAGGGTTCGGCTTGATCAAGGGCATCAAACTTTACTCCAAACAAGATTTCCCCATTGTCTTCATTCGCTTCATAAAATATTTCCTTGTAATTCATTTCGCCATTACTGCCATCACCACTTACAAATAATCGGTTGCCCCCTGAGTCGGCAGATGCCCTGGCATTGTTTGCTGCCGTCAGCGCTTGTTCCCATGGTATGTTTCCCAATCTGGCTTCAAATAAGCTGTATCTTGCCAGCATACCAAGTACAGCCTGTCGTGTCAACCTACCCGATTGTCCGTTAAAAGGAGCTGTTCCCAAGGCAGAAGCGGCTTCAGCAAGCTCGGTCAAAACAAAAGTTATGACTTCTTGCCTGGGGTCCCTGATCAGTTCCAAAAGTTCGGACCGGTTCAAAACTGTGGTCATAAGGGGAACGTCACCGAAAAAGTAAACCAATCTAGCATAGGAAATGGCACGTAAAGCTCTAGCTTCTGCCCGTATCGTGTTGCGTTCTTCCTCTGTGATCAAACCTTCGTTGTCAATATTCTCCAAAAGGGAATTTGCCCTTTGAATGACGATAAAGGGGTCTTGATAGTAGTCCAGAATAGTGTTGTTTACTGCCGGCCCCTGTTGTGCTTTGCCGAATTCTTCGAAATCACTGACCGATACAAATTGTGCTACGCCATTATCGGAAATAGCATCGGATAAGGAGACAAAATCATACATTCCCCTGGACTGAAGGGCGTCATATATTCCAAATAGGGCCGATTCAAAATTGGCAGGATTGGAATAAAAGTTATCCGGGGTCAAAGAATCCTGGGGACTTAGTTCCAAATCACTGTCACATGATGTTGCCATCATCAACGCTAAAATCAATAAATATGCTGTTTTTTTCATTTTTTTTAGAATTAAAATGTTGCGTTCAAGCCAAATGAGATAACCCTGTTCTGTGGCAAAACGGCCGTTGCATGGGATTCCCTGTCAAAACGTTCAGGGTCAAGATCATCCAAATCGGTACTGGTCCAAAGGTTTTCTCCATTTACGAACAACCGTAGATTTGTAAAGGGTGATTTTTTCAAAAAAACATCTGAAAAAGTGTATCCCAATTGAATATTTTTCAATCTAATGTAGGCCCTGTCCTGTACCCAATAGGAAATCTGTTTGTTGGCCGTCTCTATGGATTGTCCGTTGTATCCTCGGCGATCTACCCACAAACGGGGATCGGTCTGGCTCGGGTTCTCAGGGGTCCATCGATTTTCTTGCCAATAAGATCGTAGCCCAGCAAAAGGGAAGGGATGGTACATTCTGGCTATCCAGGTTTCCGCTTTTCCAATACCTTGAATGATTCCGCTCAACTCGAACCCTTTATATCCAAAACTGAAATTTGCTCCATACAACCACTCCGGTTGACGGTTTCCGATCACTTTCTGGTCATCCTCGTTAATGACACCATCACCATTGGTATCGGTATAACGAAAATCCCCTGGTGCTGGGGTCCCTATGAACGAGTGGTCCGGCGCATTGTCAATCTCTTCTTGGGATTGAAATATTCCGGCCATCTCGTGACCAAAGATTGAAAAAATGGGTTCCCCTCTGACGAGCCAAACGTTATCGGAACGATTGAGCTGGATTCTGTCCTGATCATCGGAAAGTTCTGGATTAAGGGCCACAACCTCATTCTTCACATTAGTTGCGTTAACACTTAGATTAACCCTAAAGTCCCCAAAGGTTTCACGAAAATTGACCAAAAACTCAAATCCTTTGTTCTCAATGGTAGCCGCATTGACGGTTGTAGGTTGCGCTACGCCTGAGAGAAGTGGATTATCGAGATCGGTAAGGATGTCCTCTGTCCTTTTCGTGAAATAGTCTGCTTCGATCCCTAATCTTCCATTGAACATTCTTATATCAATCCCAATATTGGTTGACCTGGTTTCTTCCCATTTCAGGTCTTCATTGCCCAAACGTGATAGTGCTCCACCAGGGATACCATTATAGTCCTCACCCAAACTGACTTGGGAAACAAAAGGGAACAAATTGGTACTCTGGTTTCCCAGTTTACCCCAAGATCCCCTGAATTTCAGAAAAGAAATAAAGTTTTCTTTCCAGAACGGTTCGGCACTAACAATCCAACCTGCAGAAAAGGATGGAAAGGTGGCCCATCTATTGTTTTCCCCAAATCTCGATGATGCATCATATCTTAAATTGGCTTCCAATAGATAACGGTCAGCATAATTGTAATTCGCCCTTCCAAAAAAGGACACCAAGGTCCATTCCCCAATACTTCCATCCGTTTGTACTATTGTACCCTGACCGAGGGCAATGACATCCTGTGTTCCGAATCCTTCCTCTTGTATCTCCGATTGCTTGATATCAGCAGTTTCCCTACTAAAACCGGCAAGAAAGTCGAACCTGTTCTTCTTTATATCCAATCCATAATTTGCTTGTAAAAGTGTGGTCACGTTCCACGATCTAGTAGAGTTTTGATTCAATCTGTTCCCCACATTTCTAGTACCGTTTCCATTAGTGAAGGCATCGCCCGTTACTGGGTCATAGGTAACGTACTCTTTTCGGATATCCTTTAAGAGGTCGTCTTGATAATTGAGTCCAAAAGTCCCTTTGAAAACTAGATCCTTCATTGGCGAATATTCCAAATAGGCACTTCCCAGAACATCAAGTCCATCCAATTCAACCGTCTCTTGATCAGCAACCGCCTGACCATTGGGACGATTTCTTTCAATTCCCAAATCTGCTTCAAATGAACCATACCTTCCTTGGTCGTCAAAAACAGGTGTAATTGGATGCTGAACCATAGCTCCAGAGAATACCAAACTACCCTTGTTTGAAAATCCTCTTCCCGACCCAAAAACATCTTTAGGGGTAATAAATCCATCACGTTTGAAAATGGAAATGGAAGTGCCGAACTTGAGTTTATCGGTCAACTTGGCATCTACGTTTAACCTTGACGAATACCTTTCGAACTCATTGCTTCCTTCCAACACCCCATCTTGGCTCAAAAACCCGTTGGAGAAATAATAACTGAATTTTTCTGTGCCTCCGGAAAATGAAAGGTTATGACTGGTAAGGGGGGCACTGTTCCTGACTAGGACCTTCATCCAATTGGTGGAGGGAATGTTGTCATATCGTTCAATATCCGCGTCATCGAAATTCAAGTTCCTTCCGCTATTGATGGCGGCTTCCCTGTACAGTTCCAAATAATCCCTATTATCCCAAACCATATCGGGCAGTACCGTAGGACTGGCGAAACCATAATATGCATCATAATTAATCTGCGTGGGCATGTCAAACCTGCCCCTCTTCGTGGTGACCAGAATTACCCCATTGGCACCCCTTGTTCCATAAATGGAGGCAGATGCGGCATCTTTCAACACGTTAATGCTTTCAATATCATTGGGACTTACGCTGTTCAATGGTGCCTCAATACCATCCACTAAGATAAGTGGGCTCGAATCGTTCAATGTCCCAATGCCCCTTATGCGAATATCCGCAATATCATTACCCGCTTCGCCTGAGTTACTGTTTACAAAAACACCAGGTGAAAGGCCTTGCAATGCATTGGAAGTTTGAGTAATTGGGCGATTTTCAATAACATCTTGTTTTACGCTGGAAACTGCTCCGGTAAGGTTTACCTTTTTCTGTGTTCCATAGCCTACTACGACCACTTCGTCCAATTCGGAAGAACCCTCCGATAACATAATCTGTAGGTTGTCCGTTCCATTTACAGGTACTTCCTTGGTCACATAACCCATATAGGAAACTACAAGAATGGCATCATCACCAATAAGTTGAATTGTGAAATTACCTTCAAAATCCGTGTTTGTTCCATTGGTGGTTCCCTTTTCAACGATGCTTGCCCCTGGAAGAACGTTTCCTGTGGCATCCTTCACTGTCCCAGAGATACTAAACTGTTGGAGTTTTTGGATTGTCACCCGTGGTGTTGCGGTTACTTTGGAATCCGGCTTTTTCCTTATAAGGTAGATTACACGATCATTGAAATTAAAAGTAGTTTCTGTTTTACCAAACACATTTTCCAATACCTTGGTTATTTGTTGATTTCTCGCTTTTACAGAGATTTGTCTATCAAGGTCAACATCCCTTATTTTATAGACAAATCGAAACTCGGTACTGTTCTCAATCTCATCGATAAAGCGGGAAACCGAAACTTTATTTAGGTCCAAAGTAATTCGAGTACGCTGGGCATATGTAGGATTGGCGTGCATTGCGAACAAGGTCATAAAAATGAACAATGCACTTAACTTCATTTTTAAATCATATTTTGATAAAGAGATATGCCTTCTTGAATAACAAAGAAGATTTTTCATAATTTTAAGGTGTTTAGAGTGGTTATACTAATACTATGTAATCGCTATGATACAATCGGAAGGTGGTCGGACATCTTCCGATTTTTTTTGGTCTTTATCTATTTCATAGGCTGAAATAATTTAGTTGATGGTTATTTTTTGTCCCTCAATGGTATATTGCATCCCATAATTTTCCTTCAAACCCTCCAAGACATTTATTAAAGGCTCATTGCCAAAGCTGGCATTGAAAATGGTTTTTGTCAGCTCTGTATCATTGTTTTCTATGACGACGTTGTAATGACGCTCCAATTTTTTGACTATGTTGCCAAATGTCATATTTCTGAACACCAATTCACCGTTTCTCCAGGACGTGTAGATATTGGTAAGAACTTCTTTCCTCTGGATATGATTGCTGGATGTATCATAGCTACCCATCTGACCAGGTTCCAAAAGGGTTGGTTGCGCACTACTACCGCCGTATTCTGAATAAAGACTGACTGCCCCCTCTACAAGAACAATTTCGGTAACGGTATCCTCGGGATAGGCATAAACGTTGAACTGTGTACCCAATACCCTGACATTGATGCCATCCGCTTCTACAATGAAGGGGTGCACGGTGTCCCTTGACACATCCATGTAGGCTTCACCGGAAACGTATACTTCCCTTTTCATCCCTTCCAAAAACCTTACTGGGTATTTTAGCGAGGAACCCGCATTTAGATGTACTTTAGTGCCGTCGGAAAGTAAAAGTTCGAACCGTTTGCCATAGGGAATGGTCAAAGTATTATATGTAAGCTCTTCATTTGTGGTTTTGGCATCGCTATAATCCAATCGATTTCCATCCTGTTTTCCGACAATATTCCCGTTCTTGTCCAATACTTTTATTTCGCCGTTTTCCTTGATAATCTGAATCACACCATCCTCAAGTTCTAGGGTAATAGCATCTTTGGGTATTTCAATACTTCTTTTTTCAGTAATAAAGAAGAAAGTGAGCGTTATACCTATAGGCATGAACAGTATTGCCGCTACACGCCATGGTCTTAAAATCCTTAAAAAAGTGGAACGTTCTTGGGGAACCTCATTTATGGATGAGTTGATTCTATCAAACAATCGGATTCGGGCTTGCTCCTTTTCAGATAAACTCCAATTATCCAGAAATTTCTTGAGCTGGACCTGTTCGGAAAATTTGAAAAGAAGTTCCTTCTCCACTTTGCTACAACCTCCTTTTTCAAATTTTTCAAGCAACTTAAAGAATTCCTGTTTCGTCATTTACCTATGCTTATATAGGCAAGACACAGAAGTGGCTCATATTTCACATGTTGGGTTAGGATTTTTTTCAGACTTAATGATTCGATAACCTACCGGAGCAGTTTAGCCAACAAATCACTTACTTATAGAAATAACATCACGATAAACATGGTAGTCCCTAGTTCGGCGCGCAGATGTTTGATTGCAAGACTTATCTGGTTTTCCACCGTCCTGTGGGAAATATTGAAATGGGCGGCAATTTCATTAGTCGAATAGTGCTGAAACTTATTCATATAAAATATCGTCCTACAGCGTGAAGGAAGACCCTTCGCGGCCCGTTCAATGGCACTAACGGTATCAACCTTATCAAACTCCTGTTCTACCTCCGCAGGCAGTACAAGTTCTCCAATGAGAAACTCGTCAAATTCAGTAAACCTATCATTTCTAATAGTTACCAGAGAACGGTTTCTGACAGCGTTGAACAAGTAGCTTTTTAGGTTTTCGATTTTAGTTTCACTTCGTTTTGCCCAGATATTGGTGAATACCTCGTGTAATACATCTTCCGTTAAGCCATCATCATTAAGGATGTTTCGGGCATAAGGATAAAGCTTCTCCCAATACCTAAGATAGATTTGCCTGAAGGCCAATTGATTTCCTTCGCTCATCAAAGACAAGAGCCGAACATCATTGTTGTCTTGGTAATCTGAAGGATTCAAAAAGAAAATATTTCAGTCGAAATAAAAAAACTCAGTTCATTTGAAAAAAAAACTTTAGTTAAGGAATCATTATTTTTTGTTCCAATTATAATGATGCAAACGTATAATACTTGATTGCGAGTTTAGATTCCCTTTTTACTTTATAATTAGTACTCTTCACCTCTCCCCGAAAAACTGTACGGTTCCAAACTAGAGTGTTCGGCATGATATTTTTAAGTTTAACAAAGGATATTTTGCCATGAAGAAAAGCAAGTTTACAGAATCACAGGTGGCCTTCGCGCTGCGTCAGGCCGAGACTGGGGTGAAGGTTTCCGAGGTATGCCGTACGCCGGGCCTATCGGAGGCCACTTTTTACCATTGGAAGAAGGATTATGGTGGGCTTGGGGTTTCTAAGTCCCGTAGGTCCCATGAACTTACAAGATGAGAACACGCAGTTGGAGCAGTATGTTATCAATAAACTTTGGACGACTTTATTATAAAAATCACAATTTTTGATTTTTATTACTATGCAGGACAGCTTAGTGCAGTCAAAAAGTATAAATTAGGATGAACTTGAAGTCGATAACTTGATTACAAAAAATCTAAAACGTAAATGCATGAAAAAGATAAATTACCTGTTTTTGTTATGTATTGTCTTTTTATTGTTTAACTGCGGGGACGATGAAGGCAGTGAAGGCTCATCTACCGAAGTGGTTGGTGAAGTCGGTATACTGACAAACCTAAAGACAACGAATTTAGACGATAACAACTTTCCATGGTATGATATTGATGGTTTACAGGCAGAGAATACTGACATGTTTAAGAAGCTCAAGTCTTGGAATGTAGAGGACAATGGGCTTATACCCGTAAAGACCAACGGTTACCAATTAGCAGACCAAGCATTGGACGTAATTGAACAGCAGGTAGGAAAGTCACTTTTTGATAGGACCAGTATTGCCAATACGCCCGATGCGGAAATTACTAAGGGTCTCATTGTCAGCCAAGGTACTGCACTTGGGGCTTTTGGAAGCACTAATGACCCCAATGCCTGTGGTCATGTTTCCGCAGGTATTGGTACTACCTCTTACCCAAGTTATGGGTTATTTACCGATACCGATGAAGATGGGGAAATTCTAGTTATCATAGAAGACGGGTGGTATGATGCTACAGGTACCATTGATACCGTTCTTTATGTTCATATAGGTGCCCCAACATGTGATAACGAGATTGATCTGGACCTTGTGATTCATGAGTTTGGGCACGCATTGGGTATGGGCGCCCATTTCGAAGGCTTTGGCCTTGGACCTGCCGTGGACGAAAACTTTTGGAACGTACTACACACCATATATAACAATCGGGCCGGAACATTGGAAGAGAATATTGTGATTAATCAAATTGAATTTTGACCGAGCTTTTGCCTTTATCGGTTAATGGACACAAGGACTGAATACGATTTTCTTGCAATTAATGAAATAGCCATATGAGTTAACAAACTTTTAAAAGCTGACCGAAAGAACGCTTGGACAGATTCCTTCGATGTGGAATCTTTACAAAGTTTTGTGGGCCTGATATCCAGCGTAGCATAAATCTTCAAAATCTGTAGATAATTTAAAGCCTTTCCCATCGCTCCAATCTTCCTACCATGTTGTCATACACCCCTACTTTTTACATATCCAAACGAATGTGGACTGTCCTAGTCCAAATTTAAGTCATGGTTTTAACAATTGTTTTTGATACTCATTTCTCTGTTTGAGCATGTTCTCCTTTTTTATTGATTTTCCGTTTTCCCAACACTCTTTCGCCTCTCCCAGATGTTTGCACGGGCCGTATTATCCCATATTTCTCCAATTGGGCAAAACGCCTATACTTCCTCCGTTGATTTTTAAAAAGTGAATCCAGCTCGTACCCCCAAACTAAGACATACAGTCAATTATAAGGATTTCAAATAAACGCTATCGGGTTGTGAAGCCCAGAACCCCATTGCCTCCCCACCATTTTGTTTACGGTCTTTTCGTGCTTATGTAAGTCCATGCCCTGAAGCTGAGCAATACGGCTGAAAACGACCCAACAAAGATGAGTACGCCCCAAATATCTATGGATCCAATCATGAAAGTTGCAAATAAAGCACCTAGGTCAGCAAGACCTCCGACAATCAAAGCTATCAATCCAGCTGTTTTATCATGCTTTTTCCATATTAAAATGGAACAAACAAGGGTAACCATTCCAAACCAAAACAAATTGAATCCGTGTTGGCCAAATGTTACTAAAATTGCTGCAACCTCATTGGGATAATCCCCAGTCATGCCAATGGGATCGGTTTCGGGAAATAAGAACTGAATGGAAGTGATATCTCCAGAAAGCGCATTGGTTAAAGAGAAGATTCCAGGAAAAATGTGCAACAACGACCAAATGAACCATAGCATAGCTATAATTCGGAAGATTTTGAAATTTTTACGCGCTCTTTTCATGGGTTCATGGTATTGGTACTAAAATCCAATTTTAAAAGCGCATAAACATTAATTTGGATTAATAAATATTCGGGACGTTATTTTTCACGGTGTTTTGGTTTTGGGATTGGGGCAATCGTTTATCCAACTCCATCGCTCCATGACCAATTCAAGTAACACGATGCACCCGTCCGTTCTTTATAATTGCCTTGGAGAACATCGAAAACTCCCAATTTCATTGTGGTTTTGCGATTGTAGCGCACTTTTTCCTCTACGTCGCCCTTCTTCAAATAAATAGTACCCTTCTTATCCACTTGGTCCATGGACATTATAGACTTCTAAGAACACCCTATTTTCTTCTTTGCCGTAAAAACCTTTCTGATAGCTTTTATCCAAATGCTCAAAACAATCTGAATGTACCGGCCCATTAAATCCGGTTTCTGCTATTCCCATTCGAAGTTTAATGGATACGACATCCCTAATTTTTAATACTATCCATTATTTGAACAAACCATAAATGGCGATGGGAACCACTATCAAAACGCTTGCTTTATGAGCGGATGGGATACTTTTAAAAGAGATAAAAGCTACTCTGTTTCTTAGTTAAGGGAGTGGGATCGTTTGGGATGTTATCAGAAAATCCTTCTAAGGTCCATAAAACAAAAACCCGAAAAATATCGAGCTTTTATATTTTATTCCACTTTTACGAATCAGACAATCAATCAAACCCAATTTCCTTTAAACCCGAATGACTTATTTTAATTGCCTCCAAAGGTTTTTTATCAAATGTCATATCCTGTTCCACAAAATAGTATTGCATCCCTGATTGGTTTTTACCACCCAAAATCCTTTTAAAATCAATACTGCCCTCTCCCACTGGTGCAAAGCGTCCATTTGCCCCCATATCCTTTACGTGCCATAATTTAAACCTTCCTGGGTACTTTTCAAAGTAGGTTAGGGGGTCTGACCCTGCCTTTGTAACCCAAAACAAGTCCATCTCAAAGTTAACATGTTCCGGATTGACCTGTTGCAACAAATAATCTATGGGTACTACACCCTCATCGTTGGGTTTAAACTCAAAATCATGGTTGTGATAAAGCAATTGAAGACCATACCTACTCGCTTTTTCACCCAATTCATTCAGTATTTTTGCCAAATCCCCAACGGATCCCTTCATGCCCATCACCATTGTTTTTCGATCAAAGGTGAACATTCCCATAGGGGGAATGGGAACAACAAAATAGGTAAATCCTACCTCTTTTGCTGCTGCAAAATGCGCTTCCGCATTTTTTAAGGTTATTGAACTTTGGTGAGTGCTAATGGGAGTTAAATTTAGGGAGTCCAATGTATTTTTGAATGCTTTGGGAGACATGCCATAGTACTTTCCATTTTCAAAACCCGCCGCTTCAACATAGGCATATCCAGTTGCTTGAACCACCTTTAAGGTTTCAAGTGGGTCTTTAGCCATATCATCCCTCACCGTGTAAAGGGCAAGACCACCCAATTGTTTCTGCCCAAAAGTGACAACGGAGTAAAGAAAAACAACGAATACGATTTTAAATGGTTTCATTTAAGACGGGATTTATTGATTACTGGGAAAGATAAAGAATATTTGAAGGCAAAAAAAAACCCATCAATACGATGGGCTAATTTCTAAGCCAAAGGATTTCCTTTCAAGCGTTTTTCAATTTTTCGCTTCTTTTCGGTCAACCGTTTCATGGTGTCCATTAAACTCGCGTCCTTGGTCTTTTTATATATTTCATTGATCGCCAAAATAAGTTGTTTCGCCTCACGTGAAGCGGCAACCCTGTCACTGGTGGACATATGACTAAGCGTCCTGTTTTCGAATTCCGTGGCCTTTTCCAATAAATCTGCAGTCATTTTTATTTACAATTATAAGTCAAAAAAACACCCTAAGCACAGAAACCATGCCTTAGAGGTATTGATGTTTCAGTTCTATATTTGAAAATCAATATTAGCATTCAATTCTAGAAATATAGCAATTTTAGATTTTGATGGGCAATATAAATAAACTTGTAGATAAAAATTTCCCAAATAAAGCTTAAATTATCGATTAAATTAAAATAGCGATGAGAATTTTCATGAGAAGTGGCTTTTTTGCCCTTATGGTAGGTCTAAATTTAATTTCTTGCTCTTCAGACGACAATGGTGGTGGAAGCCAGGAAGAAATTGACCTTACAGGTACGTGGGTCCTTACTCAAATTAATCTCAGCGCCGCCATTGACGCCAATTTCGATGATATTACCTCTGCCAACCTTTTGGATGAAGTTGATTGTCTTAATGGCACCCTAGTCTTAGAATCCAACCTTGAGTGGAACTCCACAGAAGTTGTGGCAAGCTTGATCTCACCAATCACTGGAAACCTATATAACGTCTCTTGTTCAGAAGTGCGCAATCAAAATGGCAACTGGGGCGTTTCTGGTTCCAATCTACTTTTAGTAGGTTCCATAAATAGGACATTCCTTGTTAGTGGAAATCAACTTATTGAAAATTTGGCACAGGATTTACCTGGAATACGCACCATGGTATACACCAGGCAATAATAGACTACTCCGGACTTTTTAGGTACAAATATTGAATACTGTCCACTTGTTCCCTAAGCTGCTTGTTCTCGGCTTCCAAAGCCCTTAGTCTTGACTCTAGCTCATTAAGCCTACCCGCTTCCGTTTTTACAAAAAAAGGTTTTAGCAAGCTGAACAGTGTAAATAAAAAACTCAAGGTCACAGCGGCTATTAAACCAAAAAGCAAGAGTCGCTCCCTATTGTATACTTTTTTTTCCGTCCGTCCCAGCTTTGCTTTTTCCTGTGAAGAAAGTTTACGCGTACTGGATAATTGTTCCAAAAAGGTATCCCACTTTTCCTCTTCCTGCACATAAAGGTGTGTAAACCCCCCTTCCTGCAAAAAATCAAGGGAACCAGCGGTTGCGGAAAGCATAAAAATCTTGGCCCCATTGCCACTCATGATATCCAGTAGGTCAGGGTTATGATCGATAATTTCGCGAATTAGTTTTTGGACATAATCCAAACTATAGTTAGGCCTCAAGAATTCATCGTACAACAATTGGACTTCAAAATAATCATCCCGTTCCAAAGCATATTGAAGAAATTTATCCTTGAGTTCGGCCTTGAAAAACTCGCTCATTTTTACTTGGGAAGGGATTTATCGGTTGCGTCGTTTGCAAAATTAAGCTAAAACCAGGGCGGGAAATTAAGGTCCAGTAAAAGAATGGTTAGATTTATTAAAAATAAAGATTAAACTTTAGGTTATTACGAAATCCTAAGCGCTGGACCTTCTTTTTCAAATGATTTTATTTAATATTTTATGTCAAGATTTAAAATTTAAGCTTCTCTTCCTTATCCCACAGACCCCAATAAGCTCCAACATCCCCTTCCGAACCCACTTTCCACGATTCATCAAACGAGGAAAAATAGAAGATGTCAATACCTTCTTCCTTTGACCATTTCTGGGTGTTCATAAAATATTTTAAAAAATTGGTCAAAGATGGGTGGGCGCCATCCAGATTGGTTCCTTGACTGGGCCATCCCGTTTCGGTAATGATTACTTTTTTACCATTTCCCGCTCTTTCGGCCTGCCTATACATGTCTTTCATATATAGAAGGGAATAGTCCAAATTGCAGCCCTCCCAAAAAGGATAACAATTGGCAAGAATAACATCACATAGTTCGGTAATTCTTGGTCGCTCCCTAAACTCATAATACGCATCAACATATCCAACAGGTATATTTTTAATTGCGTTTTTCGCTTGATGGATAAAGTCAATCAACCGATCTTCCGTCAAATCTCCTCGATACATCACTTCGTTTCCCACGGCTGCAATATCCACAAGACCCTCGTTGGCCAATCGTATCAAACCTTCCATCTCAAGGGCGTTGGTATCGGCATCATTCCCCAACCAAGCCCCAACGAGCGTCTTAATTCCAAACTCTTTGGCGATTTTTGGTATTAATTCATTTCCTTCCGTGCATGAAAACGACCGAATCCATTTGGTATATGGTTTAATAATCTGCATACGGCGTCGAATCTGTTCTTCGTTGATTTGATCACCAGGCTCTTGATTTTCCACGTAAGGGCTAAAACATAAACCATGCATCCCTTCTTCAAGTGCATCCCTACATAGAAGTTTTAAATCTTCTTCTGATTTTCCGGAATACTCCATTGAAGCAAGTGCTAAAAACCTTTCCGCTTTGTAAGACATTGTATCCTCTTATTTTCTTATGTTAAATATCCCTTTCCAACCCGCAAATTTTAAACCTTTGTTGCTTTTCTTTTTTCCAGCTCTGCCCTTATCTCATTAGCGCGTTCTTCGGTTACATCGTAGCTGCGCATAATCCACATCGCCAATAGGGTTCCCGCCAGGGGGAAGAAGCAGAAAAACATATGGAGACCATCAACCGCCCCTTGTTGTTCCGTTGTTGCCAGATCAGGGTTAAAACCAACAATCCCGATAATTACACCACTAAGGGCACCGGCTATTGCAAATCCAACCTTGACCATCCACCAGTAAATTGCCCCAAATATACCTTCGCGTCGTTTTCTTGAGTTCAATTCATCAATGTCTATGACATCTGCCGTCATTGACATCATAATGGTAAAAAGACTCCCTATTCCAAAAGAGAAAAAGGGAAGGGCAATAATGTATAACCAAGGTTTACCAGGTATGAAAAGAAAATACATCATAACGTATCCCACGATTGAAATGGCCTGGGCCCACATAAACGCTTTTTTCTTGCCCATTTTTTTCGACATCCGGGTAACTCCGGGAATTACGATAAATGTGGTTCCCAAAGCCCCTATACATCCAAAAAGTGCCACCCAAATACCGGTGGCCACTGCATCACCATTGAACAATCGGTATACAATAACAAAATAAGTCAGTGCTGCAACGGTGTTAAAAGCATTATAGATCAAGAAGGTGGCACCGCATATTTTTCTGAACTCCGATATTTTAAATGCTTCCACAAAGCTTTGAAAAATCTTCTTTAGACTCCCACCAATATTAGCCGCATTCAACGGCTCATAATCTTCGTCCAAAGTGGATTTACTGGTTATAAACAGTCCAGGTACCATGGCAGTAATAGCACATGGTATGGCTACCCACACAGCTAGCTTACGTACCGCAATTTCTTGGTTGGGAAACCAATCTGGATTATCCATAATTACCCAAAACCAAGGGGCAATGACCCAGGCCCACTGTCCAATCCACTGGGCCACGGCCATAATATTGGTCCGCTCATGAAAATCATCACTCATTTCGTAACCCATGGCTACATAGGGGACACTAAAAAAGGTTAACCCCAAATAGAAAACAATGGACCACAAAAAGAAATACCAAAAATTATATTGCAGGGTATTGTCCGAATACAATTGCCACATTAAGGTAAACGCCACCCCCATAAGAATACCCCCTATGAGCACATACTGTTTTCTTCTTCCCCATTTCGATTTGGTATTATCAGAAATGAAGCCCATAATGGGATCGGTTATGGAATCAAAAATCCTGGGAAAAAAATAAACCAAGGACCATAGCCAGCCATCAAATCCAAAGGACTGGACAAGTACAACCATAAATATTCCAAGAATTGCAGGGAACATTTGATTGGCGAACATTCCTACTCCAAAAGCTATTTTTTGGCCCAAGGGGACTTTTGCTGTGGTACTTATGGCTTCACTCATATCATTTGGTTTGTTATTGTTCAGTTAGTTATAATTAGGGTTTGAATCGCTTTTGGACTGATAGTTATCCTTTTGGAGTTCTCCGTCAAAGTCAATTCAAAATTTCTTGGTTTTTCGTCCGTGTTTAAAACCACCACGGCTATGGTTCCATCAGGGTTCTTGGCGGCCGTAACCAATAGGGAATCATCCGTGTTTTCAAACCCTATGCGCTGGGCACCAGGTCTTATATATTTACTAAAATGGGCAATGGTATAATACAAAGGCGTGAAATATACTTCATCTTTTTCCGGATCCACTATTACCGGGGCAACGCACCAATTCTTAAACCAGTTGGGCCCTCCATTCCTGTCAAGAACCATGTTCCAGTCCACCCAACCATCGACCCAATTGTTCAAACAACCGATCATATCCCTGGCATAGCGGTATACGGGTACGTATTTCGGGTGATACTTTTTATCTTCTTCGGGTGCCCAATCCCATCCCCAATCGGTTGCTTCTTTTGACCAGTACCATTGATCATCGTTCCATTTTGGCACCTCGGCATCCACACATGCTTCTGATTGGATGAGGTGTTTGTCCGGAGCTTTTTGATGTGCATATTGCAACGCTTCTGGGAACACTTCATACGTACTTGCATACCAATGTATGGCGGTGCCTGCAAAATACCTAGATGTTTCGGGTGATTGGTACATGGCATCCACCCATTCATTTAGATGTTCGCGATTTTGGTCGTAACCCAAAATTTTTACGTCCCCTTTCCCCATTTTTTCCAAAACCGGACCTAAATAATCCTGAACAAAATTGGTCATCTCTTGAGGTGAGAAATGCATACTTTCCCAATTGTTTCCATTACCCAAAGGCTCATTTTCCACCGTTAATCCCCAAATGGGTATTCCTTCCTGGTTGTAGGCATCAATATATTTCGAGAAGAATCGGGCCCATACATCGTAATACTCAGGTAGCAATTTACCCCCCACATAACCCTTATTGTCTTTCATCCATGGCGGAGCGGTCCAAGGAGAAGAAATGATTTTAAATCCCTCGGTTGAAGTGGCCATTGCTTCTTTTATGAAAGGGATGATATCATCTTTGTCTTCTTCAATGGTAAAGTGCTCCAATTCAAAATCCTCTTCAACCGGCGCGTAGGTATAATTGCCTAAGGAAAAATCGCAGGAATTGATATGGGTACGGGTCAAGGAATATTGAGCACCATCTGGGCCAAAATACGCATCAATGATTCTTTTTCTTTGCTGCGCGCTCAATTGATTGAGAAGAAAGGAAGAAGACTCGGTAAAGGACCCCCCAAATCCGGTTATCCTTTGAAATGTCTCTTCCGGGAAAACGTCAATTTTGGCAAAAGGACCTGTCTGGGCAAATTCGTCCAGCTTTTTCATTTTGTTTCCAGCTGCGGAAGTTTCATAGACTTCGATGGGCAAGGTTTCCTTTTTTTCACATGAAGTAACAAGCATGGCCAATGGTAAAATAAGTGCTATAATGTTTTTGAAGGTATTCATCTATAATCAATGATTTGTTAAAGTTAAACCTTTGGTTGGGGGGACCCTCACCTTCGCCATCAGTTCCCCTTTATTCCCCGAAAATGTTTTGGAGATTGGGTTGCCGCCTCTGGTCAACCCATCAAATGTTCCTTGATCAAACGCATCCCACAATACATACTTGGCTTTTCCATCAACCGTGAAGAGACCAAAATGGTTTTCGGAACCTCCTGGATTGGCCGCATCCTTCCAAGGTTCATCAAATGCCTCAAAATAAAAGCATGAAATCCCTTTGGTATTTGTCCACGCCCTCATTTTATGATAGAAAAGGGCTTCTTTATATTCATCAGTGGCTTTGGAACCATCATCCCCATAAAAACCGTTGGAGAAGCTTGCCCAACCCGTTTCGCCAATATGAACCGGTTTATTGACCCCCAAACGTTTCATATAGGCCACCACGCTATTGTATTGATTTTCTGCATACAACTTTGACCGGTTCATCGCCATATCGATTTTTTCGACATCCGACAATTCGTCTTCCTCTTCCAATACTCCCCAAAAATCAGGGTTGTAGTGCGTGTCATGCATTGGGTAGGTATGAACGGATAAGAAATCAACGGCTTTGATAAGTTGGGTCAAGTCTTCCACATGGTATTCGGCATCTCCCCCACCCCATGAGGCAAAGTTATCTGAACTCGTAATCCATAGGTCTTTTGAAAGCACATCAGATTCTTTTAATCCCTGCAAATGATTTACCCATTTTAAGATGACCCTGGGCTGCACGTAATAGCTGGTAGCCCATTTGACCATGGCCTCATTGCCAACAGCAATAACCTTTACTATATCCGGATATTTTTTGGCCAGCCTGACCGCTTCATCTATTTCTTTGGCATTACGTTCACTTTCCAGTTCGTGATTAGGTTCCAAATCGGTCCACGCATTCTTGCAATCGATCCAGGCCCCCAACATCACATACATTTCAAAATTGGGATCGTTGGATTTGATTTCATAAATTGCTTGTAAAACATTGGCCGCATGGGGCAAATGCACCTTATAGGTCCGAAGTACCTTGATGCCCATCGCCGCCATTATTTTCATATCTTCCTTCAGTTCATTTAGCGTTGGCTCAATATCGTGATCGGCATGCCGATATCCACCGTAGGAAATGGCTTGGTAGTTTGGATTACCTAAAATATATTCTGCTGTCACTTTTTGCTTTTTTTCCTGGATTACTTCTTTTTGCTTTGTTCCTTGACGACATGAGGTCAAGAACAACACTACAATTACTGCTAGGCGATGCATTTTAATTTTTTTCATCTCAAACTGGTTTTCGCCACCGAAACATTTATCCGGACCACATCACCGGTGCGCTTGAAGATACGATCACTAAGGGATGTATTCAAACTTGTGCCCTGTATTACGGATTGTGAACCATCCTTATGCAATGTTTCAATCCTACTGCCCTCTGCCATCGTGTAAACAACGGGAATTTGACAATAGGTAAAGCCCAAGGAACCGGGTTGCAGGGTGATTTCTTTGTGTTCCGATTGGATGGTCACATACTTAAAGACCTTTTCTCCCCCTAAAAATTCCTCCTTTCTCAGGAGTACAGGTTCAAAACCAATCTGACCTTTTTGGACCGTAACCCCCAATTCACCAAATCGACTTAAAATATCTTCTTTGACCTGGCCCGTCATACCTGGCTGTTGTGCCCCTTTCCCTGCTGGTGTATGCGAATAAGGATCGGTGGGGAAAGCCCCATAGAGCTCTGGGGACTTATGGACCCCAATACCCTCATTTATTTCATAGAAATGCCTTAAAAGGCTCTCTACAATGCTTGGTTCCTCTCCATTTTTGATGGCTTTAATACAGCATTCCTTAACGGCGAACAAAAGTTTTGAGACCATATGCCAGTAAATAGAGCCGAGTCCTTCATATCCGAAAAAAGTACCTGAACGACCGGTAAAGGATTTATGGTCAAAAACAGCCTCAAAAGCGTCCAAAACCCCTTCCCTTTCCTTTTTTGAAGTTGGGAACAAAGAAGGATCCAAGGTTTCCAGTGCCTTTTCAACATCTTTTGCATTCCTGAAATTTCCATTGAAATGAACTTTGCCCGAACTATCCTTTTTTACAATCTGTGCGTTACCCTTTTCAACCAAGGAGGTTAGAAGTTTTGACGTATCGATGATGGCATCGGGCACGGTATTCTTATGGATAAATTTTGGAAGGTCTTTGTTAGGATAAAGAATATAGCTGTACTGGTCTTCCCTATACAATGAACTTGATTTTAGTCCGTCCAAAACGTTCAATGCCCGTTTCCCGTTCAAATAGCCAGAACTCAATACCGCCACCTGTCCCTCAAGCATTTCACTCAAGTACGAAATGGAAACACCGCCATCTTTTCCTATTGACATTAGATTGTATGCATGGTACATACCATCCGGTCTTTCGCTATGTCCGATGGAGTGTTCCAAAAACTGTAATGCGACCTCAACGAAGGATTTCAACTCTTTTGTAGAAAGTTGTTGTTTTTTGCCCGAAAAGGAATCCTTGTAAATTTTTTCTCGATAACTACTTGCTGACGTACCTAGACCATCCAGAACTTTTCTGCGATTCCCGTCTGAAATAGCCCCAGATAATAGGACTAAGTTATCCCTAAGTGTTTCATGGGTCCCCTTAAAGAAGGTCAATAGTTCTTCGGAGATTAAAATGTCGCGGTCGTCCAGTCCTTTAAAAACATGATCAAAAAATTTGAGGTACCTTCTTAAATAATACAGGGTAACCATGGAAACACCATTTCCCACTAGGGCGTTATTGGCATCATTCCATTCCGGACGCTGGGTGTTCATCCATATCCCACCTCCTGGGATAAAGTTGGATATTTTGGCCAATACCGAAGCAAGCATCTTTTCTATAAAATTGACCCTAAGCAATTGACCATCACCTTGTCGTAAAAGCGCTCCATCCGCACCAATTCGATGACGTTCTTTTCGTATTGACGCATCAGCCACAGCATCAAAATCAATGGTGTCCTTTGGATTGATCAACAATTCTTGATAGGACTTGATCTTGTAGGGAACATTGGCATACACAAAAATCTCTTTTTCAAAGTAGCTTTTTAACCGCTCCGGATAATGATCTTGAATGAACTCTAAAAACTTAAGGGAATATATGATTTGATGGTCTCCCCAATATCCAATGTATGACCAAGGGTCATCCGGTTCTATTATTTCCCAATCAAAACCCCCTTTTGTAACGCGATAGGGATTATACCCATCAAAGGTGGATGCATTGAAGAATTTTAATATCATTCCATCAATAAACCCTGGATAGGAGTAGGCCAACGCCTCCCAATTTTGGAAGATATCCCTCCAGTTTCCCTCATAGTCCAATATTTTTGACCCATCTACCTCGCTATGGGTATTTATGGAAAAAATATTCCAAGGCCTGCTGGGATCTCCATGACGTCTGCTGAATTTTAAAGGAAGATATTCAATACTCAGTCGTTCAAAATCATCATCCTGAACGGTGGTGATCAAAGCCTTCAGCTCTTGTAGGGAAAGTTGTTCGGGCAATCCTGAAAGAACTTCCTTGTGGACGGTATAAATCGACCTATTGGCATGTTTCAAATAAAGGGAAAAATCCTTTTTTTCAATCCTATAGTTATCATCAAATATTCCCCCCCTCATAATATTAAAAAGGGTATTGGAAAAGTGACGTGTATCCTTTAAGGCATCCGAAGTACATTGTTGCGAATCGGAAGATGCGTTGAGGGTAAGAAGCTTTTGGGTACCCAACTCCACATCCACGGATAACGCCTTACCCAATGCAACAGGATCTTTCAAACGTTCACAAAGTGCGACAATGTCCGATTGATCTTGATTAACATTGGCTACCAAGGACCATTGCTTTACATCATCGGAAGCCAGAGTTTCCGTACCGTGCACAAAATAAGCACCTTTCTCTCCCTTTATATCCGTTTCTTGGTACAACGGACGTCCTTTTCTGAAATCATTCAGCTGTAATGAGGATAATAATCGGGGGGAACCCTCCATACCCAAAGACCAGACCACATTTGCCTTTAGTGCTTCACTGGGTTCCGCTTTGTCCACAATTATGGCACTCAATGCATAAATGCCAAGACCAACATCCGGAACCAACTCTGTCCTCTTATAGGCGTCAACCAAATTACTCGCCCTATTTTGTGTTTCACTGGGAACGCCATAGGGCAGTACATTTTGGATACCGTCCAAAATCTCAACATCAACCGTTGACGTTCCATGATTTTTTAAAAATGATTCACGTAAAAACCCATATGTGTTGCTGGAAGACCATCGGTAACGAAAAGTCAAGTTAAAACTGTGGTTGATTTCCTCAAACAGCACCTTATTCCCATGAATGCTTTTGTACAGATTTCTGGTAATACGGTATTGGGTACTATTGCGAATTGAAAATGGTTCCCATAAAGCGATGGCATTCCCGTCCTTGATCCGAACCAGTGTCTTGCTTCCAGTAATTTCAGCAGACTCGGTAATCTTATCGTCTGTGTAATAAGGGAATAGGGCATATTGCGCGTTTTTCCTTCCAGCTGATAGGCCGCCATTGCTTGAAATGAACATCCAGTGATTGGAGTCACTGACAATACTCATAAAGAACGGACGTAAGTTATCGCAATTTGAAATTTTGTAAAACGAGCTGCCATCGATTTCAACAAAGTTCCCTGTTATTTCCTTATTTCCGGAATTTGAATTTGAACTTTTTAATTTATTCATTTCAATGAATTTGTTAGAGGATTGGGTTACAAAGAGCGAAAGACCAATCCAATTGATTTATTTCACTGGTCTTGATTCCCGCCCTACCCTGCCTACAACAGAATAAAAACCTTTTGATTGTAGGTATGCCAAGATACTATAAATGGGTTACAAATTTGTTACTACAACATCATCTATAAGTACTTCACCGGCACAAGTCCCGGCGCCCCCGCAAGTTGCCTGAATCAACAATGAGATTCCTTCGTCCACCGCTGCGTCTGTGGTAAACATACCGGTATAGGTCTGCCAAACACCCGTACTGGAAGTGTCCGAAGCATTACCCAAATCATGGGCAACGGCACCATTGGCCGATCGCTCTGAAAATGCCAATACTTGTAGAATGGCTCCATCAACAAAAGGGGTCGTAATTTTATATCTAAAGGTCACTTGCACTCCTTGATTACCATTTATATCCGTGGCAAATCGTTCTTGTTTTAAATTTGGGACTTGTGCGGGCCCACTGGTCAAACGAGCGGAATATGTTCCCGTATTGGCATCCGTGTCAATGATTTCGACGGTTCCTCCGCCTTGGTTAAGTTGCCAACAAGCGCCATCGCCAGAATTGGCCTCAAAACCTCCATTTGACAATAATTCTCCTGTAGGTGGTGCCGGACATGTACTGCTTCCTCCACCAGAGGCATCACAAGTTGCGTTAAATGGAACCGTTGAAAGATTTCCGGGACTGTTGAGACTCCAATTTCCTCCAAAAGAATCCTTACTCCACAGGATATTGAATTCAACATTTTCTGGGGCCCCACCGTTATAGAAGAACTCAGCCGCCCATATGCCTGGAGAGGCTTCGGCAGGAGGAGAAGAGATTCCGGGAACGGGGTTCCAATCCCCCGCTGGGAGGACCAAATCATCAACCGGATCTCCATCAGCGGATTCAATTTCAATTCGCATGGTCTCGGAATCCACATTAAATACCGATATAAAAATATCGGACCCTGCATCACCCCCAAAAGCCTGAACTTGTGTTCTACAGAAGGGGCTCTCAGTTCCCATACCTCCGCCTGTGGCTTCATTGCTGCACAACCTGATGTTGTCAAACTGTATGGTCCAATCGGCACTTCCATCGCCTACGGTTCCGTTGTCCATGATCAAGGTGATTGCAGTGACCGTTCCCATATTACCGGCGACAGCGCTAAAGTCGTAGGTGATGGTCTCCCATCCCATTCCAGAGGTGGGAACCACCACCTCTATGTCCAGGCCTTCCAACTTGAACAACAGTTGCCTGACCGTTTGGGAGGACACATCTATAGAGAACACTCCCGCGTTGAAATCGATGTCAGGGTCCACGGCTATGGTGATACCACCAAAGGCTTCCCCGGCATTCTTCACATACTGTCCCACTTTGGCGCTCATGTTGACCGAGGTATCCGAATTGTCGATAATTGTACCGACACCGCCTCCAAAGTTGCTGAAGATACTATCGTCAGCCGTTTCGAAATCGTTCACCAGTTCACCTCCATCGCAGGCTTCAAGGGAGTTCCCTCCGCCCATAGCTTCATTGCTGCACAACCTAATGTTGTCAAACCGTATCGTCCAATCGGCACTTCCGTCGCCCACGGTTCCGTTGTCCATGATCAGGGTAATGGCAGTAACGGCACCCATATTGCCCGCTACAGCGCTAAAATCGTAAGTAATCGTCTCCCATCCCGTTCCAGAGGTGGGAACCACGGCCTCTATGTTCAGGCCTTCCAACTTGAACAGCAACTGCCTGACCGCTTGTGAGTATACGTCTATGGAAAACACCCCGGCGTTGAAATCGATGCCTGGGTCCACCGCTATGGTGATACCCCCAAAAACCTCACCCGCATTCTTAATGTACTGGCCTACCTTTGCGCTCATGTTCACAGATGTATCCGGATTGTCGATAATCGTACCGACACCACCCCCAAAGTTGCTGAAGATACTATCGTCAGCCGTTTCGAAATCGTTCACCAGTTCGCCACCATCGCATACTTCCAAAGACCCTCCAGGCATCATACCATCACCAGATTCGGTCTGTACCACGTCATCTATATAAATGATTTCGGACAATGATTGGCCAAAGCCAACAAATAGGTCTAGATTGGCATACTGACCATCTGGAATGATCGCTTCCCCATTCGTAGGGTCACCCTCCACAAAACTCTTGACGGCGTTGGTTGCAAAATTAAATTCCAAAGTTTCCCAACCCGAACCTGAATGGGATGTTAGAACCTCAACGTCCCTGGCACCATCAATGCCTCCGGAGAACTTCACCAAAATGTCCGTAGCCACTTCTGACAGTACTTTTAATTCAATGGTTTTATCGGTACCGCTGAGGTCAACCGGGGTTTCAAATGGGAAGGTGACCCCTTGAAAGGGTATCCCATTGGGCGTTATTTCACCAACTTTTGTAGCTACTGCATTGGTTCCTGATTCATTGGGGTTGTCCACAATCTGAAAAGCAGTGTCAAATGTGGTGATGGAAGAATAATCCACATTGGTAGCGTCAAAATCAATGGGAAAGGATACTGCCTGCGGAACACTTACAATGAGCTGATCCTCAAAAGTACTGGAGGCCCCGGCGACATTGGATGCCGTAAGACGCACGGTATATGTACCAGAGGCGAACGTTACGGTAGGATTAATTTCAGTGGATGTTATCCCATTTCCAAAATCCCGTTCGAAACTTTCCGCGTTCTCCGAGATATTGATGAATGACACCGTACCGGTATTTTCGATTACATTAAACGTAAATCCCGCAGTGACCGTTGGTAATTTTGATCCCTCATCATCATCTTCACACCCAAAAAAGGCCAATACCAAGATGACCATGGATAGTAGTCTGGCTTTTCTACATAAATCTTTCATTGTACAATGGAGTTAGTTTAGTTGTTAAATAATCTTTCGTCAAATTCATAAACCCGAACGTAGTCAACCAGCATCGTTTGTGGAAATTGTGTTTCGGTATTTGGGGAGCCTACAAAAGTACCTCCAACAGCCACGTTCATTAGTATGAAAAAAGGCTTGTCAAAAACCCATTCGCCTTGACCATTCGTTTCTTCTTCAATATCTTCTGGGGTAATTTGGTTATAGAGCACATCGTCTACATAAAAGTTTATGAACTCCGGGGCCCATTCTATTCCGAAAATATGGAAGCCTGTGTCGAAGCGGTCATTCTCCAAAGTGAACTCTTTAGAGATAGCGTCCCCGCCGAAATATCCTGGCCCGTGGACACTCCCGATCAATACTGTAGGTTCCTGACCACGGTATTCCATGATATCTATTTCTCCTGCAGCGGGCCATGGATTTTCATCATTATCTGCGCCCAACATCCAAAAGGCGGGCCAAATCCCTTGGCCAAAGGGCAAACGGATCCTGGCCTCAAACCGTCCATATTGTTGTTCAAATAGGTCTTTGGTCAACAATCGGGCAGAAGTATATTCAGCTCCTTCAAAGGATTCCTCACGGGCTGTGATCAATAGTACCCCGTTCTGTATGGTCGCATTTTCAGGGCGATCCGTGTAATATTGCAATTCTTCATTGCCCCAACCAGGGAGACCTTGTTCGGTACCATCACCCAGGTCATAACCCCAACGATTCGGATCTGGTGCGCCGTCTACGTCAAAGTTATCTTCCCACACCAAAGTGGTGAGCCTGGCTACGGTCTGGGTATCATCAGTTTCGCAACCTAGAAGAACCAAAAGGAACATACTCAAAATAAGCGTCTTTTGCCCTAATCTTGATCTCATAGGTGTACTTAAAATTTTATTTTTCATTGCTTTTTACCGTTTTATGTATTATTCCACAGAGAAGAAAATGTTGTCTACCGAGATATTGGATATGGTGCCATCAGACACAAAGAATAGTAATCCAAGTCCAGATCTATCCGTCAAACCGTTAAAACTGGAGAGTGGAATGGAAAAGTCTACAAATTCATTGGCAATCAGCTCTGACGATGATAGGGTAAAGGAGGAACCAGATTCAACGCCATTAAGAAAATTGTTTAGTTCCAATCGGATAAAATCATCAGGATCAACAGCTTCATCCACCCTTATCTGCAAGTTAAGGGTTGTCATTTCAGAGGCATCTATCCTGTTTGCTTCACTAAAGAAATTGATGCTGACAAAATTAAGGTTGGTATATTGTATGATATCATTGCCATTCTCATTAACGACTCCCCCCTCTGTGGTTTGGTTTTCAAAAAATCCATTGAAATTATCCACGGGAACATCAGCAAATAAATCACTAAAAATGGAAATGATCTGCGCCGTTGCGGATGACTCCACCAATATTCTACCTGCGGCCCGCACGCCAGCAATGGATGCCGTAACCTCGGTTGTACCAATAGTGACCACGGTGAGTTCACCAAGTTCACTGACAAAAGCCACGTTGGGATCTGAGCTTTCAAAATCAAAGTAAGAAGGTGCCGGAATAACCGTTTGATTAACTCCAGATTCCAAATTAAAGGTCTGTTGTAAGCTGCTTATGGTAAGACTTTGCCCTACCGCCGCCGGAAAACGGCTGTCATTGCCCCCCAAAATGGAAGGTTGGGATTGTGCTATTGTTCCCAAACTTTCGAACCGTAACTCATCAATCCAAAAGGTATACCCAAAACCATTGGTACTTTCCGTACCCGCAGAGAAAAAGAACATCCCTTTTTCCTGCACTAATTTTGACGCATCTGGTATAGGAATGATCACTTTTCTCCAATCTGTGGATAATCGGATATCCCGTGCGGTTACTGCGAATTTATTTTCACCAAAATCGGTTCCAAATCCCACTTCACCAATGGTAGCCGTTGTGGAGCCCTTTGCATAAAAGGTCAGGGCATCAAAACCTGTTAAGTTCCTACCATTGCCGCGATCCAAGAAAATTCCCCCAATAAAACCTCCGTCAGGGTCATCGGGAGCGGGAACATCAATCCGTATGGAAGATGACCCTTGAAAAGCAACATTATCATCGGTACCAAAACCTTCAGGATTTGCTCCGGTATTGGGATCGAAGGAATCAAAAAATTCATCGGTAAGGCCAACTGGTTCGTCCGTAAATATGTCCCCATTGGAAGAAAATGTTGCAAACTGTACATCATCCGAAAAATCTCTTTCACAACCTAAAAGTAAGGCAATTCCCAAGCCCAAAAGTAGCTTGGGGCGCAAGTTGATATGTTTGTTGTTTTCCATGTTGATCTCTTCTTTATTTGCCAATATTAATGTGTACATAGGTCATGATCTCCCACTCATTTCCATTATCAAAGCCTACGGGACTTATATTAGGTTCATTTGAAAATTCAGGACCCTGATTGGGCAAATACCTTGGTGAAAATTCATTCAACGATCGCCAAATACCACGTATCCCCACTTGGGTACTGGGTAGGATGAACCAATCTGGCTTGCCCAGGGTGGTCGATATGTCCAACATCAATTGTACGGGATAGGTAAGGTTAAAATCCTGATGGTAATCATAAGGTCCCCAGTCATTAATTTTTTGCTCGTAACGTAGTTTAAAGTTTTTATAGAGTATTCGCACATCACCACCAAAACGTTTGATCAAGCGTTGCGAATCGCCATTGCCCTGACCGTTGCCGTAATAAAACTTCCCCACCATGCCAAAATCCGGCCCAATTTTGGAGACTATTCTGGAATGTACTTCCCAAAGGTCTTCCGCGGGTGCAGAATTGGGAAAGGCAAAGAACTCCCTATCCGCATTGAAACCGATATGAGAGTCCATCGTTGTGGGCAAGTGGCGGTACACAAATCCTAAATTCATGGCGAATTTGGCATCTTCCGCCCTGTCATTGTCCCACTCATACATCCAGGTCCCGGGTGTTGGGTCAAATGTGATCAACAGCTCTCCAGCAGTAGTCTCTCGATTGGCCCGCACCGAAAACGGGTCGTCAATGATATTCCTTAAGCGGGCCGGTCCTTGAGCATCCTGCGGAATGGCCTCCACAATGGGTTTTTGCCACATAAAGTTTGGGGCAAATTGAAATTTACCGGTGGCAAACGTAAATCCAGAAAATACACTGGTTACATTGCCACTACCGGTATCCCTAAGTTTCCAACCGGTAAAAGTGATGGTTTGATCGGCACCTCCATTTGCAATTAGGCCCATGGCCGAGGCTTGTCCATACCAATTGAACTTTCCCCCTTCATACGTGATTTTGGCCTTTCCACCCCAATTGTCACTGGTCTGAATCCTATCTTCAAAAACCACGTAGTTGCCCGCAGTTCCCGTAACGTCCTGAAAAGAAAGATCATTTAAGGGGCTGCCGGCCCAAATTCCCCCCAGTGCCACGTCAAACTTCCCAAATTCCCGTTCTAAGACCAATGAGGCCCTTTCAGTCGGCCATGGGGGAATTACCCCACTACGGGTCTGATTGAGGTCCAAAACACGTCTTCCATTCGCATCCAAAACCACATCGGTTTCAAAATCCCTATTATAAATTCCCGTGATATCGAACTTGCCCAAATGTGTTTTGTACTTAAAGAGCATGGTTGGATTGGCTCCCCACCACAACTGTGGTCCAATAGCCGCTTTCAATCCCTTTAACGGGCCCTTACCATCTATTTCGGCGCCCAAAATTTCCCCATTGTAAATATCCAGGTTGGGACCATAGTTGGCCTCGGGATAAAATCCAAAAAAATCACCCTCATAGCCCCAATGATAATGACCGGTTCTATAGAATCCCCTTATATCGAACTCCTTGGCATTCCATTCAAATTCTGCTTGATACACCCGAATCCGGTTGACATCTGAAACAACCGCATCTCCGGAGTCAGTATTGACATCAATTGGACGGGAGTTATTCTCGTAAAAAATCTCATTAATGGGATTTTGGGCCACATTGCCCACGACGTTTAGGTTCACTTCTGCCCGCATGTTGGAGGCTGGGTTTCCTTCCACCCCAATAAAATACGATTCCATATGATCAAATCCCAATTGATTGGGAAAGGTATTGGGATCATCCGGGTCTGGGGTGTCCGGTGTAGTGATCAGGCTACCCCCGGTGCTAAATGTTGAAAACCTGGCCTGAAGATTGCTTATACGAAGCAGATTGCTCCCCTCTCCACTTAAGGCCGCCTTATCACCACGTGCCTTGAGCATGGCATCCATTAATTGGATGTTGTCAAAGTGGTTTTGAACAAAATCGAGATTTACCCCCTCCCCATAAGGATTCAACTGATGTGCCTCTTTCAGGGCATAATAAGCCGCCCTGGGGTAGAGTTCGTAGAGGCCTCTTGGACTAGTGGCTCCCTTGGCACAAATACCAAACCACTCCTCATTCATGTTATTGGCTCCTTCTTCGGCCAAATCCCGGGCATACCCCCCATTGGACCAAGTTGCAATATTATCGTGCACATTGGCATTCCTTCTGTCATCAAATCCGTACTTCCACCAACCATCACTGAACTGAAAGGTAAAACCACCAATGGAATTTCCTACCTTGCCCAAACCAGCGGCATTCTCATAAATCTCTTTCCAATTTCCCACCATATAGTACGCTTGTGAGTATTGGTCCTCCTGATTTTCAATGGCATTGTAGGCATCTGCGCCAAATTCCGTAAACATCACTGGTATATTGAGCTTGTCTTTAACAACCTGGAACATATCTCCAAAGGAAATCCCACGATATGTATTGGTACCATAGATATCTATGTCTTTACATTCCTCTGCAATAATATCAATGAAAAGAATGTCCCCATTACAAATGGCGACAGGGTGGGATGTATCCAATTCCTTCATCATTTTTGCCGCTTCATTCATCAACCTGTACATGGGTCTTCCCCTTTTTTCCCCTATGAACTGCTTTTCCTGTTCATCATCTGGAAAATCTTCAGTTTCTGCGCCAGCCCAAAAAAGACCATAATTATTTTCATTCCCCAGTAAGTACATAAGAAGCCCAGGGGTATTCTTGTACCCTTGGACCAATTCCTTCATTTCATTCATTAGGAGCTCGGCAGTTTTTGGCTCATCATAAATTGTTACTGGGGTCCACACTCCGTCTATGGTCAAACCATATCTTCCGAACGAATGATTCAACATCGTGTAGATTCCATAATTTTCATAGATGTATCGAATCCATTTTGCGGGGACACCGGTGTATTGCCGAATTGCATTGACCCCCATATTCTTTAAGAGTGACATTTCCTTATCAATGCCTGCCTTGATGATATCATCGGATTTTGACCAAAAAGCAGCATTGACGGTGTTGGTCCCTATAGGAATATAATCCCAATTCATTCCATTGATCATGAAATCCTTACCATTGACCACCAACTTGGGGCCTTTTCCATCATCGATGACCGTCACCTGGTTCCGCTGTGCATATGTTCCGGTTAAGACTAGAAATAATAAGAATCCCAACAATTTTTTTTTCATGGCAGTTTAGTTAAAGTTTGATTTTTGAAATCAATGGTTAGTACCCTTGAAAACGATGTTCAGAGGGTTTAATTCGTTGGCAAACGAATCTTAAAGAAATGTCAATTCAATAAAATTATAATCAATAAAGACATACATTATAAATTTAAGACTTATATTTTTACAAATCAGCAAAAACCCCTGGATTTATTGGGATTTTAGCATAAAATCTCGCACAGGTAAAATGGGGAAAAAGAAACTTGTGGAGGTCATGTTGATCAAGCACTTAAATTTTGTAAAAACACCTATGGTTTTAAATGCGATTTATCACTTCATCACTACTTGATAAATTTATTTTCTTGTGATGCCGCTACCGTTTAATTTCAACAGGCGTGGCAACCCATTCAATAATTGCCCAATTTCAGTTTTCGGTACCAAATTCACGCAGTAAAACCTCCTACGGAAGATAGAAAAGTACCGATACGCCCACACGTCTTAACGTCCTGATTTCAAAAAGCACCTTACGGCCTCATTAAGATCAATCCATTTAAGTCAAATGGAAATAGGTACAGTGGTAGGGGGAATAAAAAAACAGAACAGATGTAATGAAAAAAGGCCAGCAATGCTGACCTTTTGTAAAGACCATTCAAAAAGATTTTATTGATACATTCGTATGTAATCAACTTCCATGGTAGATTCCATAAATGCTGGATCAATATTCCCTCCAAGACTTCCACCCATGGCTACATTAAGGATGAAGAAGAAATCCTTGTTGAAGGGTAACGTTCCATCATTGGTAACGGAATGGTATACTATTCCGTCCACGGCAAACTTAATATCGGTTTCCGTCCATTCCATTTCATAGATGTGGAATTCATCGGAAGCACCGTCAACCATAACCGTGCCTGTACGGGAATTGCCTCCAAAATTATTGGGGTCATGTGTGGACGCTAAAACAACGTCTTGATTGTTGCCAACGTGTTCCATGATATCCATTTCACCTGCGGCTGGCCAAGGATTGGTCAGGTAGTCGGCGCCCAACATCCATATGGCTGGCCAAGTGCCTCCTCCAGAGGGCAATTTGGCCCTTGTTTCTACCCTTCCGTACGTAAACTCCTGTAGGCCTTCCGATTTTATCCTAGCCGAAGAAAATGCAGCGGCGGCGGTTCCTTCATTACCAAAATCAAAGAAGATAACAACCCTGTCATAATTAAAAGTAGCAGCAGCACTGAAATCGAAGGTCAATTCCTCCCAAGCCCCAGCCACGGATGTTGTGGCATCGACTTGTGCAAAATTTGCACCATTTGTTGAGTCCTCCAACTTCAATCGAACAACCGCATTGGTAATTGGTGACCATGTTTTCACACTAATTTGTGGATTATTCGGTACATCAAGTCCTGTAGGAAGATCAAAAAAAGATCCGGCATTTCCAGTTGCACCTTCGGTTTTCGTTGTTCGTGCCACCGTCGCCGAAGTATTGACCCCAGTTGCATCCGGATTCATAATGACCTCAGAAAATGCACCATCAAAACCAATAAAAGTAGGTGCGGCGCCCTCAAAATCCTCTACTACGGATTGGCTTACTCCTCCAGCATCCAGTAATTGGAAATCATCAAAATAATATATACCTTCTCCTGTCGCCGCTTCGGCACGTGCCGTGATTTTAAGGTTACCGTCTTCTACGATCACATTTGCAGCATCGTCAGTATACGATTGTATCTCTCCATTCCCCCAACCATTATCACCAGTACCAAGGTCATATGTCCAATTCGTGGGATCGGGAGCACCATTGGCATCAAACTCATCGGCCCATACCAAATTGGTAAACACCGTTTCAAGGGGCAGCCCTTCACCAGCACCTTGGCCAGGGGTATCGCTACCGTCACCACCTTCAACCAGACTGACATTATCTATGTTTACGACTCCTACTTCACCTCCATTGTCAAAAAGTACCCTGCTGTTGCTATCACCAAATCCATCTGCAGTTATATTGAGGGTAAATGTTTGCATTGTGGTGGTCAGGTTAACCGGTACGCTGGTATTTGCAAAATCACCACCACTTAGACCAATACCGGCAACAATGCTCCTTTCTCGGTCTGACCATGCATCAAACATTAAGATGTAGTTGGTGCCTGAAACAATATTTAACCCCGTTTGGCTAAGATTTACACTAAATACTTCTCCAGCAGTTTCAACATTTACTGAATAAAAACTATTGCCGCCTTCGGTAACCACGGGGGCTGGGTCTGTTCCCACACCAACGGTCCATGGGTCGCTGCCTGCTTCAAAATCACCATTGATCAGTGCCACAGGACCATCACCACCGTCATCTCCGCCATCATCAACAACAATATCGCTACCATCACCTTTGACCATTTTGTATTGCCAAAAAATACCTGTAGCCGTTTCAATTACTACATCCATGGAACTGCCATCCTCTGCTATGGTCACTTGATATGTAATGGAATCAGGAACATCTACGTTTGGAAGCTCCCCTCCATTAACCGCCTTGGGCAAACCTAAATATGCCCCTGCCCCGTTCAATATCAGCGTACCCGCGGCCGGGTCATAAGCATAGGTGGCAGAAGCGGAACCATCATGTGGGGCAACTGGAGCACCACAAGCGTCTGCCTCACCACTTTGCCATCCTTCAAGCCAAGTCTCATCACCCAAATCGTTGGTAAAGGAACCGTCGTCACCAAAAATATAGGTATCATTAAAATAACATGCCCTTTGAACAAGTCCTGTGCCGTCAATTGCAAAGAAGCTTATATCGCCGGGTGCAGGCCCAACTCCGAGTGAACCGGCTTCATTGGCCATAACCCACGAACCGAACAAGACTTCATTGGGGTCAATGGTAACCTCTACCTCTACACTGATTGAAGCGCTTACATTACCCCCTCCGATGCTATAGGCCGTCACAAAAATTTCATAGGTTGCCAGTCCTTCAGTTGAATATTGATAGGAGGCCGTTTCACCTTGACGCACTACTACGGCGTCCGCATCCGGTTCAAAATTAACCACGTAGGTAACGGCATTATCCGCACTTGGTGTGATCTCAACCATGCCTGAACCGTCCATGGAAACATTTGAGTCAATAACTAAATTTGCAGGTATGATCCCCTGCGCTGATGCATCATCGTCATCTTCGCAGGAAACAATTATGGCCACCGAGGCCATTAAGACCAAAGCAAATGCAAAAATATTTTTTTTCATTTGAGAATTTTTTAGAGTTTAGATTATAAATTCTTTTTGGTTTTGTTTAACTTTTTTGGGATGGTTTGCCTTATAAAAACCCAAAAAAGTAAACAAATCATGATTGGATTTAAATATAACACCAAATTCTCAAAAAAGAGAGAAGTTTTTTATGGATACGACAAAATATTGGGTTTTTTAGACTGAAGACCCTATTCGGTTAACGTAGTAGGTTATATGATTTCCGCACTTAAGCCTGCCTGCAAAAGCCTTGAACAACGCGGTTTTAAATCGTCATACTCGCCCGTTTTAACGGTACATTTTCCATTGTAATGGACAATTAACGAACATTGCTCCGCCTGCTCAGGCGTGTGGTCACAAACATCAATAAGGGTATTGATGACGTGGTCGAAGGTATTGACATCATCATTGAAAAGGACAATCTCGTTCTGCTTAACGACTTCCTCTTCCAGTAAAACCGCTTCCGAAATTTTTTCTTTTACTCCCATGACATGCTACATCCGTCCCTAATGTACATATTTTGCGGCTATCCAATCGTTCTTTTCCAGATTTTTTTCAAATTGAAGATTATATGATCCACATTTTGTGGAAATCATATCTAAATCCCTCAAATAGAACCCACTGAGCAATAGCACCCCACTTTTATTTAGACACGATGTGTAGGTTGGAATATCCTTTAAAAGGGCATTACGGTTAATGTTGGCAATAATAACATCATATTTTTTTTGTATCAAAATTGAAGCATTACCCAACTCCACATTAATAGCAACACAACGGTTTCTTCGTATGTTCTCCGTGGTGTTCTCCACGCACCAGGTATCAATATCAATGGCATCAATTTGATTGGCGCCACGCATCTCGGCCAAAATGGCCAAAACACCGGTTCCACAACCCATATCCAACACTTTTTTCCCATTTAAATCTTCCTCCAACAAGAATTTGAGCATCATATACGTCGTTTCATGATGCCCTGTTCCAAAACTCATTTTAGGTTCGATGATAATTTCGAAAGGAACATTCTTTTTTGGGTGGAAAGGTGCCCTAATACGACAATCTTCGTTAATCTCAATAGGATGAAAATTCTTCTCCCACCCTTTGTTCCAATTTTGCGGTTCGATCGCTTTTGAAGTCCAGCTAATTTCAATAGCTGGGTTTTGAAAGATATAAAGCGCCTCCAAGGGATGGTCTTTCCACTGCTCGGAACGAATGTAGGCCAAAAGGCCACCTTCCGTCTCCATAAAACTGTCAAAACCCAATTCCCCTAGCTCTGCAACCAATATTTCGCGGGCGGGTTCCACAGGGGAAATTGAAAAGATGAATTCTAAATAATTCAAAATTAGGATTGGATAGATTTTCGTTCTTGCTGCTACAAGAACTAAATGGCCTTTATAATAGCGGTAAAATCATCACACTTCAACGAAGCTCCACCGATGAGTCCGCCGTCAACATCGGGCTTTGAAAAAATTTCCTCTGCATTTCCGGGTTTTACGCTACCTCCATATAAAATGGCCATCCCTTTGGCAACTTCTTCACCATAAGCCCCTTCAATTGTCTTTCTAATAAAGGCATGCATCTCTTGTGCTTGTTCTGGTGTGGCCGTTTCTCCGGTTCCTATGGCCCAGACCGGTTCATAGGCCAAAATGATGTTTTTCCATTGCGCTTGGCGCAAGTGAAAAATGGCGTTCTTTAATTGGCTTTCGACCACATCAAAATGGCTTCCATTTTTTCGGTCCTCCAGTTCTTCACCAAAGCAAAAGATAACGCGCATGTTCTTGGTCAGTGCAGCATCTACTTTTTTAGTTAACAGTGCATCATCCTCCCCAAAATAGGCACGTCTTTCAGAATGACCCAAAATCACGATTCCCACGCCAATATTCAATAACATATCTGCAGAGATTTCGCCCGTGTAGGCACCGTTTTCCGCAAAATGCATGTTCTGAGCGGCCACTTGAACCACTGAATGCTGCAAATGATTTACGGCAGAGGTCAAATTCACAAAAGTTGGGGCTACGATGACCTCCGCATCGGTATCGGGAAGCTTGGCGGAAAGCTCTGAGAGCAGTGCTTCCGTCTCTTCCAAGTTTTTATTCATTTTCCAGTTTCCAGCAACTATTTTGGTTCTCATGTTTTCGTGGGTTTAATTGTTGATATGTTTTATTGATTTTTTTGGAATCAGTTAAATTTCAATCCTTCAAAATCATTGAAATGTTTCTTTTGTCGAATGGTCCCATTTTCCAAAACCAGTATGGCGGGATTGGAACGCACAATGGTCTTTAGGGTGGTCATATCCGTAAAGTAAAAGTCAAAATTCAAATCGTATTCCTGGATAATGGCCTGACTCTCCCCGTCACCAGATGCTGACATCCCAATGATCTTATACCCCTTGCGCAAGGCTTCATTGGTGTACGTCTTCACTTCTTCAAATGCATCCAGTTCACTTTTGGCCATATCATAGGCAATGACCATGACCAATTTGGGTTCCTGCAGCAGTTTGTCCGTAAAATCCTGCCCATCCCTTTCAATGGTAAAATCATGGATTGGTGGTTCATATCCTTCTTGCACCACTTTGGTTTCCACCCCAATAAACTCCCCTGCAACGTCCGGATAACCACCATCCGTTACAAAAACCTTTTCTTCCCCATTGACCTTGAATTTCCATGCAAACTCTTGAATGGGCTTTGGGGCATTTTCGGGAACCGTCATTCCTTCCGCAATATTGGCCCCAACTTTATAAGGCCTAAAGTCAATGGATGGCAAATGGCTCAGTACATGATTGCAAAACACAATACAAAGTAAGGTTGCCACTCCGACCACCGCCCAATTCAACTTTTTAGAAAATAGCGGCTTAATAAAAATTAGTCCTTTTAATAACACTAATATCAACACCAAAAGCACCACATCTTTGGTAAAGGACTCCCATGGTGTCAACTTTATGGCATCACCAAAGCAGCCGCAATCGGTCACTTTATTAAAGTAGGCAGAATAAAAGGTCAAAAATGTAAAGAAAACGATCATGGCCAAAAGGCTCCAAACCGTCAGTTTTGGTTTAAATCCCACTAATAGCATTACTCCCAGCAATACTTCGATGATGACCACAAAAATCGAGATGACCAACGCATAGGGTTCAAAAAAAGGCAAATCCAGTACCGCCGGACTAAAATATTCTTCCAGTTTAAAGGAGAAACCAACAGGATCGTTCAACTTTATGAGGCCACTGACGATAAACAGCACCCCAACAAATAGTCTTGAAAAGCCTACTAGATATTTCATCCTCTATGATTCAAATGGATCAATGCAAAAACCCCATAATTGACCATATCCTGATAGTTGGCATCCACCCCTTCACTGGCCAAAGTTTTTCCCTTGTTGTTCTCAATTTCCTTGACCCTAAGGATTTTCTGCAAAATTAAATCGGTCAATGAACTGACCCTCATATCCCGCCATGCCTCCCCATAGTCATGGTTTTTGTCTTCCATTAACTTCTTGGTCCTTTCAGCTTGGATATTGTAGAATTGCAAGGCTTCCTCCCCATCCAAATCCGGTTGGTCCACCACTCCCTTTTCCATCTGTATCAAGGCCATCAGGGAATAGTTAATAATACCTATAAATTCGGATTGTTCGCCCTCATCCACTTTTCTTACCCCTTTTTCCTGAAGCCTTCGAATGCGTTGCGCTTTAATAAAAATCTGATCGGTTAAGGACGGAAGTCGTAAAATCCGCCATGCCGTTCCGTAATCCTTGGTCTTTTTTTTAAATAATTCGCGACAACGCTGGATAACGGCATCGTATTGTTCTGAAGTTTGCTGCATCTGTATGCGATTTTGCGTATTTTCCGCACTACTTTTGGGGTGCCCCTTTCGCAATTTCAAAGATAGTTGAAACCATTCAAAACAAAGCAGCTCCAATGACCATAAACTGTAAGGGAATATTGATTGACCTATCCGCTCCAAAAGTAATGGGTATTTTGAATATTACCCCAGATTCATTTTATGATGGAGGCAAACACAAAAAACCGGATGACATCCTTAAACACACCGAAAGGATGCTTAAAGAAGGGGCGACCTTTGTGGATGTAGGCGCCTACAGTTCAAGACCTGGTGCCAAAGACATTCGAGAGGACGAGGAGTTGCACCGTATACTTCCCATTGTTAATCTTATTTTAACCGAATTCCCTACTGCCCTAATCTCTGTGGATACCTTTAGAAGTGGGGTCGCAAAGAAATGCTTACAAGTAGGTGCGGCGTTGGTGAATGACATTTCAGGTGGTCATTTGGATATGGGTATGATCAACGCAGTATCAGAGTTTCAAGTGCCTTACGTTGCCATGCACATGAGGGGAACTCCCCAAAACATGAAAGATAAAACGGCGTACGACAATTTATTAAAAGACATGATGTTTTACTTTTCCGAAATCGTTGAAAGGGCTAGGACTAAAAAAATGAACGACCTCATCATTGACCCAGGTTTTGGTTTTGCCAAAACCACTTCACAGAACTTTCAAATATTGGAAAACCTGAGCCTATTCAAAAACCTAAAGAAACCCATTCTTGTTGGTATTAGCAGAAAATCAATGGTCTATAAAACGTTGAACACCACCCCAGTTGAAGCACTGAATGGCACTACTGCCCTTCACATGATCGCTTTGAGGAAGGGTGCCAACATCTTAAGGGTGCATGATGTGAAAGAGGCCGTTGAATGTATCCAACTTCATACTGCCCTGCAAAACGGCCAATAGGAGTGCACCAAACATTTTCGCTAATTTTACAAAAACAGGTAACCTTTGGAGTTTTTGAATTTTCTTGAATTTAAAATCACGGATTTAATAGACATCGTCCTGGTTGCCATACTGCTCTATTACATCTATAAACTGGTCAAGGGCACGGTTGCCATCAATATTTTTATCGGAATTGTTATCGTTTGGGCATTATGGAAACTGACCGAACTGCTTCAAATGAAGATGATAAGCAGTATGGTAGGGGGGTTTATGAACATTGGTCTTATTGCACTGATCATCGTTTTTCAACAGGAAATTAGGAAGTTCCTACTGCTCATTGGGTCAACAAATTTAGCTTCCAAGCGTAGCTTTGCCCGTCACTTTAAATTTTTAAAGCAAGAGGCCTTACCCACTGAGGTAGATGTAGATGCGATAATGGGTGCCGCCAAAAACATGGGAATGAGTAAAACAGGGGCCATTTTGGTCATTGAGCGAAACAATAATCTGGACTTTGTGAAGTCTACTGGGGATAAAATGAACATTGAAATCACCCAACCCATCATAGAAAGTATTTTTTACAAAAACAGTCCGTTGCACGATGGGGCTGCCATTGTCCAAGACAACTATATCACGGCCACCAGGGTTATCCTTCCCGTTTCCAATGAACGCAATATTCCCTTGCGTTTTGGTCTGCGTCATCGTGCAGCTGTGGGAATTACCGAAAAAACGGACGCCCTCTGTCTTGTGGTCAGTGAAGAAACAGGTTTGATATCTTATATCAAAAATGGGGAGTTTGTACTCTATAAAAGTCTTGAGGAACTATCTGAAATGATTAAAAAGGACTTGGCGTAATGCAATGTATGAATTGTAACAATGACCTGCGAACGGACTATAGTTTTTGTCCGGATTGTGGAGCAAAAATCATCCGCAACAGGATTACCATCAAAAATCTTTGGTTTGATATCATAGAAAGGTATTTCAATTTGGACAACAGTTTTTTGAGGACCTTAAAAGATATGATACTACGTCCGGAGCTGGTCTGCAAAGGTTATATTTCAGGTATCAGAAAAAAGTATTTGAATCCCGTAAGCCTTTTGGCCATTTCCTTAACATTGTCCGGGGCAATCATTTTTGTAATGAAGAATATTGCTTGGGATACCATCGATTTTTCAGCGATGCCCTTTGCAAAAGGCGTGGAATCGGATAAGATTATGGCGATTACCTTAGAATACAGTTCACTTCTGTTCTTATTTTATATTCCTTTATTGGCTGTGTGCGGTTTTTTATTGTTCAACAAGGAAAACTATAACCTTCCAGAACATGTCATCATTGCCATGTATGCGCTTTCAGCGTTTAGTATTATTATGTTTCCCTATTCTTTGTTTACTCTGCTCTTCATTCCCCAGACTTACTTGGAACTATCCCTTTACTATTCACTATTGATGATTGTATATTGCCTTTATGTATCGTGTAGGAATTCTAAAGGAACCCTCCTCCAAATCGTATTGAGAGCCCCAATTTATGTGCTCTTGTTCGTTTTTGGATTTTTTGGGGTATCTATTTTATTTAATCTTGTCTTACTGTTTACAGGGGTCCTTTCCCTAGAGGATATGGTTCCAAAAAACTAGATCATCTCCTCCTGCATAAACTGGGCATGGTATAAATCACTGTAATAACCTCCACTTTCAAGAAGTGTTTTATGGGTACCCATTTCTACAATTTGCCCGGCTTCCATGACCAAAATTTTATCTGCTTTTTTGATGGTGGCCAATCGATGGGCAATAATAATGGAGGTCCTTCCCTCGGTTATTTTATTGGTCGCTTCCTTGATCAATTGTTCGGTATAGGTATCCACGGAAGAAGTGGCCTCATCTAAAATCAAGATTCCGGGATTGCTTACATAAGCCCTTAAAAAAGCAATCAGTTGTCGTTGCCCGCTGGATAGCATGGTGCCCCGCTCCTTAACATTATACCCATAACCTCCGGGAAGACTGCTTATAAATTCATGTACGCCTATCTGCTTCGCAGCTTTTTCGATATCTTCCACGGAGATACCCCCATCTTTAAGGGAAATATTATTACCAATGGTATCCGCAAAAAGAAAAACGTCTTGCAGGACAATCGCAATATGAGATCGTAAGGATGCCAATTTAAAATCCTTGATGTCCACCCCATCAATACGGATATGGCCACTATTAATTTCATAAAAACGGTTTAACAGATTGATAATGGTCGATTTTCCGGCCCCAGTGGCCCCTACAATGGCAATGGTCTCCCCCGCCTTTGCCTCAAAAGAAATACCATGAAGCACCTCTTCCCCCTCAACATAGCCAAAACGGACCTCTGAAAAAGAAATATTTCCCTTGATTTGTGGCAACTCAACGGTACCTGCATCGGCAATGTGGCTATCCGTATCCAGAATCTTAAAAACCCTGTTGGCAGCGACCATGCCCATTTGCAGGGTATTGAATTTATCCGCAATTTGACGTAGCGGTCTAAAGAGCAATTCCATTAAAAAGAAAAAAGCCACGATGGTTCCCACCGCAGTATCCTGCATGGATTCGATTTGTTGGATGACCCCAAAATAAACGACCAACCCAATTCCAATGGAATTTGAAATCTCCGCTACCGGAAAGAAAATGCTGTTATACCAAACCGTTTTTAACCAAGCATCGCGATGTTTTTGGTTGATGGACCTGAATTTTTCCTGTTCAATTCTTTCCCTGGTAAAAAGCTGAACGATCTTCATCCCGGCAATGCGTTCCTGCACGAAGGAATTAAGGTTGGCTACCTGGGCTCGAACATCGATAAAAGCTACTTTCATCGCCCTTTGAAACAATCGGGTCGCTACAAGTATAACTGGAAGAATGGCAAAGACAATCAAAGCCAAACGCCAATTCATCACAAGCATAACGGCTGCAGCAGCGACCATTTTTAAGACATCGGCAACAATTACAAAAAAACCTTGGCTGAAAATTTCACCAATGCGTTGCATATCAGCAACAGCACGGGTCACTAAAACCCCAATGGAAGAGGTATCAAAATAGGTCATCTTAAAGGCCATCATTTTGCGAAAGAGCTTGATGCGTAAATCCTTAATGACCGACTCTCCCAATAGGTTGGCGAAATAATTGAACAAAAGTTGAAAAATCACTTGCCCTAAAAGAACGGAACCCATTACCAGAATAGCTGTCAATAACTGCTCATGATTTTTTTCATCAAGTGCCTTATTGATAATGTACTGAACAATAATAGGCGTAAAAACAGCAAAGACCGCTGACAGAATGCCTGAAAGAACCACCGTGACAAGAACACCCGGATATTTCTTGGCAAAGCCAAAAACACGTTGAAATAGCTTGAAGTCAAATGCTTTGCCAATCTCCTGTTCCCTGCTCATCTAAAAATGGTTTCTGGATAGCTCACTTTGGTCAAATATAATCCTTTTGCTGGCACCGATGCCCCTGCCCTGCCCCTATCCTTACTTTCAATAATGGCCCGTATTTCTTCAGGCTTTCCCTTATGCATTCCCACCGCCAAAAGCGTTCCCACAATAGCACGTACCATATTACGTAAAAACCGGTCGGCAGAAATGGTGAAAATCAATTTTTCCCCATCGTTCTTCCAAACAGCTTCCCGTACATCACATAAAAAGGTCTTCACATCCGTATTGGATTTGGAAAAGCATTCAAAATCCTGATACTCCATTAAAATGCTAGCGGCCTTGTTCATGGCAACCACATCCAATGGCCTAAGAATGCAATGGGCACTGTCCCCATAAAATGGATTTTTTGCCTGAACCAACCAGTACTCGTACGTACGTGCTGTGGCGTCAAAACGTGCATGGGCCTCTGAGGCAACCTTTCTGATTCCAGCTACCGCAATATCTTTTGGCAAAAACGAATTCAAACGAAAAACCAAATCCCCGAAGTCAAAGTCCTTCGAGGTATTAAAATGGGCGAACATCTGTTTTGCATGGACACCGGAGTCCGTTCTACCGGCCCCAACCACTTCCGTGGATTCATGAAGTAAGGTGGAAAGTGCCTTTTCCAGTACCTCTTGTACACTTTTGGCATTGGGTTGGTTTTGCCAGCCGTGATAGGCAGTACCTTGATATGAAAATTCAATGAAGTAGCGCAAGGATTAGGTTTTGCAAGGCCAAATATAATTTAAACCGATACGGACCCCGTAGATCATTAATTTTTTAGCATATTTTTAGCGTATGACCAAGATACTTTTACTTTCAGATACACACGGCCACATGGATACGACCATCTTAAAGTATGCCAGGCAGGCTGATGAAATTTGGCATGCAGGGGACATTGGTGATTTACGGGTAACCGATACCCTGGCCCAACTAAAACCCATAAAAGGGGTTCACGGCAATATTGACGACCATGTCATCCAAAAGGAATTTCCCGAACACCAGCGTTTTATGAGTGAAGCTGTGGATGTATGGATGACCCATATTGGGGGGTATCCAGGTCGTTATGATCGCCGCGTAAGGGAAGGGATGCGGCAACATCCCCCAAAACTGTTCATCTGTGGGCATTCCCATATCTTAAAAGTGATGAACGATAAGAAATTAGGATTGCTGCATATGAACCCTGGCGCATGCGGTAAGCATGGTTTCCACAGGGTACGGACCATGCTTCGATTTACGATTGATGGGGAAAAAATCGATAATTTGGAGGTTATTGAATTGGGAAAACGATGAAAACACTCTGGATATTATTGGTCGTACTTTGTTGTACAACTGGGCTATCGCAAACCAATACGGTCTCCTTGATCGTTTTGGGTACGGTACAGGACGGAGGCAGCCCCCATATTGGGTGTAGAAGGGAATGTTGCGCTGTTTTATTTGAACATCCCGACCCCACAAGAATGGTGGTATCCCTAGGAGTTATAGATCATGGGAATGAGAAGACTTATCTCTTTGAAGCGACTCCAGATATGTCCAGACAATTGAAAGTCTTCAAAAAGTACACCAATCAAAATCAAGAAACCCCCAATGGTATTTTTCTCACCCATGCCCATATAGGCCATTATTCCGGACTGCTGTTTTTAGGTCGCGAAGCGCTGGGGGCCAATTCCGTTCCCGTTTATGTAATGCCTAAAATGAAACGTTTTTTAGAAACCAATGGCCCTTGGAGTCAATTGGTTGATTTAAAGAACATTGCTCTTCAACCCATTTTTGATGGACAAAAAATTGTACTTACTTCAAATCTTTCGGTAGTACCATTCACCGTTCCGCATCGGGACGAATTTTCAGAAACCGTGGGTTACAAAATTATAGGGCCAAATAAATCAATCCTTTTTATTCCGGATATTGATAAATGGGGAAAGTGGACCACTTCCATAGTTGAGGAGATCAAGCAGGTGGACTACGCCTTTTTGGATGCCACTTTCTATGACGGAAAGGAAATCAATAATCGGGACATTTCAGAAATTCCACATCCTCTTGTTATTGAAAGTATGGCGCTTTTTAAAAGCCTGCCCAAGGAAGACAAATCCAAAGTACACTTTATCCATTTAAATCATACCAATCCATTGTTGGACAGCAATAGTAAAGCATTTAAAACAGTAAAAGAAGCAGGAGGCAATGTGGCCCAATTCCTTCAAGCCTTTTCTTTATAATGCAAAACCCCTACCAAATGGTAGGGGTTTCTCGCACTAATACTACTAAGATGTTAGGTCTAACGTAAACGATCCACAGATTTTACAAGATCTTCATCCTTTTTGATGGCCCTGTTTGCCAGAACCAGAAAAACGATAGAAAATACAGGAATCAGCATCCCAATACCCTTCTCAGA
>JBCDBE010000013.1:0-45286 GCA_039184365.1 Bacteroidota bacterium | reverse complement strand
TTCAATTCGCAGGTGGTCACGGTGCCCGACGGGTCGATGGCGCTGATCCTGCCGACCGAGAGCGCCGAGAACGCGCCGGTCGACGCGTGGGTGCGGCGCGTGGTCGAAATCCGTTTCCGAGTACAGTTTTTGGAGCACCATAACCATGGACTCCGGGGTGAAGAGATTATATCTGGAAAGCCCGGAGCCGTCTACCCATCTGGGTTTTTGTTTCAGGCTACTAAGGTGACTCCCTAAAATAAGATTTCTCGCTTTTTCAAAGCTTAAGGTGTCCGACAAGGTGGAAGAACAGGTCAACATCAATTGTTCGGCCAAAAAATTATCACTTTGCCAAAGCATCTGTTTTAAAATCGAATCTTTTGGAATTCCTGGAAGTATTTTCCACTTTTTCAACGGCAGGGAGTCCACTAATTGGATGTTCTTATCAATGGCATCCTTTAGAAGTGCTAAGGTCAGCTCCTTAGAGGTAATATAGGGCACGTACAAGGTGTCCGGGTCAATATCAGGTAAATAAAATCGGTTTTCCTTCCACGTCCTTGGTGGCATTCCATTTTTTTTTAAAATTTTTTTCGAGAAGAATTGAGGGGTGACTTTTAGGGAATCACTGACCTCCAAAGTAACCACATTTCCAAAAAGGGGCAATGGACTAATTTCGGGGGAAAAGTAGTAGGGATAATCTTCCCAAGCCCAGCCAGGTCCAAATTTACCTCCGGCATAATTGTCCATAAAAAAGGCAATGGAGTCATACTGTCCCAGAAAATTGATAGGGATTTCATTGTTGAAATAGGGGTGTAACCAGGATGGATCGCCTGTGCCCATCGCAATAAGTGTGTTATTTTGCTCTACGTACTTCAATGCGGGTATCGTATCGTCCAAAAGCTTCAGGGAGGTGTACAGTGTGAATAGCTTGGCCGTACTTGCCGGTGTAAAATATTTAGAGCCATTTAGGTTGATCAAGGTATCGTTATTTGCTACATCCACCACTAAAAAACCGGTGTGCTGTGCCTTGAACTTTGCAGATTGAAAATCACCCAGAACCTCTTTTTTCATAGTCTTATGAGGAAGGCTAGAGCAACCTGCTACAAAGGAAAATGTCAGGACAGCAGTAACAATTTTTAATCTAAGTAGTTGATTAAAAAATACTTGAAAAGAACCTATCATTGAATTTAACATCAAATTATCCAATTTTTAACGGATTATCCCTTCCAATTTAGACCTTTTCTAAGTAATTTCGTAAGGCAACGTGTTTAACCTTAAATAATCTTTTTTGACATTATGGCTAGAGCAATGCTAGAGTATACCAAGACTGTTTTGCAAAAAGTAAGTTTTGATGCGAAGTTGTTCGCTAAAGAGGTGAGAAAAGCGGTTTCCAGGCTTCTACCGGAAGAAATCGAAGAGCTGAGAATCTGGTTAAAACAGTTCATCACTGATAAACCGGAGTTACAACAGAGTTTAATGTATCTTAAATCATAGAATAAACCGCCGAAAAGGCGGTTTATTTATTTAGGGGACTTACAATCTCCACATCTTGAAAAGCAATGGCTCCCCTTACAATTCCCGAAATAGTATCTTTCAAGGCTTCCGTAATTTGCATTTTCAGTTCACTTTTATGAAATATCAAACTTATCTCCCGAGCAGGAGAGGGTTTTTCAAAATGCCTTAGGTTCATCCCTTTTCCTTTATCCAAGGAAAGGGTATTAAGGTAGGGTAATAAAGTCATACCCAATCCCTCATCCGATAAGTTGACCAAGGTTTCAAAACTGCCACTTTGAATTTGAAAATGTTCCTTTTGTAGGTTTTTATCGGACTTACAAAGGTTGATCACACCTTCCCTAAAGCAATGCCCATCTTGTAACAACAGAATATCGGAAATATCAAGATCTGTGGTGGAAATCTCTTTTTGTTGCGCCAGTCTGTGATTTGGGGGAACATATCCTACAAAAGGTTCATAGTACAAAGGCCGCTCAATAAGAAAATCCATCTCCAATGGGGTGGCGGCAATGGCAGCATCCAAATGGTTCTCTTCTAAATTTCGGATTAAGGTGTCCGTAGATTGTTCCCTTATAATTAAATTGACCTTTGGATATTTTTTTACAAAAGTGGATAAAAACATGGGGAGTAGGGTCGGCATTACGGTTGGGATGATGCCCAACACAAAATCACCACCAACATACCCTTTGTCTTGGTCTACAATGTCCTTCATCCGTTCAGCTTCTGCTACAATATTTTTAGCCTGCGCAACAATTTTTTTACCAATTTCGGTAATGGCTATGGGTTTTTTGCCCCTATCAAAAATTAAAACATCCAATTCGTCTTCTAGTTTTTGAACCTGCATGGACAAGGTAGGCTGCGTTACGAAACTTTTCTCTGCTGCCAAGGTAAAGTTCTGATATTCCGCTACAGCAAGAACATATTGTAGTTGGGTGATGGTCATGTTATGTCTTTGAAATACGAAACTACGAATCTATTGGTAAAACCTATTATTTTGGCAATTAAAATTGGAATCATCTATCAATTAAAAACCTCCAACCGATGAGCCATCGGTTGGAGGTTTTGGCAAAGACTTAAACAGTGTTTAGAATCGGATATTGAAGCTTATATCCTCATTGGTAACCACAAATTTTGCGGCATCAAAAGTTGGAGGTCCCATGGCCATATCGTTTCTGCTCATTCCATAACTTTCTTTTGGCATCCCATTGGATTCATAGTCCATTCTTTTGTTGTTATTGGCATCATGCATGGCCATGATGGCATAGGTGCCAGGTTGAACATTTTCAAAGCTTAAGGTCACCTGACCTTTTTTTGCTTTTTCTGCGAGGTCTATGATTCCCCCGCCTTTCATGAAGGTATCTGAGGTGTGCAAGGATACTAAAACAGTGCCTTCGTCATTCAAAACGTTTTCAATGGTAACTGTAATGGTAACGGTTTCCTCTTGTGCTACAGCCTTAAGGCTTATCAGTGCCAGTCCTAAAAAAAGTACAATCCTTTTCATACGTTTCTTGATTTTAAAAGTTAATGATGACCCAAATATTGCCCGTCAGTTTATCATTGGAAAGAAGTAACTACCGAACTGTAAAAATTTTGGGGCGAACCGTTGATTTGTTACAACCAGTTCATTTTTTTGGCAATTAAATAGTCCAGACCAAAACGCCCAGAACCGAACCAAAGTCCCAATATACTTACCGACAGGAACGTAAAAATTGGAATATAACTCCATGTATAATCGTATTCACGGAACAATAAAGTCATCAACATTGCCCAAAAAATAAGTGAAGAAGCTATTCTTGTAAAAAAGCCCAAGATTAGGCAGATACCACCAAAGAACATGGAAAACGCCATGGCCGTTGCAAAGAAAGTTGGGTATTTTGAAAAGATGAAACCAAAGTCTTGAACATGACCAACAAACTTGGGAGAAATTTCAAATGGAACCAGATTGTTAAAATCGGACTCCCAAGGAACGCCCATGTTATGGGCACTGTAATAAAATGTTAGGAAGAACCCACCTATTATTTTTGGTAGGGTTGCTATTAGACTTAAGTGCCACTGCTCAAAAGAATAGGGTAATGTCAGTTTTTTTAATACTAAAAACATGACGAATATTAAATTAACAGGGAAACTATTACAAAGCTACCGACTTTAAAGGGTGCTATTTTAACAGTAAAATAAAGTTTTTAACAGTGAAATGTCAATAAATAGTATTGATATGATTTTATGGACTATTGAATAGTTCTTTGTTTCTCTTGGTGTAGAATGGTTTTCTCATATTATTTCCAAAGCCATCTGTATATTACATCGTTCATAAGGGGTTGTTATAGGTGTAATTTCCTTAAATCCCAATTTTTTATACAACCTGATTGCGGGTTCAAGGATAGTATTGCTCTCCAGAAAAATACTCTTGGCACCAAGTTCCATGGCCTTATGGATTACCTGGGTGCCCAATTGATAACCTACCCCTAAACCTTGGGCTTTGGGAGACACTCCCATTTTGGCCAGTTCATAGTCAAATTGGGCATGTTCCATTTTCATAAGGGCACAGGTACCAATAGGTTCTTGATTTAGCAAAGCAATGGCTATGTACCCCCCCTTGTCGAGAATGTATTCCTGAGGATGGTCCAAGGCTTTAAAATCTGCTTCTTCCATTACAAAATATTTGGATATCCACTCCTCATTCAATGCCCTAAAAGCATGTTGGTGGGAAGGACTGAAATCTACAATTTTAATTTCTTGGTGCATAGATAAAATCAAGGAGTGATTGCACTAGCTCTTTTGCTAACAATCTCCACAAGCCAATAGATGAATTGTCCTATCCCTCCGACAAAAACGAAGAGTAAAATCCAAACTATTAAGAGATTATTTCCCTTCAAATTGGGATTCTGTACCGCATGCACAATATAGAATATAAAGCTGGAAAAAGAGATGGCTATCATCAGGACTATAAATCCTATGAACCATGCAATATTGCCCAATATCATGCTTGCCTCCGGCTCGTTGCCCATGGCCTGGACCGCTTCTATATCGGTGACCAAATCAAATACAAAGTAAATGTAATAACCAATGGAAAGTATTCCAATAATCATAGGGGCAAGAGCAAAAAAGGCCTGCCAAAATTTGTTATGTATCATGAGGTTTGCTTTAGGGGTCAGTAAACTTTAAAAGATAGGTCTACTGATTTTGGATTCTGTTACACGTCCAATTCTTTATGTTCTATAAGACTGCCTAGTTAGCGCTTTTCAGGATTAAAAATTTTATTGGTTAATTTTCAGATACTCTTGCTCTGGTCTACTCCCCAAGGTTAATTTAAAACCGGTAACGCCATCATTTTCATCACGGATTAGTTTGGCGAACCAGATGACAAGTACAAATTCATCCTTGTTTTCCGGATATAAGGAATAAGTATCGGAACCATTTCGATCGATCCAATCGTAGACCAATTTGTTGTTTTTCTTCTTGATAATGAAGGTGTCCTTCTTCTGTTGGTTTTGTAGCACATAAGTACCCTGATAATGTTCAATTTGGTCAACGGGTTTAATAAGGGTACTGTCCACCCCCATCTTTAAATAATTGGACAAATCAATATATAAATCCTTTGCCGCACTATTGAAAAGTGCATTATATCTAAAATGGTTGTTCAGCCCCGTTGATTCATAATAGGCGACATCATTCAAGTATAAAGTATCATTCAAGAAAAACTGGTAGGCCCTCTTCGGTAAGTTTTCACGATTATTGCTTAAATAATACCAAGAGGTCGTTCTTTTTATTCTTGATTCAAAGTCAAGTACTGCTTCTTCAATGGCCGCATCGCTAACATCCAGTGTGGGTTTAAACCCACTATACAGTCGATTGATATTTGATATAAGGCTATCTTGTTCTTCATTTAAAAGATCGGTGTAGCTATCAAGTTCCCTAGCGGCATCATCCGCCAAATCCAATGTGGTGTTGTTCCAAATCAAATAGACCAAACCCGAATTCTCGTAATCTTCCAATGTTACTTTTTTGCGGAGAACATCCCCTATATCTTTTTCCTTAAATCTATAGAATGCAGTGACATCATCCGAATAATGGATGTTCAGTACCAGTTCTTCCCGTACCTTTTTAAGCAACTGGTCTATTTTAAGACGGTTTTTTCGGTTGTCGTTCCAATTATTGATTTGAAGGGCGATTAAGATTCCGATGACCACTAAGGTGATTTCGCCCATGGCATACAGCAGGTACTTGCTGAATGAATTGTTGGCAAGAAAGGTCTGACGGATTTTTCTAAAGAATTTAATCATGGTTTGGTGGGTCTTTTTCGTCCTTTTTTAATTTTTGGTATCTGAAATACAAACGTACTCCCAATCTGGCAAAAAGAATGATGGCGACAAGGGTGATGATGTCAATGGTGGCCATATACCTAGTAGGCCTTTCCGGTTAGTCCATCACCATCAATGTCCTTGCCCATATGGCCCTCTAAGGCTTCCAAGGTTTTCCGTAATAACGATTTCGTTTTTTCCAACTCGGCCTCAAGCCATTCTACACGTTCTTCGACACTATCGGCCTGCCTTTGCTGTTTTTCCAATTCGTCCTGTTGGAGTAAATCCCAAAATATTCCCATTTTTATTCAGTTAGTTAATTTTATTAAACGTGTATCCCAAAAACTCAAGAGTGTCCACCTTGGCATGACCATTCAAATGAAAATTCAATTCATTGGGTGACGCAAATAATTGGTTCGGAACAGACATAAAAGTGTCATAGTGCCAATGGGAGGCATCTACCTGTTGAAAATTGTTAAAATTGAGGAGTAGCGTTTGATTTTCGGTTATAATGGTTACATCGCCACACAAAGGGTGCTGGTAATTTCCCGCGTATGCCTCAAGATTTAATGATGGTTTTGTATTGAGAACACGATTTTTCGTTATCGTTTTTCGCTGTTCCCTGTCCTTCTTTGCAATGTTTTCATAGAGTTCAAAGACTTTGGGATGCCAATTGGTGGTTTCATCATCAAAAGCATATAGGTCCATGACTTGGTATAGAATGGCATGCCGCAGTTCGGCATGATCCATATTTCCAAAGACGTATACTGCTGTATTTTTGTCGCGTATCACACCGGCAATGGCGATAAGCCCTAGTAGGCTGCCCGTATGGAAATCTAATTTTTCACCTCTATAATCATGTTGGAACCATCCCAAGCCATAGCTCAACCAATTCGGATCGGTAAGTCTTGCCGTGGGATAAAATTGAGACTGGGGAATCAATGTATGGGGTTGAAAAAGCATTTTAAACGTTTCGGGTCGGATGATGGTATCTTGGTCCTGCACGCCCTTGTTTTGAATAAATTTGAGGTATTTGGAAATATCATCAATACAGGACCACATCATTCCGGCCGCACCAATTTGATCGGAATAATTTCTATCCACCGTTTTTATACCGCCCTCGTTAAAATTATAATGCGGGCTTACATAATTTCCAACCTTTACAATATTAGTGGCTTTGGCTTGCGAGCGTTCCATACCCAAGGGTTGAAACAATCGGGTTTCAACAAATTGGTACCAAGGGATTCCGCTTGCGGCTTCAATGACCTCACCCGCCGCGGCGTACATAATGTTTTGATATACAAACCCACCCCTTAAGGGGTACACTTTTTTGGCATGTTTAAACCTTTTTAGGGTGTTGTTTGTGGAAACACTATCCAATACCCAAAGCACATCGGCATTTGCCATCCCCAGATTATGGGTAAGTAGATCCTTTACCCTTGCATCGGTGGCAATGTACGGATCGGAAAGCTGAAAATTAGGGAGGTAATCCGTAACCTTGTCATTCCAATGTAGTTTTCCCTCATCCACTAAAATACCCAATGCCATGGCCACCATGGCCTTGGTCGTGGAAGCCATGGCAAAAAGGGTTTCGCCCGTTACCGGTTCTTTTGTTTCGATACTTTTTATCCCATATGCTTTTTTGAAAACGGTTTCGCCGTTTTTGATGACAACAGTCGCCAGACCGGGAATTTTCCAGTCTTTCATTCCTTGCTGGATCATCCCATCAAGGATGTTTGCTTTTTTGAGGTTTTGCGAAAAGGAAACGGAAGTTACCACGCAGGCGGATAACAGCAGTACTATTTTTTTCATGGGCTGGATTGAGAGTTGTAGGTAAGTTATGAAATTTTAGGATGGCCAGATCAAAGTAATGATACCACACTAGGCCGTACAGTCCATCCACAAAAAGCAACAGTTCGGACGTTCTAAATTTTTTCCTAAGAAGGGGTATAGGACTTTTGAACCATCAAAAACGAACAGTCATGAAAAATCAAACAGCCATTTTTATCAGTCTCATGAGTTTCTGGGTCTCTTTGGCCCAGACAACCATCAATGGAACAGTTACCGACAAATCAGGCAATGCCATATCAGGCGCCAATGTTTTTTTGGAAGGCACTTACGACGGCGCCTCTACCACAGATGAGGGAACATTCTTCTTTGAAACATCAGAAACCGGAACACAGACGTTGGTGATTTCCGCATTGGCATATGAAACCCACTATGAAATGGGGGAAGTGGGCTATTTGAAAAACCTGAATATTGTAATGATTGAAGCTATCAACCAATTGAACGGGGTCACCCTTACCGCTGGTACTTTTGAAGCGGGTGATAACTCCAAAGTCTCCGTGCTAAAACCATTGGATATTGTAACCACCGCAGGAGCCTTGGCCGATGTTGTGGGTGCCCTACAAACGTTACCCGGCACTACAACGGTAAACGAGGATGGCCGCCTTTTTGTTCGAGGGGGCGGAGCAGAGGAAACCCAGGTTTTTATTGATGGAATTCGAGTATTTCAACCTTTTTTTGGTACCGCACAGGATATTCCTACCAGGAGCCGGTTTTCCCCGATGCTTTTTAAGGGCATTACCTTTAGTACAGGGGGGTATTCCGCAGAGTACGGACAGGCCTTGTCCAGCGTTCTCCTGATGAATACCACAGATGTCCCCGATCAGGAAAAAACAGAAGTTGGGGCATTGTCGGTAGGGGCACAATTGGCCCATACGGAGATTTGGGGTGGTGAGTCCCTAAGTTTGAACACGCAATACATCAACTTGGCTCCCTATGAGACCCTAATACCATCAACCCAAGGCATGCAATGGAATAGACCTTTTGAATCATTTGGCGGTGAGGCTGTCTTCCGAAGCAAGGGCGAACGCAGTATCTTTAAGTTGTATACGGGCTTTAACCATTCCAACCTGGACATTGATCAGGAGGACATCAACTTTGACGATTTTGTACGCTTTCGTTTGAAAAATAATAATCTGTATTTCAATTCATCGTACAAGTTTTATCTTGAAAATGATTGGATAATCAATACAGGCGCTAGCATTTCCCGGGACACCAACGACATTGGCTTTATGGAAAATGACATAGATAACAATGAAACGGCCGGTCATGTTAAGGTCAAGGTAAAAAAACTGTTCACTAATAGATATTCATTGAATGTAGGTGCGGAACTCTTTAATGTGGATTACGAGGAAACGTTCGCCGCTCCTGACGGATTCACATTTGAAAGTGCTTTTGATGATGTGCTTTGGGCGGGTTTTGTTGAAGGTGATATCTTTTTCAGCAATGACTTTGCCCTTAAGTTGGGAGGGCGATTGGAAAATTCCTCGGTCTTGGACGAATTTACCTTTTCCCCGCGATTATCCCTGGCCTATAAGAGCGGAGCGTTTTCCCAATTCTCCATGGCCTATGGTGACTTTTACCAAAATCCGATCCGGGATGTACTGAAATTTGACCAAAACCTGACTTCGGAAAAGACCTCGCATTACATCTTAAACTACCAATATCTGAATAATGGAAAAACGTTTCGTGCAGAAGCGTACTACAAGGATTATGATGACCTGGTAAAGTTCAATACTGAATTTCCCCAGCTGGGTTCGGAATACAATAATAGTGGAAGTGGTTATGCCACTGGCTTGGATATTTTTTGGCGTGACAATAAGTCCTTCAAGAACCTTGATTATTGGGTGTCTTACAGTTATTTGGATACCGAACGCAATTATCGAAATTTTCTGGATACGGCTACTCCCAATTTTGCGCCCAGACATAATTTTTCAGTTGTGACCAAGTACTGGGCAGACAAACTTCGCTCGCAGATTGGGTTGACCTATCAATTTGGTTCAGGAAGACCTTATGACAATCCCAACACGCCCGAATTCATGGCTGAGAGAACCAAACCATTAAACAACTTGAGCGTTAATTGGGCCTATCTGATCGATCAACAGAAGATCTTGTTCTTTTCCGTGGGAAATGTTTTGGGAATCAACAATATCAACAATTATCAATATGCCAATACACCCAATACTTCAGGACTATTTGAGCGCCGGGCGGTACGACCTGCTGCCGACAGTTTCTTTTTTGTGGGCTTCTTTTGGACGATCAGTAATGACAAAAAGAGCAACCAATTGAACAACCTCTAAGGGCATCATTGATTCAAGGCGGGGTAAATGAAATTGGTGAGTATGGCTTCGGAGTTCTTTCGAATATCCCACCGATTGTAGTTACCTGCCGTAAATACGAGGATCATATTGTGCTCCTCATCGAGGTAAATTCGCTGATCCCCATTGCCGACGCAGGTTGGAATAAGGTGGTTTTGACCCTCGGCAATGGTTTCTGCCTTAAATATCCAAAATTGGTAGCCATATCCAACATTATTGTTTCTACCAAAGTTCACGAAGATTTGCTTGGATTTCTTTACCCAATCAGAAGTCAAAATCTGCCGGCCTTTCCACTTTCCGCCATTTGTATGGAGCATTCCGAATTTTAATAAATCCCTTGAGCGCAATCGTAATCCCGAAGCGGCAGCCGGTAGCTGCAGCCCTGGAAAGTTGACCCATTCCGAATGTACTATACCCAAGGGCTCAAAGAGGTGTTTTTTTGCAAATTCATGAATATTCATGCCACTGTTCCGTTCGATTATGGATGCGAGCAGTTGGGTGGTTCCCCCATTATAGCCCCAAACCGTGCCCGGTTTGGTAAGAATAGGTCTACTGAGTATAAACGCAATCGGGTCTTGGGCATTGGTCATTTGAATTTCACTATTGGAGGGGTCCGTATAGGGTACATCTTCATTCCATTCCATGCCAGTAGTCATGGTGAGCAATGTTTCAATAGTGATTTCTGATCTCAGGCCGGTGTTATAGTGTTCGTATTTAGGAAAGAAATCAAAAACATTTTGTGCGATACTATCAATAAGTCCGTGTTGCAGTGCAATCCCAGTGCAGGCCGCAACGATACTTTTAGAAATACTTCGAATATCATGAAGACTGTCTTTATGGTGTTTGATCGTTCCGAGGGAATCACCCCAGCGCTCATCTTGACCTTCAAAATAATTTTCGTACACAAGGCTTCCATTTTTGAGTATAAGGACACTGTGAATGTTCGGATAAACCCCATTTATAATCGAATCTTCCATTTTTTCCATTAGTAGGGAATCGATACCAACATCACCAAAACGTGCTATTTGGAATTCATCATCATATAAATGGGTACTTGTTTTCTGGGGTGATTTTTCCTTGACCTGGCAGCCATTGGTCAGCATAAGTAAAAGAATGAAGAATAATGGGATAGGTTTGATTTTGTTTGACATCCTAAGTTTGTTTGATTCCTCCTAAAGAGTGTTCGTTGGAACAAAATGTTACAGTACAACGAAAAATAACTAAATCACACTCCAATTTGTAGTAGAAACGTACAATTCATCACCTCAATTCAACATTTCAGTAAGAGGGATTATCCAAACAGGTGGCCAAAAACGAATTTTACAGCGCAAACAAAAAACGAACAGTCATGAAAGCAAAAATCCTATCACTATTATTATTAACATCGGCATTTATAGTAGCACAAGACCAGTATACCAAGGGTATGGAAAAGGCACTATCCCTTTGGGGGGAGGGAAAAATTCTGGAAGCCTCCAACCTCTTTGAACGAATTGCCTTGGCCGAAGAAGACAATTGGATTCCCTACTATTATGTTGCACAAGTAAATACTACGGCTTCCTTTGGGGAAAAAGACGAAAAGAAACTGAAACAGCAATTGGACCGAGCCAAGGAGTTTGTGGATATTGCAAAAAGAATATCTCCCAATAATCCTGAATTATTGGTTCAAGAGGCCAATATCAACATGGCGTGGATGGCTTATGATGGCGCTACCTATGGACCTGTGCTGTCAGGGAAAAATATGCAGCTTTATCGCCAAGCCTTACAACTGGCTCCTGAAAATCCCAGGGTAGTTTACTCCAAGGCTAGCTGGGACATGGGCTCTGCCCGATATTTTGGTAAGGATACCGCACCCTATTGCAAAGATGTGGAAAGAGCATTGGAACTATTCGCTACCTTTGACAACGATACGCCTTTTTACCCAAGCTGGGGGAAAGATCAGGCAAAAGCGGTTTTAGAACAATGTAAGGGGTAATCCATGAAGCGTTTTTTAACAGTATTGAAATGGGCCTTGGTCATCACTTTTGTGGTCGCCATCTTCGATATTGTGATTTTTGGGGATGGTGATTACTCTTGGGAGCACGTCTCTGGACAATTATTGATTGACTTTATATTTTCATTTTCGCTGACCGCTGTCAATTCCTATTATTACGATGGCCTAAAGCTACGGTTCAGATGGGATACAGATCCCAGGCAGCGACTATGGCTGGGAGCCCTTTGGTCCTTTGTCTTTTCGATTTTGACCATCGTAGTACTGCGATATTTCATCTTTTACTACTACTCGGGAGGAGGAATAGCCGAGTTTTTAGCCAATGAAGATCCTCAAGACTATGTGTTTACCATTGTCATCACTATAATTGCCATTCTCTTTTTCCATGCTTTTTATTTTTATCGCACGCTGCAAAAGAGAGAGGTAAAAGAACAAAGGATTATTGCGCGGACTGCTTCCGCCAGTTTTGATGCCTTAAAAAATCAACTGGATCCGCACTTTTTGTTCAACAGTTTAAATGTATTGACCAGCTTAATTGAAGAAGACCCCCATCAGGCACAAAAGTTCACCACCTCACTTTCAAAAGTGTACCGCTATGTGCTGGAACAGAAGAACAAAGACTTGGTGTCAGTCGATGAAGAAATCAATTTTGCCCGTACCTACGTGCGCCTTTTGAAAATGCGCTTCGAGGATAGTATTGTTTTTGATATTCCAGAAAAAGCAAGCCATCCAGAGTTAAAAATTGTACCGCTTTCCTTGCAACTACTTTTGGAGAATGCGGTTAAGCACAACGTGGTTACCGCTTCAAGGCCCTTACATATCAAGGTTTTTGAAGATAATGGGATATTGACCGTTAGCAACAATTTGCAGGCAAAGGAAGTAGTTAAAAAGAGCAGTGGTGTAGGACTCCAGAACATCAAAGAACGCTATTCCATCCTTACGGACCGGGCGATGCATATTGTAAAAACGGATACCGATTTCAGTGTGCATTTGCCCATGTTATCCCAGCAAATAACAGTTGTGGAAACCCAGGAGACCCATATTGAGGAAAAACGCTATTTGAAAGCGAAGGAGCGCGTGGAGCAAATTAAGGGGTTTTATGGTAACTTTATTTCATATTGTTTCGTGATTCCCTTTTTGTGGTGGCTCAATTCCCGCACGACAGAATTTCTATGGGCTATTTTTCCGACGTTTGGCTGGGGTATAGGATTGTTCTTCCACGGAATGGAGGCCTTTGGATATAATCCATTTTTAGGCCGAAGTTGGGAGGATCGTAAAATTCGGGAGTTGATGGAAAAGGATGATTTTTAGTATGGACTTTTACTTTTCAACTGGCTTGATTGAATTCCTTTGAACAATTTCGTTTTATCAATGATGCGCTTTAGGTCTATTCCCAGCTTTGTCATTCAATCAAATTTCCTTCAGGGTCCCTGGCGTATACAAAAGTAATCGCTCCTATACCTTCTTTTACCCCAATAGGGTGCATTTTATGAAGTAACTATTGGATGGTCCAACCTCCATCAATTACAAGGGTAGTGCCCGTAACCATTCCGGAATTGGGCCCTATCAAATAGCTAATTGCAGCAGTAATATCACTAATTGTGGCTACCTTTCCCACGGGTATCCTATTGAGCACATTTTTTAAATATTCTGGATCGTCCAAGCGTTCCGCAGTCCCAGGGGTATAGGTAAAGGTGGGTGCTACGCCATTTACGGTAACTCCCTTATCCGCCCATTCCAAAGCCAAAACTTTGGTCAATAGGTTGACACCACCTTTAGAGGCACAATACACAGCATGGTCCTTTATGGCTACAAGACTGGCTTGTGAACTTATATTGATAATGCGGCCAAACCCTTGTTTTATCATATGTTTTCCTGCCTGTTGAGAACAAAAAAACAAGCCTTTTAGGTTGACGTCCATCATTTCATCCCAATCCATTTCTTGTACTTCAAGTGCTGGATGATTATTGCCCAGCCCTGCGTTGTTTACAAGAACATCAATTCGACCAAATTGATCGTAGAGGCTTTCAAAAACGTTCTCGATTTGAACTACGGAGCCTACATCAAGTTGAAATACATGGGCAATACCACCCTCATTTTCTATTTGATACTTAAGGTTCTTCAGCTTTTCGATATTTCTGGAGCACAAGACCATTGTTCCGCCCTTACGGGCAAGCTCTTTTGCGATACCTGCACCAATCCCCTTACTGGCACCAGTAATCACTACGATGTTGTCCTTCATGTTGGCACTCATTTTTTATTTTGATAAGGTTGCCATAAAATTCCATTGCCATGGAAAAAACGGTTTCATCGGGTTTCCAACCCTAAAGATACCTACAGTTCCCCGTTCATGGCCGTTTGCCTAAGTATTTATCAATCTAAATGTCATTTACAATTTATCCCCTAAAAGTTACAGTTCGGTCAGACACTTTTTAAAATCGTGCACGTCTGTTGGATATTTGAACCATCAATTAACAATAAACCTAAAAAAATAATAAAATGGATATTACGGAAGACTACAGATACAGAAAGGCAAAAGAAAAAGTGGAATACATCAAAGGCTTCTATGCCAACCTAACGGCATATGTTATCGTCATAAGCCTTCTGGCATTGTTAAATTTTTATACCACCCGTTTTCCATGGGTTATTTTTCCAGCCGTAGGATGGGGCCTAGGAGTTGTTGCCCATGGTTTTAGTGCTTTTGGCTATATGCCCTTTTTGGGAAGGGATTGGGAAGAACGTAAGATAAAAGAATTTATGGAGAGCGATTCCTTTTAAGTAATTTTAATGCGCATAACCATGGATGTCAGAAACCAAAACAGCAACCGATCCAAATACCTAAGGGCCAGTGAACGGGTTTCAGAATTAAAGAAGTTCTACACCCGTTCCTTTAGAGGGGTGGTGGCCATACTAATCGTTGCTGCAATCAATTATTATCTCAACGAATGGGCCCGTCCTTGGTTTTTGTGGGTGGTATTTGGGGTAGGATTAAGTCTTGCACTCAGGGCGTTCAAAGTATTTGGCTATAATATGCTTATGGGGCGCGATTGGGAGGAGCGAAAAATCAAGGAATACATGGACGAAGACCGTTTTAAAAATTGGGAATAAATGCATTGAGTACTATGGATACCAAGAAGAACGAATCAAAATACATTAGGGCCAAAGAGCGGGTTGATGACCTCAAGAAGTTTTATGGCAACCTCACCTCATATGTATTTGTTATTACCGGTCTGGCCATTTTGAATTATTATATCAATGAATGGAGCTATATGTGGTTCCTTTGGGCAGCCTTTGGTTGGGGAATAGGTATTTTGTTCCATGCCATAGGCACGTTTAACCTCAACCCGTTTTTTGGAAAGGATTGGGAAGAGCGAAAGATAAAGGAATATATGGATAAGGATGAAAATCAAAGAAAATGGAAGTAATCATGAAAGAACTCGAAAACGATAAACTAAAAAGGGCTAAGAAACGGGTGGATGAAATCAAGGGATTTTATATTCATGCCAGTATATATGTAGCGATCAATTCGTTGATTCTGGTCAATATCTATTTGAATACGGATAATTTTTGGGAATGGGGGCACTTTATCACCTTGTCTTTCTGGGGGATAGGCCTACTTTTTCATGGAGGCAAAGTCTTTGGATTCAACCCCTTGTTTTCAAAATCCTGGGAAGAACGCCAAATTAGGAGATATATGGACAAGGATAGGGACGATGCCAACAAATACCTGTAAGAAAATGACTAAAAGTATAGAGACCAAACGCGAATTGGCCAAAAAAAGGGTGGCGGAATATAAAGGCTTTTTTAGGCACCTTAAAGTATTTATCTTCATTAATGGGCTTTTTTACCTTTTTAAAACGGGGTGGCTGGAGTCCATTATGCCAGAAGGGTTCCCTCAGGAGGCCTATTACTTTGACTGGGTTGACTTAAATGTGATCATATGGGGCGTTATTCTCATTGTCCATGGACTCACTTTGTATCGCCATAGGTTGACTTTCCTTAAAAAATGGGAAGACCGACAGATCAGGAAGTATATGGACCAAGACCGTGAAGAAACCAAAAAGTATCGCTAGAATGGAACAGGACCATGAACAATACACTAAACTAGGAAGGGCTCAAAAGCGGGTGAAGGAGATAAAGGGCTTTTATCAACACCTAACCGTATATATTTTAGTAAACTTGGGCCTATTGCTATTTTCCCAGCGTATCCAGTTCATTCTTTTGAGTGAAGAAGCCTTGGGCAATCCAGAATTCTTGGAATGGATCAATTGGAATGTTTGGGGAACGCCCATCATATGGGGATTGGCTTTACTTATACATGCCGCAAGTGTTTTTCTTAGGAGTCCCTTTAAAAAATGGGAGGAGCGTCAAATCCGTAAGATATTGGAAGAGGATAACTAATTCTTTAAATTACCAACAAAATCGCTTTAAAATGAAGGCCATTATCATAGAAGACGAAAAACCCGCAGCAAGACGATTGTACCGCTTATTGGATGATTTGAATGTGGAAGTTTCAACACTATTACATTCTGTTGAGGAATCCATTGAATGGTTCCAAAACAATCCGCATCCCGATCTTATTTTTTTGGACATCCAACTTTCTGATGGGCTTTCGTTCGAAATCTTTGATGTTATTCCCATTAAAAGTGCCATCATTTTTACCACTGCTTTTGATGAATATGCCCTGCAAGCCTTCAAGCTGAACAGTATCGATTATTTGTTAAAACCTATTGATGATGAAGAGCTCGAAAAGGCGGTAAAACAATTCCAGGATTTAAAGCCTGAAAAGGAACGGATTTCAGTTGATTTTGACGACATAAAAAAGCTCTTGGTCAACCCGATTGAACGGGAGTATAAAAAACGGTTTACCGTCAAAGTGGGGCAGCACCTAAAAATTATAAATGCGGATGAAGTGGAATGTTTTTACAGCGAGAACAAAGGCACTTATGCGGCCACTCTGGATGGTAGAAATTATTTGCTCGATACTACTTTGGAGAACCTGGAAGAGGAGCTTTCCCCAAAATTGTTTTTTAGGGTAAGTAGAAAATTCTACGTGAACATCAACCATGTCAAGGACATCATTTCATATACCAATTCGCGACTTCAAATTAAAATGAATACCTTTAAGGAACAAGAGATCATTGTGAGTAGGGAACGAGTAAAGGATTTCAAGCTATGGTTGGAATAGTATCCTGTTAATTTATGGTAATCAACTAATTAGTGTGCTTATATAGATTTTTCTTATACCAATTTTCCAAAGTGTTTTCAACTTTATTCTTCCACGCGGTTGTCATCGAAAGCCGATGGAAGCAACTTTGGGATAAGTTTGATAAAAATGGGTAAAAGAACCGCCCCACCTGGCAGCATAAAAATCGCCAAGGAAGGAATACTCTTGAAAATATCCAGCAACTGTTGTTGAATTTTTTTTCGCTCATCCAGGCTCAAATCTTGAGAGGCGGACTTTGTTAGAAGCGCAACCAACTCCCTGCTTTCCGATAGTTCCTTTTTAAGTCGTTTGCCATTTCTAAGAATTAATTTGCTTACATTTTTTGTCATGCCCTCATAAAATTTTGAGGCCAAATTGGAGTCCTTGAGATAAGGGATTTTTTCTTTATTCCTGCCTAAGAATTCCATAACATTTTCGAGGGCGGTTTTTATCTCAATTTCAGCCTTGTTCAAGGACCTTCCAATCTCATAAATAAAGTTGGATTCGGAACCCTCGATATGACCATCTTCCCAAACGGTTAAACAGGCAATATCCATGAGGTAATCCTTTTCACATGAGCTGAAATGCGAATGCAAATCCTCGGTAGTGTCCTTAGTGAATTCTGTGGTATTCAAATCAACATAACTTAAGGAAGAGGCCAAAAGTTGCATTAGTTTGGCATCACTTTCTTGAATCTCCTTTGAACTCAGTGCTTCATAACCTATAGTAATGGCTACATATTCCAAAAGTTGGGCGTGCGAAATAAGATTGGCATGTTTTTGTAAGTACCTTTTGAAAATTAGGATATCCACGTACAATAGGGAATTGGTCAAACTGTTTCCCAAGGCCCTACTGAAAGCACTTCCGTTAAGGTAAATTCTTGAATCCAGTAGTTTTTCGAGTTGCGCCTCCGTCTTTTTACCGCTCAAGATTTTGTTAAGAAAAGATATTTTACTTACCTCAAGCGAGGTGTAGTATTCAAAAACAACCTCTACAAAGGCATTAAAATCAACATTTCCAGTTTCAAAAACATAGGAAAAATAGAGGGCAATAAGCAGATTGGTCTTTGCTACTTCATCTTCTGTGTAGGGATGTTCAGTGGAAATAAAGCCCGGTACCGATAAATGGATTCCGTATATAAAACCGTTCCCAAGCAATTCATGATACAATTCTTTGTGTGATGAATATTGAATATCACCACTCTTTATGATATGTCCAAACTTATTGATCCAACCCGGGGCGGAGGGGTTCATGACTTCCTTGATTGACTATACCAAAGAAAAACAAATTCCATGAATATGTTTTGGATTGTTAATATTTCATCTTGGGAAATATTCAAATAGTAGCGAGTCTATGACTCTAAAGAGCTAAAAATCAATGAAATTGTCAATATTCAACGTCCAGTCGTAACCGGAATAAGCTATCTCGATACTCCGATTGGATTCGATAAGACCAAAGTTTTTCAGGATTTTTTTGGTACCGCTTTTTCCTCCAAAATCCCCTCTAAACCAATTAAAAAGAGGTGTCACCGAAACCCGTTCGCTTTTGGAATCAATTTTTGTGGTTTTCCTAAGATAAGATGTAGTGCCCTCATTGAGTTGTTCATTGACCCTTTCAGGGGTATATATGGCTACTGGTGGACAATCTTTGGCCCCACAGTTTAAGGCAAAATGAATTCTAAAATCACGCTTCCGTACCCGAAGTTTTCGTTCAAATGCATTGGGAAACCATTTTCTGATATATCCCAACCCCAGTTTCCATTGTGATCTCCTTAGGATACCATGTTCAATTTTATCAAAGGAAATCGTTTCACCGGCAATGGTCATACGGTTTTCTGTAAAAAAACCATCCTTGTCATCATAATATTCGGGGTGCTTCCTTAGCGTAGTGATGATATAGGCATTATAGATGTTGATCCAAAAGGCATAACGCTGGGCATCCGTTTTTAAACTTGTAGCAAGTTCATCCACGGTTGCTCCAGCCAATTGCATTTGTATGGTCTTAACATCATGACCCTTACGTACTTTTTCTAAAAATGTTTCAGAAAGTGCATTAAAATCAGAGAATACTGCTTTTGAACCATCAAGGGTCATCTTTTTTACTTTGCAACAACTCAAAACCAAAATAACCCCTACCACCAGAAAAGCGGATTTTACTATCCTTTCTTTACATACACCCATAGCTTATCAAGGTTTAATTGTTTTGTTTGGTCGTCCAGTGGAAGGGATACTTTCAAAAGCTGGGTAGAGTTTAAAATTTGAATGGCTTAGGTAAGGCATATAAGTAACCCAATCCTTCGTTTCGTAAAATGATAATCGTCATATTTTGCTAGGGTCCTGACAGTTAAATTTGAAGAAATCCTAACACTATAATTATGAAAAGAATATTTATTTTTTTGATTTTAACAGTATTCGCGTGCTCCGGCATTCTTGCCCAGGACGTTGATTCAAATGATGATTTTAGCAAATGGCAATTTAGGTTACGTGGTATTGTGGTCACACCGGATGAAAGCGCAGACATTGAAGCTATTGGAGGAGATGTGGATATATCGACCGCAGTAGTACCTGAGTTTGATATTACCTATTTTTTTAATGAAAATTGGTCACTGGAGTTGATTTTGGCTACTGCCAACCACGATGTTGAGGCAATAGGTACGGCCGCTGGTGATATTGATTTAGGCGACGTTTGGTTATTACCTCCCACTTTGACGGCGCAGTACCACTTTACCGGAGGAGATTTTGTGCCCTATTTGGGGGCAGGCCCAAACCTTACCTTGTTCTATGGTGTGGATGAAGGACCTGTTGCCGATGATGTGGATTATGATACATCGGTAGGTTTTGCGTTACAGGGAGGTTTTGATTTTATGCTCAATGATAAATGGTTTTTGAACCTTGATGTAAAGAAATTGTTTTTGAATACAACGGCTACGGTGAATGCCACTACCGCTCTAGGAGCTACTGTAGAGGCGGATGTAGATATCAATCCATGGATTTTTGGTTTTGGTGTTGGAGTGAAGCTATAGGGTATTCTACCAGACTTTTATATTCAGGTCGTTCGGTTTATTCTGAACGACCTTTTTTGGCCAAACGCTCAATAAGTTCTTCTGTGGATATAATTTTTGCAAATTCGCCCTTTAAACTTGCAAGACTTACCTGGTGCATTAACTCAGCGCTATAAGGTGTCCCATCCATGCCAATCCCATTAAAGCAGGCAGTCGCATCAGAAATCAAAATGACTTCAAATCCCAGATTGGCCGCCATCCTTGCCGAGGTGGAAACACAATGGTTTGTTGTCAACCCCACAACTACCAATTTTTCAATGGCTTTTTCTTTCAGTATATTTTTTAAACCCGTTCCAATAAATGCACTGTTCACTTCTTTGGTAATGACACGTTCGTTTTTCAACGGAGTGACCTCATCTTTAATTTGAAACCCTGCTTTGGAAGCATGTAACGGGGATTTAAGGTTGATAGAACTATGTTGGACATGAAAAACAGGCCTGTTTTCCTTTCGCCATTGGATAAGTATGCGGGCCATGTTTTTCTCTGCATGCGGGTTGTTCCTTTCCTCTCCAAAGAAGTCCCATTCATCGAGACCTTTTTGAACATCAATCAAAAGGAGTGCGGTCTTGTCATCAATCATAAATTCGAATAACTTCACCATTGCCCTTTCCCAGAACACTTCTGGCATAGCCGTTGACCATTTTCTCCATAGGGATGACATGGTGACCGGGAAAATAGTCCTTATACCGTTCATAGGCATCTTCCACCAGTCCGGAAGAAACCACATTTAACCGTAGCTTGTGTTGCAATTCCAATGAAGCGGCTTTTACAAAACTGTGAATACCCCCATTGACCATAGCGGCACTGGCCGTCATGAAAACGGGGTCGTCGGCTAAAATACCTGTAGTTAGTGTTATGGAACCGTTTTTATTCAGATAATCCTGACCCACACGCACAAGGTTTACCTGGCCCATCAATTTGCTTTTTAGACCAATGTAATAATCCGCTTCGGTCAGTTCGTCAAAGGGCCCCCATTTGGCTTCCCCGGCAATATTTACGATGGCATCAACCTTTCCAATTTCTTCCAGTCCGCTTTTTATATCCTTGCTCTCATTGATATCCAATCGATAATCGCCTTGGTTCCTTCCTGCAATAAGAACGTCATGACCTTCCTTGAAAAAATGGGACACCTTTTTTCCAAGGGTACCATAACCACCGATAATCAAAATTCGAAGCTTTTTATCCATACCCTAGCGTGTTGAATTTTGCAATACGTTCCAAACATTTTCCCTTACGATTTTATGGCCTTCCGGGGTGGGGTGGATGCCATCCTCAAGATTCAACTCCGGTATTCCCGCAACACCGTCCAACAAAAAGGGAATCAAGGGAATTTTATTTTTTTGGGCCAGTTCGGGAAATAGCTTTCTAAACTCGCTGGTATATTCTGGGCCCATATTGGGGGGAATCTGCATTCCGGCTAAAATAATCTGGGCATCGGGATTCTTATTTTTGACTTCGTCGATGATGGCCTGCAAGTTAGTTCGGGTTTGGTCCAACGGAATTCCGCGTAACCCGTCATTGGCCCCTAATTCCAAAACGAAAACATCGACCTTTTGGTTAAGTACCCAACTGATTCGGTTGAGTCCTCCAGCGGTGGTCTCGCCACTTAACCCAGAGTTGATTACCGTATAATCCAAGCTTAAGGAATCCAGGCGTTCCTGTATTAGGGCGGGAAACGCTTCTTCCAGTTCTATACCGTAACCGGCCGTGAGGCTGTCTCCAAAGAATAGAATGACCTTGGTAGTGGTCTCTGCGATGACCTGCGAAGTCCCCTCGTCCGTGGTATTGGATAGTGGCCCCTCTTCGGACTTGGGTGCCTCTTTACAATTGACTAAGAGGAACACTAGAAAAAAATAACGAAACTTTAAGATGTGCGGCATGGTCTATGGGTGAATTAATCAAAATCATTTGCCTAATTTTCGGATTTTTCGAAACGAAAGCAAAAGCATGCCAAAGATATTAAACGTGAACCAGCTGGGGAAAACCTATACGAGCGGCTCTAGGGAATTAACCGTTTTACAGGACGTCTCCTTCAGCATAGATCAAGGCGAGACGTTTGCCATAGTGGGACCTTCCGGGAGTGGTAAAACCACCCTTTTAGGGCTTTGTGCCGGTTTGGACCGGGCAGATACTGGAACCGTGGAGCTTTGCGGTCAAAATTTGGCCGACTTAAATGAAGACGGATTGGCATTGTTGAGAAATAAGGAAGTGGGATTCATTTTCCAGAATTTTCAGTTGTTACCTACTTTGAGCGCTTTGGAAAATGTAGTCGTCCCTTTAGAATTGCAAGGGAAGAAAAATCCTGGAAAGATAGGCATGGAACTATTGGATAAGGTAGGACTAAAGGATCGATTTCATCACTATCCGTCGCAACTATCTGGTGGTGAGCAACAGCGGGTAGCCCTGGCCAGGGCCTTCTCGGCCAGACCTTCCATTCTTTTTGCCGACGAACCTACGGGAAATTTGGATCAAGAAACAGGGGAAAAAGTCGTCAACTTGCTTTTTGAACTCAACAAAGAAGCAGGAACAACTTTGGTCATAGTGACCCATGATATGGATTTGGCCCAAAAAAACCAGCGTATTTTAAGGTTGAAGGGAGGTAGGGTTTTTTCCAATACTGAAACCGAGGTGGTGTGAAAATGAAGCAACAGGGCACATCAAAATCAGGGTGGGATTGGATCTTTAAAATGGCTTGGCGGGATGGCCGTGCCAGCGCCAAAAGACTATTTCTCTTTATGGCCTCGATAATTTTGGGCATTGCAGCAGTAGTTTCCATTCAGTCATTCAGTGATAACCTAAAGAAGAATATTGCCGTACAGTCCAAGGCCTTAATGGGCGCCGATTTTCTTATCGACAGCAATCAACCCCCCAATGAACGGGTCCTGGCAATCATCGATTCACTGGGTGGTGCCGATGCCAAAGGGGTAAGCTTTCCTTCGATGGGCTTGTTTCCCAAAACTGGTGATACGCGATTGATTGGTGTGAAAGGTGTGGAGGGAAATTATCCCTTCTATGGCGAACTGGAAACGGTACCCCAATCGGCGGCACAATCCTACAAAGAAAAAGGGGGGGCTTTGGTCGATGCCACATTAATGCTTCAATTTGAATCAAAAGTTGGGGATTCCATAAAAATTGGAAATGTTGTTTTTCCTATCGTTGGACAGCTCATTTCATCACCAGGAACAGGTGGAATAGGCGCATCCATAGCTCCGCCAGTTTGGATTCCACAGCGAATGATTGAAGCCACGGGACTTATACAAACAGGGAGTAGGGTAGGTTATGATTTTTACTTTGTAGCAAAAGAAGGGCAAGACCTAGAAACCTTGGATAAGATTGTTGACCCGCAGTTGGATGTTGAAAATGCAGATTTAGATACTCATATTTCCACCGGCCAGCGATTGGGTAGGAGTTACGATAATTTTGGAAAGTTTCTCAATTTGGTGGCTTTTATAGCCCTATTGCTGGGTTGTGTGGGTATAGCGAGTTCCGTGCATATTCATATCAAGGAAAAACTGCGTTCCGTTGCCGTTTTAAAATGTATTGGGGCTACCAGAAGGCAAACCTTTTTGATCTATTTGATTCAAATCGCTGGTATGGGACTTTTGGGTGGAGGTATGGGCGTACTGGTGGGGTTATTGCTACAGCAAACTTTTCCAACGATTTTAAAGGATTTTCTGCCCTTTGATGTTGAAATCAGTTTGGCCCCTGATGCCATTGCAATGGGATTGGTTTTGGGGTTGTTGATGTCGATACTATTTGCTTTGACCCCCCTATTGCGTACTTGGTATGTTTCCCCATTGCAGGTCCTCCGCGTTCAGGAAGATATACCCGACAAGTTCAGAACACCACGATTTCTTGTTTTCACAGGGATATTGTTGTTTGTTTTTGTCTTCGCCTATTGGCTGTTGGGCAATCTCAGATATGCCTTTTTCTTCGTGTTTGCCATACTAGTGGTATTCTTGGTCCTAGCGGCGCTTGCCACTTTTCTTATGCGATTGGTAAAGCGTTTCTTTCCAACATCTTGGGGCTTTACCACAAGACAAAGCCTCCTGAACTTATACCGACCGAACAATCAAACCATTGTGCTGATTTTGGCCATTGGGGTGGGGACTTTTCTCATAAGCACCTTATATTTTACCCGGGATATTCTGTTGGCAAGAACTGCACTTGAAACTTCTTCACAGACCCCTAACCTAATTCTAATGGATGTTCAGACCGAGGAACGTGAAGCCGCCATGAGCAGTATTACCGATGCTGGAAGGGAAGTTCTGAACAACATTCCCATTATCACTATGCGAATGCAGCAAATTAAGGATAGACCAGTTCGAGAGCTGATTTTGGATACCACCACCACTATGAACCAGTGGGTATTGCATCACGAGTTTCGGGTAACCTATCGTGATTCCATGATCATGTCAGAAACCACAAGGGGTGGTGATTGGCCCGCCAAAATCAAAAAAGAGGGTCATATACCGATATCACTGGCACAAAACGTAGCTGATGATGCTGAGCTGGCCCTAGGCGATATTATTGTTTTTAACATTCAAGGAGTACTTATGAAAACCATAGTAGCCCATTTAAGGGAAGTGGATTGGGCACGAATGCAAATCAACTTTTCCATTTTATTTCCTTCAGGGGTCCTTGAAGATGCCCCCCAGTTTCATGTACTTACAACGAATCTACCGGATGCCATAAGTTCAGCTCGGTTACAGCGCCGATTGGTGCGCTTGTTCCCAACGGTATCCATTATTGACCTAAGGCAAGTCATTACGGTGATTGAAGATATTTTAAACAAAATCTCGTGGGTCATTAATTTTATGGCATTTTTCAGTATCCTCACGGGAATAATTGTTCTAATTGGATCGGTAAGGACAAGCAAATATCAGCGTATGAAAGAAAGTGTCCTCTTGCGGACCCTAGGGGCCAAAGACGGACAAATTCTTAAGATTACCGCATTGGAGTATCTTTATTTGGGACTTTTAGGGGCCGGCATGGGCGTAATTTTAGCGCTATTGGGTAGCTGGCTCTTGGCACAATTTGTTTTTCAAACTTCCTTTACCCCTTCATTGGCCCCCTTCATTTTGGTTTTGCCCGGAATCAGTACTTTGGTGCTACTCATTGGTCTGTTAAACAGTCGAACGGTTATTAAGAGTTCTCCATTGGTTGTGCTCAGAAAGGAATTGGGCTAAAAAAAGCCACTTGAATGTGGCTTTTTTAACGAATTCGAAATTGAACATCAGGGTTTCAAAGTCACGCTTCTATTTACTTTGTTAAAAGGTCCATCGATGAGATTGCCTTCATTATCCAGAAGTTCCAATTGAATGTTCACTTCGCCCATTTCCAATCCGGTAATAACATGCGGTGCCCATTCGGTAATCATAAATTCCTCACCATTGATTGTGGCCCTGACCTTGTTGCCATCTTCTGACAGGGTTGTATTTAGCACAAAAAAGTCCAGCAGCAGGTTTTCGGTATCTTTACCGGCATACGCTCCCTTTGGCCTGCTGTAAATTAGGGTGGGGGCGTCCATATCCAGTCCCAAAGAATCAGTTGGATTGGTACCTATTTCCATTTTTTTGACCACAACGGAGTTCTCGTTCTTTACCGACTCATGATACGATCGACTCAAAAATGCCACCAAATGGTGTACGCCATCTGGCACTTCCTTTTTAAAGGCGGGTTCATAATGTGCCGAATAGGGTTGATTATTTAAAATAAAGTGGATGTGCTGCCCCTTTCCTGAATTTGCTAATTTCTCGGCGTTTGGACCACCTGTCTGAGCTCCCAACTCGTAGTTGTTCACCGTGAAATTAAAATCAATTTCCCCGCTTTCGGCAATGGCCGTATTTGCGGGTTCGTCCAATACCAATTCAGCTTCTGCATACGCGGGTGAATTCTCCAATTTTGTCAAGGAAATAGCAGTTTTCATTTCCTGTGAATCTGAGTCTGCACTGTCTGAATCGGAATCAACATGGTGATCCATTGAATCTGAATCTGAGTCCATGGTATCACTATCGGCTTTGCCTTTGCAACCAACAGCAAGGATGACCAGAATTCCCAGTAGGGTGAGTTGTATTTTTTTCATTGTAAGTGTTTTTAGGATTTGTCCGAAGGTACTTATAAAAAAAGGTCGTGTCAACCTAAAATAGCTTTAGCAAGTCTTTATTTTCCCGGATGCCCCGTTTTAGGTTTTCACATAAAAGCAGCGTCTTATCTATCTTTTTTTGGGAATCCTTAAAACGGGTAATCATATAAATAATACCACGTTGCTTTCCTTTTGTGAAGGATTCAAAGATTTGATAGGCCTTATAATCACTGAGCATGACCGCTTGGAATTCTTCCGGTACTTCAACCCCATATTTTGAGGTGTCTTCAAAAAACTGCATTTCAAAGCAATCATTGGGTAAAAGTCCCAATTCCTTTTGCTTGTTTTTACTGAACATCATAGTGTATTGGCCGTTGTATTTTCTAACAGCAGCGTAGAATTCAATTGAATTTGACTCAAAACTGGCCCTTACCCGAACACGGGAATGACCTTGTTCAATAAATGGGACAGCGACCACATCGGGAATAATAATACTGTGCATGCCTTTAATTGAAACCTCGAAAACCGAACTCTCCATGGACTACAAATTACATTTTTTATACGGACCAAAACCACAATGCTTGTGGGGTTTACATCAAAATCGTCGATAAAGAGTAAAAAATCATCGATGAAATACTAATAATTCAATTTTATCGTTCTACTACCATATCAAGGTATCCCCCTTATCTTGGTGAAATGAAACACATGATCGTACATCGACCTAACAAATACATCGATTTTATTGCCTATTGCAATAAACGCAAAAACTTTTCTAAGGACTACCAGAATGCAAAGGCTAAGCTGTTTAAGGGGGATTTACACATTGATGACTATTTGAGGAAGCTTCATCACATCCAACAAGCTGCAATCGAGCTTGAATTGAAGTACTTTGATGTTTTGCACATGCGCATGTAATCTTAGGCCAAAGTTGTAATCACTTGGGTTTCGCTATGCAATGTTTTGTGCACCGGACACTTATCCGCAATTTGCACCAAACGTTCCCGTTGTTTTTGATCCAGATTCCCCGTCATTTTTAATTCCCGATGAAAGGTGTCAATTTTGGCACTGGTATCCTCACAATTTTCACAATCTTCGGCATGGTCCTTACCGTATGAGGTATGCACTTCAACATTTTTCAATGGCCACCCTTTACGTTTGGCATACATCTGCAATGTCATCACCGTACATGCGGAAAGCCCTGCGGATACCAACTCGTAGGGGGAAGGTCCAAAATCATTGCCTCCAAAACCTTCTGGCTCATCCGCCAACATATAATGATTGCCCACCTTTATTTGAGTGGTAAAACCATCTTCGGCTTCCAAACTTGCTGCCACTTGATGTTTGGTCTTTACATCCAGTTCAACCCTATCGGTAATATTCAAATAACGTTTTGCCCAACCTGAAATGACTTCGCCAACATATTGGGAATCCGCTTTGTTGAACAATAAGTGATCTGCCCCATCAAGGGAAACAAAACTTTTGGGATGATGTGCTGCGACATAAATCTCCTCTGCATTTTTAATACCCACAGTATCATCCTGGGGGGAGTGCATGATCAACAATGGTTTTCTAAGTAATTTGGCAGTTTCTGGTAAGGATTTGGTTTCCAAATCGTCCAAAAATTGCTTTTTTATTTTAAAGTCCCTACCACTCAAGTTGACTACGGCCTCTCCAGTCTCTTTAATTTCATCGATACCACTTTTCAGCAAATGTTTTACATGCACCGGATTTGATGGCGCCCCAATAGTGGCCAATGCGTTTACGGATGGGATTTCAGCTGCTGCAAAAATAACGGCAGCTCCTCCGAGCGAATGTCCAATTAAAAGAGATGGTGCCTTATAATTTTCGGTTAAATAATCCGAAGCTGCCACTAAGTCCTCCACATTTCCCGAGAAGTTGGTATCGGCAAAGTCTCCTTCACTTTCCCCAAGTCCTGTAAAATCAAATCGGAGTACGGCAAAACCGTTTGAAGTCAATGCTTTACTGATATTCCGTACTGCAGAAAGATTTTTAGTGCACGTAAAACAATGGGCGAACAGCGCGAAGTTATGGGGATGCCTATCCACTGGTACTTCCAATCTTCCAACCAATTGCTGGCCTTCCTTATTCCGAAATGTTACTTTTTCTGTGTTCACTTTGGTAGTTGTTAAACAACGGGCAGGGTAATGCTGAATACCCTATCCTTGGCCCTTTCTTTTAAATATACCCCTTAAGTCGGGATTGTAAAAGAAACCTATCTGCCAACGATCAAAGACTTCATTGGTGAATTGGTTTCGTAAATACCCCAGTTGCAGGCTACTATTATCCGTAATATGGATGCCTCCGGCAAAATAAAGGCGGTTCTGTCCGAATAAGTTGTCTTGGAGATTGATGAAAATCTCATCATAAAAATTTAGAAAAAAAATGTCGGTCAATGGTAAGGTCAACTGCAAACGATATCTCGCCCGATGTTGAGTCTCTTCTCGGTTTCCAAAGTCAATAAATCGTTGCTCAAGTCGGTAGCGATGCTCAAAAGCGAACTCCCAAACCTTATTCTTTAAAATAAACTGTTGAAAAATTCGGTTTTCTTTAGAATTTTCTTCTCCTGGAATGGATTCGAACGTGCCATCGGTTTCAATAAAAGCGTATCCCAAAGTAGCAATGGCATTTGGACTGATATGGTAATTGCCTCCTGTTCTTAATAAGAGTTGATTGAAATTGCCTGAGGTTTCAAAATATCGAAACTGCGCTTCTGTGTGAATACTCCAGCGTTTTGATACCTGGTTCATCCCAAAATACATATACCAAATGCCCCATTCATTTTCCCCTGAGCGTCCAGGAGCAGGTTCATTTTGGGCACTGCAAAAAAATACTCCTCCTAAAATAGTTAAGAGGAGCGTTCTTAGGCTAAAGGTCACCTTCCTCAATGGGTTTTTCTACTTCTTGTTTCAAATGCATGTCCAAGAACTCCAAAATTTTCCCATAAGCCTTGATCTGGTTCTCTTTTTTTACGAATCCGTGTCCTTCATCTTCAAAAAGTACATATTCAACCGGCACACCATTCTGTCGCACACTTGCTACAATTTCATCCGATTCCACTTGGAGCACCCTCGGATCCTGTGCTCCCTGAAGTACAATTAACGGTTTGGTCACCTTATTGGCATGGAACAAGGGAGAAATCTTACGCAAGCGAACGGAATCAGCACTATGTGGGTCACCCAGCTCTTTGTAAAGCGCATCTTTGAACGACTCCCACCATGGTGGAATACTTTTTAGGGTTCGTAACCAGTTGGTCACTCCAAAAATGTTGACGCCCACATCAAATTCTTCTGGAGTGAACGTCAGGGCGGCCATGGTCATGTAACCGCCATACGAACCCCCAATAATTCCAATTTTTTCACCATCGATTTCAGGTTGCTTTATCAACCAGTTCTTTCCTTCCACACAATCCTTCAAATCTTTGTCGCCATGGTTGAGATCGTCCATTTGAAAAAAGGTCTTACCATAGCCACTACTGCCACGATTGTTCACGGCCAAAACGGCGTAGCCATGATTCACCAGATATTGTATGATGGAATTGTAATTCATTCTCGACTGCCCTCCGGGTCCGCCATGTACCCAGACCAGGGCAGGAGCCGGATTTTCAATCGAAGCCTGATGTGGTTTGTAATAAATAGCAGGAATTTCAACCCCATCAAAGGATGGATATCGAATAACCTCGGCATGGACCAGATCTTGGGCTTGGATTTCTGGATTTAGTACATCGGTCAGTTTCTTGTATTCGTTGGTGGCCAGGTCCATGTGATAGAGATTGGATGGGGTATGGGAACCGCCCAAATAAAACCGCATCGCCGAATCATCCTTTGAAAATCCAACACTGGTGATGGCACCCCCATCGAAGGTGGGAAGTTCAAGATTCTTGTTGGCCTCAGTGTCATATACCTCTATGATATTGGTACCGTCTTCATTGATGTAGGAAACCCTATACTTTCCGGAACGTGTGAAATAGGAACCCATGATGTCCCAATCTTTTTCAAGTACTTTTTCTGAAGTGCCATCTGCCATCGAATAGCGTTTCAGGTAACTAAATTCCCCCCCATCATCTGTGGTATAGTACAGGTATTTTCCATCTTTTGAAAAATCCTGTGGTGAATTGGAACTTTGATTTTCATTGATTTTCGTCATTTTTCCATCCTCTACAGCATACAAGAACAGATCTACATCATTGGTATTTAACGGTTTTACCAATGCCAAATATTTTTCATCATCAGAAATTTCACCAACATCATACCCTTCGTTGTTCTCATACATCAGGGTATGGCTAAAATCCTCCAAATTCATTTTGTAGACATCGGTGAACTGCGGATTTCGTTTGTTCGACCCAAAATAGAAACTATTTTCGTCTTCGCTCCAGCCATAAAAATTGGCCCGTGCTCCCGGAAATGGGGTTAGGTTGGTCATAGTACCTGTGGAATCCCTTAGATAGATTTGATAGATTTCATCGCCGTTATTGTCCTTACGTAATAAGATTCGATCATCGTTGGGAAAATAGCTGGTTATAAAAACCGAGGAACTATCGGATTGTGTCAAGGGCTCCATTTCACCATCTTCGATGGACAGTGCGTAGGCATTATAAATACCAGTGCGGTTGCTGTGCACCAGTAGTTTTTTATTATCAGGGGAGAAGCTGCCCCCCACCAATGGCCTCGTTGTCCATCATCTGGGCAATGGTGTAGGTTTTCATAGTTTCGGCAATGGAGGGTTCTTTTTGTTCTTTTTTACAGCTCCAAATGAGCACAAGACCCGTTAATACAATCAGTTTTTTCATTTTGTAACGATTTTAATTGATAGTGAATGTTTTGGTTTCTTTAAATGGCGATAAATCCAATTCCTCTATGGTGGCCTTATAGGGTTTCCATTTTTCATTAAAAAAGGTATTGGTCTTGGCAAGGGCAGCTTTCAGTTCAGTTCTTGCATATGAAATTAAGTTCCTTTCAGTTTTGGTAATTCCGGTCTTTCTCGAGGCCACATAGCGGGTCGCCGTGCCGATACGTTGCATAACCGTAATTTCTGGATTACGGGTAATACCTTGACGCTTGTCTTCTTTACCAATGAAAAGGGCCACTACCGAATCAATGGATTTTACCATGTCCTTTGAAGCCTTAATTTGGTCTTTGTACTTGTCCTTGTCCAAGGTGTTCATTTCCTTTTGGAATTTATTGACCAAATTTTTACTTTCCACCAGTTGCTTGACCGCATCCGCCGCAGTTTTTGCAAAGCCTTCCAATTGTTTACGGGTCTCGTACACTTCATGTATTGAAGCTGTATTTGCGTTTAAGCGGGGGTCGGTTTTGACGGTTACCATAGTTGAATCGCTAGCTTCGCCAATGGTCACCTTGACTTTATAGGTTCCCGGTTTTACGGTTGTTCCCCCACGTTCCCTTTTTTGCTTACTGATTTTACGTGCAGGGCGGTCAGGACCCTTCTCGTTCAATCCCCAATAGAGTCGATGAAAGCCTTTCTTTTCTGGAGTTTTGTACTTCAAGGTGCGAATGAGTCGATTGCCATCATAAAAGTCAAATTGAATGGAGTCTTTCTTTTGGACCCCGGTCAATTCTTTTTTGTCGGAATCTTCATCATCTTCCTTTTTTTCTTTTTCATCGGCCTTTTCTTTTTTCATGTCCTTTTTACCTTCTTTGAGATAATAGGTGATCATTGCGCCACGTTTGCGATTTTCAGCATTGAAGAGGGCATCACCACCAAATCGGCTCCCGGTCCCCTGTTGATAGGCCGCCAAATAGGCATCAGGGCTATCAAAGAGGGCAACGTCCTGTTGCAGGGATGACATGCTCGTGGCCAGTTCGCGAAGTGGACGAATATCATCCAATACCCAGGCGGCACGGCCAAAAGTGCCTATGACCAAGTCCTGCTCCCTAGGGTGGATGGCTAAGTCTTTCGTGGATACCGTAGGGTAGCCTTCGCTCCATTTTTGCCACGTATTTCCGGTATTGAAAGAAATGTAGAGTCCATCATCCGTACCCAAGAACATCAGGTTAGGATTTTTAGGGTCTTCAATGATGGAAAGGGTGTAGCTCTTAACATCCCCTGAATCTACAATGCGTGTCCATGTTTTTCCGTAGTCTCTGGTACGGTAGGCATACGGTTCGTAGTTAAAGCGTCGGTAGTCGTTGGCAATCAATAAGGCTTCTCCTTTGTTCTTTTGGGAGGCCTTTATTTGTGGAATCCAACTGCCCTTGGGCAATCCTTTGATGTTGTTGGTCACTTCGGTCCAGCTCTGCCCTCCGTTTTGGGTAAGATGTATGCGCCCATCATCGGTGCCTACCCAGAGCATGTCTTTTTCAACTGGTGATGGTTCAATCACCAAAATGGTACAATGGTTTTCCGCTCCTGTGGCATCCATGGTCAACCCCCCACTTTCACTTTGTTTTTGTTTTTCGGGGTCGTTGGTGGTGAGGTCAGGTGAAATAACCGACCATGTTAGTCCCTTATCGGTCGATTTATGTACAAACTGACTTCCGAAATACACGGTAGCATTGTCAAACGGGTCTTGACCAATGCCGGCATTCCAGTTAAAGCGAAGTTTCGTTTCTGCATCCGGTGGGGTAGGGCGAACAATATAATTGTTGCCCGTTTTCCAATCATAACGACTTACAAACCCTTGTTGGCTCATAGCATAGCCAAATTGACTATTGTCCTTATCCGGTACCACATCGAATCCGTCGCCAAAGGCAATTTCTTGCCAATAACTGTTTCGAATGCCCTGCGCCCGCCACACATAAGCAGGTCCTCTCCAAGAACCGTTGTCCTGCATTCCTCCATACACATTGTAGGGAAATTCGTTGTCCACACTAATATGGTAAAATTGGGCTACGGGAAGGTTGCCAATAAAGCGCCACGTTTTGCCACCGTCTTTGGTGATGTTCATTCCCCCATCGTTGCCATCAATCATAAACTGTCCGTTTTCTGGGTGGATCCACCAGGCATGATGGTCCGGGTGCACCCCATTGCTGACGCCATAAGCGGGCATCAATTCTTTGAAATTCTTTCCGCCGTCTTCCGAGACATTAACATAGGTGAAAATGGAATACACCCGGTTTTCATTTTCTGGGTCCACATAGATTTCAGAATAGTAAAACGGTCGGTTGCCAATATCGTTTTTGTCATTGACCTTCTTCCATTTGAATCCGCCATCCTCGGATTTGTAGAGGGCATTCTTTTTGGCTTCTACCAGAGCATATACGACATTAGGTTTATTCCGGGCAATGGCAATTCCAATTCGACCCAGCTCTCCCTTCGGAAAACCGTCCTCTTCGGTTATCTTTTTCCAATTTCCTCCACCGTCATGCGTCATGTAAAGACCACTGCCCTCTCCTCCTGATTTAAAGAACCAAGGGTCACGTTTGTGCTCCCACATGGCCACCAGTATTTTATTTGGATTGGTAGGGTCCATGACCATATCTGCCACCCCAGTTTTGTTATTTACAAACAAAATTTTTGACCAAGTCCTACCGCCATCGGTTGTCTTAAAAATACCGCGTTCTGGATGTTCCCCCCAAGGTGCACCGATAGCTCCTACATAAACCACATCAGGATTGGTCGGGTCGATGATGACGCGATGGATGTGTCGCGTTTTTTCCAATCCCATGCTTTTCCAGGACTTTCCGCCATCAAGGGATTTATAAATTCCATAGCCCCCGTTTAAACTGTTTCGGGGATTTCCTTCTCCGGTACCTACCCAAATAACGGAAGGGTTGGATTGTTGAATGGCCACAGCTCCAATGGAACCTGTAACTTCTTTGTCAAAAATGGGTTCCCATTTAATACCTCCAGAAGTAGATTTCCAAAGTCCGCCGGATGCCGTGCCCACATACATCACATCGGGGTTGGAAAGTTGCACATCAATGGCGGTAACACGACCGCTCATTCCAGCAGGACCGATGTTTCGCGGTTTCATGTCCTGAACCAAATCCATTGAGAATTCTTGCGAAAGCAAGGTGGTTGATGCCAGTAGCACCCATAGGGAGAGTAATTTTTTCATTCCAGCTAGTTAATTCGTCGCCTAAAGATAACGCAATAGCCAAGGGAGATTTCTTAAGGCATTGTTAATGAAATTAGTAATCACTATCTTGTCTGAACGCAACTATTTGATATTGAACTATCAAGAATAAACCACTACGAAATGAAAAAGATAATTCCAGTATTAGCGATTATGGCAGTACTGGCCTGTAATGAAAAACAGGATCCTTCAAAGATTACGCCGGAACCGGAACCTCAAATTGATTTGGAAACTGAATACGCCAAACTTGAGGAAACCCGTCAGGCTTTTCAATTGACGATCAAAGAAAAACGGTATGGGGATTTACGTCAATTATCAACAAAAGATATGAAAGGAGTTTCGCCAGGAAGTGCTGATTGGCTGGAATATAGACGGCAAAGAGAAGCGCGTTTAGGGAAATTTAGTTACGACAGCATTGTGATGACCCCTCAAGAGACCGTAATCGTAAGTGATTCGGTCGCCTATGATTTTGGCACCAGTAAGACCTACTATACCAACGATAATGGTGAGTCCATGGAGCTACAAGATACTTTTTTGGTCATTCTTAAAAAAGACAAAAATGATGGGGTGTGGAAATTGCATCGGGAAGTGGCCTCCTCCATTGTGGAATAAGTGTTGTTTCGATTTTTGAGGCGGTAAGGGGATCGCCGAAAAATCACAAGTCGCCGTTTGGGCCATTTTAAAAAGGCATAGCGAGTCTCCAAAAACCTGTGCTCAAAAGATATTCCGGGCTTTTCGGTAACAAAAGTGCATCTTTAGCGTCCCATTTTGGTAACCACAATAGTATTGGTATGTCCAAAAAACACCGCATACTCCTTACTTTACTGGTAACCCTTTTCGTTTGGGGCCATGTGCTTTGGGACCATTTCCATGGTGGAATCCCCGTCCACTATTTATTCCATGATAAGGATATGCCCGGAATTCCAAACTGGATGGGAGCTTTGATCCTTCCGTTTTTCACCTGGTTTTTATTGTACCGCATTCAAAAGAGGACCAATCGGGGAGATTCCCAAAATTCCCTGAAAAAGGTGATACTCCGGTTTTTGGCCGCTGCCATAGTTGCTATTACCATCTCGGTTTGTTTTATGAACGGCATTGAAATACCTATGTTCGTTTTACTTTCCATATTGGGATTGGGGTTGTTCTTTCCGTTATATTTTTCTGAATTTCTTTTAGGGTGGGTCCTAGGATCTTCCTTTACGTTTGGTGCGGTAATACCTATGGGTTTTGGCAGCATTTTTGCCTTGGTCTGTTTTGGATTGTTTGTGCTTGGGAGGTTGGTATTGAGACTATTTAAGGCAACGTCTTAAATTATTGTACTTTGCGTTTCAATGAAGCAGAAAGCTCCTTGGTATTACCTTATTCTTCTCATTTTGGCTGGAGAGGCCGTCTTTATCCTCCCTTTTGTATTGCCCCGTGTATTCCGACCCACGGTTTTGGATGTCTTTGACCTGGATAATATCCAATTGGGATTGTGTTTTTCGGTCTACGGTATCATTGCCATGGTATCCTACCCTTTTGGTGGACCTTTGGCGGACAAATTCGTCCCAAGAAAGTTGATAGCCATCGCTTTGTGGCTAACAGCCCTGGGCGGGATATTATTTGCCCAATATCCTTCATTGACCACCTTACAACTTTTATATGGCTATTGGGGATTTACCACTATTTTTTTGTTTTGGGCCCCAATGATAAAAGCTACACGGGTTTGGGGGGGAGACACCTCTCAAGGAAAGGCTTTTGGTCTTTTGGATGGAGGTCGGGGCCTGACCGGTGCTTTATTTGGATTGTTGGGGGTCTTTGTCTTTTCGATTTTTTTGGGTATCGATATATTGGATGCCTCCCTGGCCGATAGGCAAAATGCCTTTACCTACGTCATTTATACAGCCTCCGGCATCATTATTTTGATTGGGGTTTTGGTCTGGCTTTTTATGAAATCTGAGGTAGACGAACAGGAAATTCTTGTGGAAAGGATTACACTTCGTGAGTTGAAGCAGGTCTTAAAATTACCCTCGGTCTGGCTATTGATGGTGATTATTCTCTTTGCCTATGTGGGGTATAAAATTACCGATATCATTTCCCAGTATGCCAATGAAGTCATGCTATACGATCAGGTGAAATCTGCCCAAGTGGGGACTTTTCTTCAGTTTTTGCGCCCTACTACGGGAATTTTGGTGGGGTTGTTTGTGGACCGGTTTCGAATCACGTTCTGGCTATTGCTAAGTTTGGTATTTTGTATCATAGGCGGAGTATTATTTGCTTCGGGTTTTATAGCGCCTGGCACAACAGCACTCTTTTTTATCTCAGTGATTATTGTCGCCATTGGCGTGTATGCCGCTAGGGCCCTTTATTTTGGGGTAATGCGGGTAGGCAGGATTCCCTTGGTCCTTACAGGTACCGCCGTTGGACTTATTTCCCTGATAGGCTACACCCCGGATATTTTTGCAGGACCGGCTTATGGTTACTTTTTAGATAAATATCCAGGTGAACAAGGGCACCAATACGTTTTTTGGATGTTGGCGGGATTTTCCACTATTGGAGCTGTGGCAGCATGGGTATATCATAAAAAATATACAAAGAAGTAGAAAAAGGAGAATTTCAAATCGGTAAAAAGGTAGTTTTTGGTATCTTCCGCAACCGAACCAAACCCAGATGATATGAGAGGTTTTTTCCTTTTAATTTCCCTCACCCTAACCACAGTTTTAACAGCACAAATCAATCCGAAATGGGCAAGATATCCATCGATTTCCCCTGATGGCTCCACTATTGTCTTTACCTACAAAGGAAATTTGTTTCGAGTCGCTTCAACAGGCGGAACGGCAACCCAGCTTACCTTTCATAAAGCCCATGATTATAGGGCGGTATGGAGCCATGATGGCAAACACATTGCTTTTGCTTCCGATCGCTATGGCAATTTTGACATTTTCAAAATGGATGCTTTAGGTGGCAAGGCAATTCGGTTGACCTTTCATAGCAATGACGAGCTGCCCTACGTCTTTTCCCATGATGATAAAAATGTCCTTTTTGGGGCGGTGAGACAAGATGACGTCAATCACCGTCAATATCCTACCAGAGTGCAACCAGAGCTTTATGAGGTGCCTGTTGCCGCAGGAAGGGTTAATCAGGTACTTACGGTTCCTGCCCAAGATGTGCAGTTGAGCAGTGATGGGACTTTTCTACTGTATCACGACCTCAAGGGGTATGAAAACGAATTCAGAAAACACCATGTTTCCGCTATTGCCCGCGATATTTGGAAATATGACCTGGAAACGGATAAGCATACCCAACTCACCAATTTTAAGGGAGAAGACAGGACACCCGTTTTATCGACAGACGGTAAAACCATTTATTACCTTAGTGAAGCGAGTGGAAGCTTTAACATTCATCGGTTTGGTTTCGCGAATCCTTCCAAGAATCAACAATTAACATCTTTCAAAACGCATCCGATACGATCGTTATCCTATGGAAACGGAACAATGGCCTTTAGTTATGACGGTGAAATTTACACCCTAAAAGACGGTGGGGAACCCCAAAAGGTCAATATTCTTATTCGTACACAGGACGGTTCAAATACGGATAAGTATATTTCAATCAACTCCAATGTCCGTGAAATGGCCGTTTCTCCCAATGGAAAGGAAATTGCGTTTATTGCGCGAGGTGAAGTTTTTGTGACCGCAATTGAGGGTGGACTGACCAAGCGTTTGACCAATACCCCTGAACAAGAGCGTTTTGTACAGTTTACCTCTGACGGTAAGGCGGTGGCCTATGCCAGCGAAAGAGGGGGGAAATGGCAAATATTTAAGACCACAAAGCAAAGAGATCAAGAACCTTACTTTTTTGCTGCAACCTTGCTAAAGGAAGAACTGGTTTTGGGCAAAGGGGTAGACTGCTACCTGCCCGAGTTTTCACCCGATGGGAATTTTATGGCCTACATTGAAGATAGAAGGACCTTAAAAGTTCTTAACTTAAAATCCAAGGAAGAAACAATACTGCTCTCCCCTGATGAACTCTACCATTTTCGAGATGGGGATAAATATTTCAAATGGAGCCCAGATAGTAAATGGTTGGCCATTTCTTGGGGCAAAACCCTCAGCAATGGGGAAATCTTGTTGGCATCCGTCGATGGATCACGAAAGGAAAATATGACTGAAAGTGGATACTTTGATTACTTCCCTAAATGGGTAGATGAGGGTAAGCAATTGATATGGTTCAGTAATCGTGAAGGGTTAAAAAGTTATGCCACCAGTGGTAGGACGCAGTCCGATGTTTATGCCCTGTTTTTGACCAAGGAAGGATGGGACAAATACAATATGTCCAAAGAGGATTTTGATTTGATGAAATTGGTTGAGGAGTCCGGGGATGACAAGCAGGAGGATGCTGAGGCTACTTCCAAAAAGAAAAAGGGAAAAAAAGAAAACAAAGAAAAAGAGGGTGTAAAATCCGTATCATTTGACTGGGAAGACGTTCAAGAACGAAAAGCGAGATTAACCATCCATTCTTCAAGTTTAGGCGATGCGGTTTTGTCCAAAGACGGTGAGAAGCTCTATTATTTGGCCCGTTTTGAGAAGAACATGAACCTTTGGGAAACGGAATTGCGCACCAAAAAGACCAAAATGTTGATCCCGATTGGAGCAAAAAGGGCGAGTTTGCAATGGGATTCGAAAAAAGAAAACCTGTATTTATTAAGTGATGGCCGTATTTTAAAAGTTGATTTAGCCGGGGCATCGACCAAGCCGGTCAAGATGAAATCTGAAATGCAACTGGATACCGATGCCGAGCGGCAGCATATGTTCGAACATGTCTGGCTGCGTACCAATGCCATTTTTTACCATTCCAATTTCCATGGAGTGGATTGGAACATGCTCAAAAAGGAATATGAAAAATACATACCCCATTTGGGCAATTCCTATGAGTTTGCCGAAATGGTCTCTGAATTATTGGGAGAGCTTAATGTCAGTCACGCCGGAGGTCGATTCAATGATAATATTCCCAACGGTGATGCAACGGCCAGCTTGGGCATTTTTATGGATTATGAACAGAAAGGCAATGGCATCAAGATTGCTGAAATTATAAAGGGCGGACCTTTGGACAAAGCTGCTTTTTCCATTGGCAAAGGGAGCATTATTGAAAAAATTAACGGGGAAATCATTGCTGCGGACACTGATGTGGCCAAATACCTTAATCGCATTGCCGGCGAGTTTACGTTATTGGATGTTCTTGACCCCAGCACCCAAAAAAGACAACAGATTACTGTAAAACCAATTTCACTTCGTGATGAGGGCCGATTGTTGTATAAACGATGGGTAAAGATGAATGAAAAAGAAGTGGAAGAAAAGAGCGGGGGGCAATTGGGCTATGTGCACATACCCGGAATGAGTGATGGCCCTTATCGGAACATTTATGAGCAAATGCTTGGCAAGTTTTTTGATAAAAAAGCCGTTGTTGTCGATACGCGATTCAATGGGGGAGGGGATTTGGTAGCTGATTTGGCCATGTTCTTTACGGGAGAACCTTTCATTTCTTATGAAACCGAGGATAGAAAAGTTGGCGGTGAACCAACATCACGTTGGACGAAACCCACATTGGCCATTTTCAATGAATCCATGTACAGTGATGGGCATTGTTTTGCCAGTGGCTACACGGACCTTAAAATTGGAAAGACAGTAGGCATGCCCGTTCCGGGTACCTGTAGTTTTGCTGGATGGGAACGACTTCCAGATGGAGGGCGATGGGGCGTGGTACCAGTAAGTGCTAAAAACAAGGCAGGAGAGTGGATGGAAAACAACCAGACCGAACCCATGATCATGGTAAAGAATGCCCCGGATGTCATCGCTAAGGGAATTGACCAACAATTGGAGCGATCCATTGAAGAATTAATGAAAGAAGTTGGGCAATAGCTAGCGTATATTTCTGGATTTTATCCCTTTCTTACACAGGGAAATGATTTCTGAAATCCGTTTTTGTCTCGTTTCGTCCCGTTTGGCCTGATTTAGCCAGTAGAGATAACTTTTGCGTTGCCCTTGGGTAAAATTTTGGTAATTGGTGAAGGCCTTTTTATTCCGGTTAAAGGCTTTTTGCAAATCATTGGGAACCACTCCATTTTCGACATCATCAAGGGCCGTCCAAGAACCATTTTCTTTGGCCAGTTCAATGGCTCGGTAACCACTTTCGTGAATCAGTCCGTTCTCCTCCAATTCCTTTAGGTGGTCTTTATTGACCTTGCTCCAAACACTTTTCGGTTTTCGAGGGCAGAAATATTGCCGTCGTTTACCATTGCCCAAGCTTTTTACGGTACTATCGATCCAGCCATAGCAGAGCGCCACTCGAACAGCTTCTTCCCAACGCATGCTAGGTTTTGGATGGTCCACTTTATAAAAGATAAGATAGACCCCAATGGATGTATGGTGATGTTCATGAAGCCAGTGGCGCCAATCCGTATCACCCTTAAAATAAAGTTCTTGGAGTTCTGACATGATTTGGATTATAGGGGTTCAGCTAAAATGGCCAACATCGTTTTGATTCCCTCCCTGTAATTGCCCAGACGCAGATTCTCATTAGGACTATGTTGATTATTGTCCCTATTCACCGTAGGTACGGTAACCGCAGGAATATCCAAAGTGGTCACAAAAGGTGAAATGGGAATGGAACCCCCGCTCATACGAATGCGTATCGGTTCTTCATCGAAAGCGTTGTTCAGTGCCCGTGTTAGCCAAAGCCCTACTTCTGAATTAAAATCGGTTCGGAAGGATTGATAGGAGATTTCATGGGTAAAGGTGGCTATTTTAGGATATTTTAATCGCTCCCCTTTGGTGGGCACTCTTTCCAAGAGATGATAGCCTCGGTCCGCAATATGATTCTTGATGAGTTGGATAAGGCGATTGGGATCCGATTCCAATACCAATCGCACGTCAATTTCCGCCCGGGCCCAACTGGGGATAATGGTGCGTACCTTTTCATCGATCCAGCCTGATTGCATGCCTCTGATATTCAGGGAGGGATATTGGATGGCCGCCTGGTAGTAGTTGGCCACTTTGTCCGCTTTTGCAATCTGTAGGCGGTATTTGATCAGTTCGTCATTGTCAGGAACGGATTTCAGAATTTTTTCGGTTTCGGAATCGATGGAAATTCCATCATAGAAACCGGGAATGATGACCCTGCCATCATCATCCTTCATAGAGGCCAATAGCTTGGAAAGTCGCAAGGCAGGATTCGGCGCATAATTTCCAAAATGCCCACTATGTTGGGGAACAAGGGGACCATATGTGGTCAACTGCACTGTTGCAATACCACGTGCGCCAAAGGTTAGTGTGGGTTTGTTGGTAATATGTCTTGGTCCATCAAAAATAATAAGCATATCCGCTTTTAAAAGGGCAGTATTTTCAGTAACTGCTTTTGGGAGTCGGGGAGATCCCAATTCTTCCTCAAAATCCATAATGACCTTGATGTTGTAGTTGGGAGAAATCTGCAACTCTTGTGCTGCATCCAAAGCCGCTAAAAACATGGCAACTGGGCCCTTGGCATCACTTGCCGATCGGGCAAACACCCTCCAATCGTCCTGATATTCCAAAATGGAGTTCCATGGAAGGGATTCCCAGCCCACGGATTTGCCTGGTTTTTTAAGGGTAGGGGTGTATGGGGTTTCTTGATTCCATCGTGTGGAATCTACGGGTTGCCCGTCAATTTGCAAGTAGATCAATACTGTTTTCCTGGCATCTTTGTGTTTTCTTTCTGCCAATAACAAGGGAACGGTCGCCGTAGGAATTCGTGTTGTGGCAAAACTTCGTTCGCCAAAAGCCTTTTCGCACCACTTTACATTTTTCTCAATATCCTTAGGATAGTACGCATCGTTGGGAATGCTCAGTAGTTCTTTTAGGATGGGGAAAGAGGATTTGGTAAATTTTTCAACGGTTTCATCAAACTGACTGTTATTCAGTTGTTGTGCAAATAGCGTACAACCACCAAACAAGAGCAATATGGTAAAATAGGTTCTCAGAAGTGTAAAAGATGGCATATGGCAAATGAAATAGTTTCCCTTAAATGTAGCAAACCTTGAGCTTTTTCACTAATCAAAACCTGTCCACAATAAGTACCCCTGTATGATTGAAATTATTCATTTGAGGGAGTAGTAAGGTAGCTTCTTCCAAAGAGATGGTTTGGTTGATCAGTTTTTGTGGTTGCAGTTTCCCCTCTTGAATCAATTTGAGCATCTCTGGATATACATGGGCTTGCATACCGTGACTGCCTACAATTTCAAGTTCACGGGCAATGACCTGATCCATAGGAATTTTGGGGTGGATATCATTTCCTGTTACCAATCCTACCTGTACATGACGTCCCCTTTTTCTAAGGTTGGCAACGGAGTTAAAGCAGGTTTGCTGACTGCCCAACGCGTCTATGGAAACTGCAACACCCCCTTGCGAATGTTCTTTAACTGCAGTGATAACATGCGTTTGCATTGGATTAATGGTCGTTTTTGCCCCAAAAGTCTTGGCGAGCTTTAAATTTTCCTCATTAATATCAATGGCAATAATCTCTGCACCTAGGGCATGCGCAATCATTACGGCAGAAAGACCAACACCGCCGCACCCATGTACGGCCAAAGTCATACCTTCCTTGACACGGCCTTGGGCGACCACAGCGCGGTACGCCGTAATAAAACGGCAACCCAAAGTAGCTGCGGTGATATCAGTAATGCTATCGGGAAGTTTTACCAGGTTTGTATCGGCATAATCCAAAGCAACGTATTCTGCAAAGGAACCCCAATGGGTAAACCCCGGTTGGAATTGGTGATCACAAACTTGATGGTTATTGCTATGGCATTGTTCACAAGAACCACAACCGCTGACGAATGGCACGGTCACTCTATCTCCTATGGAAAAGTTCTTAACTTCTTTTCCTTTCTCAACAATAACGCCCGCAAGTTCATGGCCGGGAACATGGGGTAAAACAATATCTGGGTCATGGCCCATCCATCCATGCCAATCGCTTCTGCACAGACCTGTTGCGGTTACCTTTAATACCACCCCATCTTCTTTTGGTTTGGGATCGGAAAGGTTTTCAACCGATATCTTCCCTTGGAATTTTTGGAATACAGCTGCCCTCATTTTTTTATGCGTTACCGGTCTTGTATAAGATAAAGGTAAGCCCTGTTTCTTTTGGGGTGTGCAGGTAGCCAAGACTTCCTTTTTTGTCCAGCAATACGCCCCCAAGTTTCTCAACGGCCCTTTGCGACCGATGGTTCTGATGGTCCACATGGAACAAGATGTAATCAAAGTGTTCAAAAGCGTATGCAATCATCAAGGACTTAAAGGAGGCGTTATACACACCACCCCAATACGCCCTAGAGAGAAAGATCCACCCTATTTCGATGGCTTCTTGGGAATTTTCGGGTCTTTTGAATCTGGAACTTCCTATAATCCCATTGGTGGCCTTGTCAATAATTACGAATGCCCCTTTGGAATCCAAAGCGCCTTTGAAGAAATCCTTGAAAATCGGTAGCTCCCATCGATCTGGATTTTGATGTAGCTCCCAAATCTTTGGATTACTGGCTACTTCATACAAGGCTTCAAAATCTTTGATTTCTAAGGCACGCATGAGTACTAAGTCATTTTCCAAGGTAGGTTGAAGGTTGGTCATTGGCCTAGATTCTTTTCAATTTTTGTGCTGGGTTGATTCTTCGCACTAAAGGTAAAGATATCATTGCGTGCGTAATGCCCGCAAACATCGAAGTCCATTTTTCCCTTAATTACTTCGTTTAGATCCAATTCTGCCATAAGTACCCCAGTTTCACCAAATAAGGGGCCCTTGATAATTTTTCCTTGTGGATTGACAATGACACTTCCGCCGGGGCAGAGTTCTTCCTTCTCATCGGTCACATTTTTCCGGTACTTTTCCGGGTACATGGATTTGGTAAAATATTGATTGCAGCCCAACACAAAACAGCGTCCTTCCAACGCAATTTGTTGCATCGTAATGGTCCACTGAGGTCGTGAATCAGCCGTAGGGGCAATATAGATTTCCACGTTTTTTTGATACATTGCCATACGTGCCATGGGCATATAGTTTTCCCAACAGATGAGTCCGCCGAGCTTACCAATTTTGGTCTTAAAAGTCACCAAGGAGTCACCGCCAGCTTCGGCCCAAATCACCCGTTCTGTTCCCGTAGGTTTTATTTTTCTATGAATGCCAAGAAGTCCATCAGCTGGGGAGAAATAAGCCATACTGCAATAGAGACTGTTGTTTTCTTCTTGTTTTTCGGTGATTCCTACCACCAAATAGGTATTGGTCCTTCTGGAGAGCTCAACCAATCGTTTCATCTCCTTACCATGGGTGGCCATACTATTGGCATAATAGGTGGCGTACAATGATTTTCCTCCATCCGTTCGACTGCCTATTTTGGCCCCAAAGTCAAACCCCCTAGGATAGCCTGGTATGAAGGATTCTGGGAATACCAAAAGACGGCATCCCTTGGAAGCCTGTTTTTCAACAATAGTTTCCAATTTATCCAGGGTCTTTGCTTTATCGAAAAACACTGGACCTTCTTGAACTATACCAACTTTAACTTTCATCTTCCATCTCTATTTGGGTGTTTTGTGATATAGAAAGATAAGAATTGCTTAGATAGGGAAGGAACTTGAACCGAAAGGTCTTGGTACTTAAATTAGTTCATCAAAGTGTTGATGATTCCAAAAATGGGACGTAATTCTTTCTGATTTGACGCTACTGACTCCAAGACGCTACCGCCAACAACCTTAAACTCCTGTTGTAACCTTTTTATACAATTTTCGGATTCCTTAATGTTGAGTCCATCGGCTACCTGGTAATAGGTTTTGTCGTATTCCGATGGTTCCAAACAATCAAAATCAAAATGCAGGTACAGATGGGTAATCCCTTTTTGGTGAAGCGTATTTATCACGCTTTCTGTATTCAATTCTTGTAGGGT
>JBCDBE010000012.1:0-45838 GCA_039184365.1 Bacteroidota bacterium | reverse complement strand
GCGACCATTGCTGTTTTGAACAACCGCTCCGGCAAGTCTTTTCCAACGAACGCCCCAATGAGAATACCAATCATCATCCATGGCAAAATCTGGACAAGGTGTTTCCATTGCGCATGTCTGTTGTAATACCACACGGCCGCAATATCCCCGAGTATGAGAAAGGGCATAATAATACCTGTAGAGGATTTGGCGCCAAAACCCAAGGCAAGAAGTGTAACATTAAACAGGGACAACCCCTTCAGCCCTGCCTTTGAAATTCCGATCAGAAATGCTGCCGCTACCGCCATGGCCCAACCAGATGTGGTAACGTTTGCTGATAGCAATAAAACCATAGAGAGAATGCTACTTCAAAAATAGCACTAATTTGGAGGGATTTTTAGTTCAATCTCCTGGCAAAGTCCAAGACATTATAGAATCTTGTCATTTTTTGCTACTAATGTTCCAAATGGGTTGGTGTAAATAAGGGGGTTCCAAAAAAACAATATCTTTAATATTCAACCAAAACCAATCTATGGATATTCAAACCCTTGACTACATTATCATCTTTGGATTTTTTGCCATTGTGCTTTTTATTGGAATTTATGTGTCAAAGAAATCGGGCAAAAGCTCCTCGGAGTATTTTTTATCCGGACGGACCATGCCATGGTGGCTGTTGGGCCTTTCCATGGTAGCAACTACCTTCTCAACGGATACGCCCAATTTGGTCACCGATTTGGTGAGGACCAATGGGGTTTCCGGAAATTGGGGGTGGTGGTGTTTTTTGCTTACCGGTATGCTCACGGTGTTTGTCTACGCCAAGCTTTGGAGAAAGTCAAATGTTAAAACGGATTTGGAGTTCTATGAACTGCGCTATGGCGGAAAACCGGCAAGTTTTTTGCGCAAGTTCAGGGCGGTGTATTTGGGTGTTCTTTTTAATGTGATCACCATGTCTGCGGTAACCTTAGCGGCCATAAAAATAGGAGGGGTAATGCTTGGTTTGGAGCCTTGGGTGACCGTGGTGGCAGCTGGATTGATTACAGTGATTTTTAGTGCCCTTGGAGGGTTTAAAGGGGTGGTCTACAGTGATTTTTTACTCTTTTTTGTAGCGATGGCAGGTGCCATCGGAGCCGCGTTCTATTTAGTGAATCTTCCCGAAGTAGGGGGCATGGGTGCCATTCTGGAAAATGAGAGTGTCAAGGATAAATTGAGTATCCTTCCCGACTTTACCGATAAAAAGGCGCTGATTACAATGCTTATCATTCCATTGGCGGTGCAATGGTGGAGTTCTTGGTATCCAGGAGGGGAACCAGGTGGGGGCGGTTATATTGCCCAACGGATGTTGGCTGCTAAAAACGAAAACCATGCTATTGGCGCCACTTTTTTCTTTAATATTATGCATTATGCCTTGCGCCCTTGGCCATGGATTTTGGTAGCCCTAGCGTCGTTGGTCGTATATCCAGACGTTGCAAGTATCTCGCAGGCCTTCCCCAACGTTCCTGCAGATAAACTAGGGCATGATTTGGCGTATTCTGCCATGTTGACGAAATTGCCCAGTGGCTTATTGGGCATTGTATTGGCTTCTTTGGTAGCCGCTTATATGAGTACCATTTCCACCCAATTGAATTGGGGCTCCTCCTATTTGGTGTTCGACTTTTATAAACAACAAATCAATCCCAATGCAACGGAAAAACAAATGGTGGCCGTGGGTAGGTTATCAACCGTGGTATTGATGGTGTTAAGTGCTTTTCTGGCCTTGGCCATGCAAAATGCTATGGGAATCTTCAATTTGTTATTGTCTTTTGGTGCAGGAACAGGATTGATATTTATTCTTCGTTGGTTTTGGTGGCGTATCAACGCGTGGAGTGAGATTACGGCCATGTTTTCTTCTGGGATTTTGGCTATTTTATTGGAAACTACGTCCCTTAGGTCCTTTCTTTTTTCTCCCGGAACAGGACTATTGCCTGACTGGGCTGAATTGCCATTTATAATGGTGGTGACTTCCATTATTTGGTTAACGGCAACCTTTATGACCCAACCCGAATCAAAAGAAGTGCTTCGTGATTTTTACAAAAAGATACAGCCCGGAGGACCGGGTTGGAAAAAAGTGGTTGATGAGGCGGAGGTAGATAAGAAATCCGTAGTGTTGACTGATGAAAAATGGAGTGTTCCTTCCGGTATAACCGCCATGCTTTTGGGCGTTGTACTCATTTATACCATAATGTTTGCAACAGGATATTGGATTTACGGCAAGACCACAAGTGCGTTTGCTTTAACTGTGGTGGCTGCACTTTCCGGTTTTCTGCTGGTCAGGGTTTGGAATAAAATGAAAGATAACATCCTATAACCATGAAGAATAGGATTCTGTCAGTAGATATTTTTCGGGGGATGACGATAGTCCTCATGATTTTGGTCAACACCCCTGGTACCTGGTCCAATGTCTATGCCCCCTTGCTTCATGCGGAATGGCACGGCTACACCCCTACAGATTTGGTGTTTCCGTTTTTCTTGTTTATTGTGGGTACATCCATTGTGTTCGCCTACCAAAACAAAACAACTTCAGGGGCTACCTACAAGAAGATTACCATAAGAAGCTTAAAATTGATTGGCCTAGGATTGATTCTTGGGGCGTTTACCATTAGTTTCCCCTTCATCAAGGAGTTTTCAACCATCCGTTTCCCTGGGGTTTTACAGCGCATCGGGGTGGTCTTTTTCTTTACTGCCCTTCTTTTTCTCAATCTTAACTGGAAAAAATTGATTTGGTTGACGGCGGCAATACTGGTGGGTTATTGGTTACTGATGGCTTTCATCCCTGTGGAAGGACAACCTTCTACCTTCGAAAGGGCACCCAATAACTTGGCCAACTGGCTGGATGTAAAGGTGTTTGGCTCGCACAATTATAAGCCGGATTATGATCCAGAAGGCTTGTTGAGCACGTTGCCAGCCATAGCCAGTGCGCTTTTAGGTGTTTTCACCGGACTTATTCTGCGTTCCACACAGGAGAAAAAAGTGACCATTCTTTTTGGTATGGGGGGCGCACTGTTGATTGTAGGACACTTATGGGATTTCATATTCCCCATAAACAAAGCCCTCTGGACAAGCAGTTTTGTATTGGTCACCGCGGGTTGGGCAAACATTGTGTTAGCATTGATCTTTTATATCACCGACGTTAAAAAAGTCCAATTTGGAAGCATCTTCCGATATGCTGGCGCCAATGCCATTGTAGTTTATTTTTTGTCAAGTTTTATCACCAAACTTTTTTATTTGATAAAAGTGGACGGTGAGACCTCAATTCATGGATGGTTTTTTGAAACGATTTATGTTCAGGATTTCCTTTCCATGCAACTATCTTCTTTACTCTACGGTCTTACGGTGGTCTCCTTTTACTGTTTACTGGCCTACCTACTATGGAAAAGAAAGATTTTTATTAAGGTTTAACCGTGGACCTCCATCAATCTCGCCACGTATTTACCAATCACATCAAATTCAAGGTTTACTTTGGAACCAATCCCATAGGAATTGAATCGGGTATGCTCATAGGTATACGGAATTATCGCCACACTAAATTGGTCTTTTTGGGAATCAACTACTGTTAAACTAACACCATCTACAGTTATTGACCCTTTTTCTATGGTCACATTATTCTTGGATGGGTCGTATCCAAAGGAAAAAATCCAGCTCCCATCTTTCTCTTCCGCCTTGACACAAATAGCAGTTTGATCTACGTGGCCCTGGACAATATGACCATCAAGACGAGCTCCAAGAACCATGGCCCGTTCCAAGTTGACCCGACTGCCCAATTCAAGGATGCCCAGACTGGTTTTGTCCAAGGTTTCTTGGATAGCGGTTACCGTGTAGCTATCATTTTGGATGTCAACTACGGTCAAACAAACGCCATTGTGGGCCACACTTTGGTCTACTTTAAGCGCTGAAGTTATACTTGATTTTATACTGATATGAAGATTCCCCCCTTCTTCTTTTAAACCAACTACCTCTCCTAAGGTTTCGATAATCCCTGTGAACATTTTGGTGTATTTATTTTTCAATATTGACTTAAGGTTGGCTGTATTGGCATTACCCCTTCTGTCAGCAGAGGTAAAACCTGAATTTCAGGTGTAAATAATTTACCTAGCTTTGTTTTGTAAAATTAGGGATTAGGTCATGGATTCTAAGGGCGAAAACAAGAAAATACGTATTGGAATTTCGGTGGGCGACCTTAACGGAATTGGGTGCGAGGTTGCCCTAAAATGTTTTTTGGACCATAGGATGTTGGATTTTTGCACCCCTGTGTTTTTTGCGTCGAACAAAGCGATTTCCGAACAGATAAAGACTTTGGGGTTTGAGATGCGATTCCACGGTATTCAGGAAGCAAAGAAGGCCTTGGATGGAAAAATAAATGTGGTCAACGTATGGAAAGAGCCTTTTTCACTTGTTTTTGGCAAAGCAACCACGGAAGGGGGAAAATATGCGATAAAATCGCTTAAGGCGGCGGTAGCGACCCTGAAAAACGATGGCATTGATGTTTTGGTCACGGCACCTATCAACAAAAACAATATTCAAGCTGAGGATTTTACTTTTCCCGGGCATACGGATTATTTAGCCCAGCAATTGGAAGGGGAAAGCCTTATGTTTATGGTTGCCAATGAGGTGAAGGTGGGCTTATTGACCGACCATATTGCGGTAAAACATGTAGCGGCGGCAATTACAACCAAACTGATTCGAGAAAAGGTGTTAACCATCTTAAATTCATTGATGATGGACTTTGGTGTTCGCAGACCAAAGATTGCTTTATTGGGCATCAACCCACATAGCGGTGACAATGGAACCATAGGGAAAGAAGACGAAGAAATTATGAAGCCTGCCATAGCTTCATTATTCAATGAAGGGTATATGGTTTATGGCCCCTATTCCGCGGATAGCTTTTTTGGCTCCCAGGCCCATTTGACTTTTGATGCCGTCTTGGCGGCCTATCATGACCAAGGCTTGATTCCGTTTAAGACACTCAGCTTTGGACAAGGTGTGAATTATACTGCAGGCTTGTCCAAAATAAGAACTTCTCCCGACCATGGTACCGCGTACGAAATTGCAGGAAAAAACCAAGCTGATGAAAGCTCGTTCAAGGAAGCCATTTTTACGGCAATTCGGATTTTTAAAAACCGTAAAGATTATAAAAACCTTACCAAGAACCCTTTAAGGAAGCAGTCCATAAAACGAACAGGATAGCATTTTCATTTTTATGGGTATTCCTAGGTGTTCTACAAATAAAATGTATCTTTGCACCCGCCTTATGGGCAGGTACACAAATTTTTAGTGTTGGAGTGATGGGAAAGAAAGCGTTTTTTATTCCGTTTATGGGATTAAAACAAGGAAAGCACAGATTTGGGTATAACGTTGACAATACGTTCTTTGAATCTTTTGGTTACGAGGAGTTCAATGGCGCAAATATTCAAGCTGAAGCTACATTAAACAAGACCAGTACGATGATGGAGCTTGATATTGAAGCTGGTGGATCGGTTAATGTGAATTGTGATTTGACCAATGAAGCGTATGATCAAGGGATTGCATCAGACTTGCATTTAATCATCAAGTTTGGGGAAAAGTACAATGATGAAGATGATGAGATTTTAATTCTTCCGCATGGAGAACATCAATTCAACATTGCCCAATACCTCTACGAAATGGTAGTATTGGCAGTTCCACAGAAACGTATGCACCCTGGTGTCCTGGATGGCACACTGAAGTCAGCGGCATTACAAAAGCTCCAAGAACTGCAGCCAAAGGAAACAACAAAGGAAAACAACAATATAGACCCAAGGTGGGACGGATTAAAAAAATTATTAACGGATAATAAATAGGAAACCATGGCACATCCTAAAAGAAAAATATCAAAAACGAGAAGGGATAAAAGAAGAACCCACTACAAGGCTAGTGTTCCTACCATTGCCAAAGATTCTTCCACTGGAGAATTACATTTATACCATCGGGCACATTGGCACGAAGGGAAACTTTACTATAGAGGTCAAGTTTTAATTGATGGTACAGAAGAAGAACCTGTAGCTTAGACACCAATCGTAGATATAAAATTCAACTCCCATTTCATATTGGAAATAGGGAGTTTTTTGTTTGTTGGAGATGGCGCAAACGAACGTTTTAGATTAAAATATCGAAGAAAATCACTACTTTTCGGCGATTTTGAGCCAGTTTTTGGCTTTTTTAGACAAAATTCAATTTAATGGCTAAAACAACGGCAGCGATTACGGCATTAGGGGCTTATCTTCCTGATTATGTCTTGTCCAATACCATTTTGGAGACCATGGTTGACACCACTGATGAATGGATTACAACAAGGACAGGAATCAAGGAGCGAAGGATTTTAAAAAAGGAAGGAGCCGGATCCTCTTACTTAGGTATTAGAGCGGCCAAGGATTTGTTGCAGAAAAGCGGATTGGATCCAAAAGAAATAGATTTGGTTCTAGTGGCTACGGCAACACCGGATATGTTGGTCGCATCCACAGCGGCCTATGTAGCTACCGAGATAGGTGCAACGAATGCATTTTCTTACGATTTGTTGGCGGCATGTTCAAGTTTCCTTTTTGGAATGTCCACCGCAGCAAGCTATGTTGAATCTGGAAGATATAAGAAAGTACTGCTTATCGGAGCGGACAAGATGTCTTCAATTATTGACTATGAAGATAGAACAACATGCATCATATTTGGAGATGGTGCTGGTGCGGTATTGTTCGAACCTAACAAAGAAGGAAACGGATTTGTTGATGAATACCTCAGATCGGATGGTAGTGGCAGGGAGTTTTTAAAGATGGAAGCAGGAGGATCCATTTTACCAGCCTCGCATGAGACCGTAGATAAGCGCTTGCATTATGCGAGACAAGATGGGAGAAACGTATTCAAATTCGCCGTTTCCAATATGGCGGATGTTTCGGCCAAAATTATGGAGCGAAACCATCTTACCCAGTCTGATGTACAGTGGCTGGTCCCACATCAAGCCAATAAAAGGATAATTGATGCTACGGCCAAGCGGATGGGATTGGAAGATTCCAAAGTAATGATGAATATTCATCGGTACGGAAATACTACCTCAGCCACCCTGCCTTTATTGCTCCATGATTATGAAAAGCAATTAAAAAAAGGGGATAATTTGGTATTTGCAGCATTCGGTGGCGGATTCACCTGGGGTTCTATCTATTTAAAATGGGCCTATACTACTTAAAATCAACTAACTAAATCACACTCAATGGATATTAAGGAAATTCAAAGTCTAATAAAGTTCGTGGCCAAATCTGGTGCCAGTGAAGTAAAATTAGAGATGGAAGATATCAAAATCACCATCCGAACAGGCAATTTGTCCGCAACACCAGAGACCACTATTGTTCAACAGATTCCGGTGGCACAGTCTCCGGTTGCAGCAGCACCTGCCCCCGTTCAAGAAACCCCAGCTCCCACGGCTCCAGCAAAGGAAACGGCACCTGTAGAGGACGACCCAAAGTATATTACCATTAAGTCTCCGATAATAGGAACATTCTATCGAAAACCTTCGCCAGATAAACCTGCCTTTGTTGAGGTAGGTTCTGAAATCAAACAAGGCGATGTGCTCTGTGTTATTGAAGCGATGAAGTTATTCAATGATATTGAATCCGAAGTTTCAGGAAAGATTGTGAAGGTATTGGTAGATGATTCCTCCCCAGTAGAATTTGATCAACCCTTGTTCTTGGTCGATCCAAGTTAATTGAAAATTCCAAACTCCAAGTACCAAAATCCAATTTGGGATTTGGAATTTGAGATATGTAATTTTTAAAATTATGTTCAAAAAAATATTGATAGCAAACAGGGGGGAAATTGCACTTCGGGTCATTCGTACCTGTAAGGAAATGGGCATTAAAACCGTGGCGGTTTATTCCAAAGCCGACGAAGAAAGCCTCCATGTTCGTTTTGCCGATGAAGCGGTTTGTATTGGTCCCGCACCGAGTAGTGAATCCTATTTGAAAATACCAAATATTATTGCTGCCGCCGAAATTACCAATGCCGATGCCATACATCCTGGATATGGTTTCCTATCTGAAAATTCCAAATTTTCAAAAATTTGTGCGGAACACGAAATAAAATTTATCGGTGCCTCGGGCGAGCAAATTGACAAAATGGGTGATAAAGCCACGGCCAAAGAAACCATGAAAAAAGCGGGGGTACCCTGTGTGCCGGGTTCCGATGGTTTATTAAAGGACGTCGCCCACGCGAAAAAGGAAGCCAAGAAAATGGGCTATCCTGTAATGATCAAAGCTACTGCCGGTGGTGGTGGTAAGGGTATGCGTGCCATTTGGTCTGAAGACGAAATGGAAAAGAACTTCAATAGTGCCGTTACGGAGGCCACTGCCGCCTTCGGAAATGGGGGAATGTACATGGAGAAACTCATTGAAGAACCAAGGCATATCGAAATTCAGGTGGTCGGAGATCAATTTGGTAAAGCCTGTCACCTATCGGAACGGGATTGTTCGGTACAACGAAGACATCAAAAACTTACTGAGGAAACCCCGTCCCCTTTTATGACCGATAAGCTTAGGGATGAAATGGGTAAGGCCGCGGTAAAGGCAGCAGAATATATCAAATATGAAGGTGCAGGAACGGTAGAGTTTTTGGTTGATAAGCACCGCAACTTCTACTTCATGGAAATGAACACCCGTATTCAGGTGGAGCACCCCATTACGGAACAGGTCATTGACTACGATTTGATTCGCGAACAGATTTTAGTGGCCGGGGGTGTCCCTATTTCAGGGAAGAATTATACACCAAAATTACACTCTATCGAGGTCAGGATCAATGCAGAAGATCCATATAACAACTTTAGGCCTTCACCAGGAAGGATTTCCACCCTTCACACGCCTGGGGGACACGGAGTGCGTTTGGATACCCATGTGTACAGCGGTTATATTATTCCGCCAAACTATGATTCCATGGTGGCCAAATTGATTACTACAGCACAAACCCGTGAAGAGGCCATCAATAAAATGCGGCGCGCATTGGACGAATTTGTCATTGAAGGGGTTAAGACCACGATTCCCTTCCATAGGCAATTGATGGACCATCCCGATTACTTGGCCGGGAACTATACCACTAAGTTTATGGAAGATTTTGAGATGGATGAAAAATACGCGTATTAAAGGAACTGCCCCGACACCGTCGGGGTTTTTTGTAGATGGAATTAAGCTATTGGGAATATAAATCGTGGCTGTCAGATATCGACTTTACCATTGTTGGGAGTGGTATTGTTGGGTTAAGCACTGCGCTTTCGCTTAAAGAAAAATACCCCAAGGCCAATGTCTTGATCCTGGAAAAAGGCATTTTGCCCCAAGGTGCAAGTACCAAAAATGCAGGGTTTGCCTGTTTTGGAAGTATTTCTGAGGTTTTGTCTGACCTGGAAACCCATTCAGAAGAAGAAGTAGCCCATCTAGTTGCACAGCGCTGGAAAGGCATTCAGGTGCTTCGGACACTCTTGGGGGACAAAAAAATAGGGTTTCAAACCCTTGGGGGCCATGAAATATTTCTGGAAAATGATGGCCAACTTTATGAAAAGAGCCTGGACAACTTAAGCCCTATAAATAAATTACTTGCCCCGATTTTTGGCGGGGAACCTTTTTATACATTTGAAAATCGTTTTGACTTTAAACATATAAAACCGAATTATATTACCCACCGATTTGAGGGGCAATTGGACACAGGCCAAATGATGCTCGGATTATTGGATTTGGTCCAAGGAAATGGGATTAGGATATTGAACAATAGTGCGGTGAAATCCTTTGAGGAGGTGGGAGGGGGTGTAGGTGTCCAGACCAATAATTTTGAGCTGAAAAGCAGAAAGTTGTTGTTGGCCACCAACGGCTTTTCCCAACAAATCCTGAAGGAGGATGTCAACCCGGCCCGCGCCCAAGTTTTGATTACCGAGCCCATTGAAAACTTAAATATTGAGGGAACATTCCATTTTGACCAGGGGTATTATTACTTTAGGAATATTGACAAGCGCATCTTATTTGGCGGGGGAAGAAACTTGGATATAGAAACAGAGAAAACCACAAAATTTGGCCAAACAGCATTGGTCCATAATGAACTGGAGAAATTATTGAAAGAAGTAATCCTACCAAATACGCCTTTTGAAATCGACCGGAGATGGAGTGGAATTATGGGCGTGGGAAGGCAAAAGAAACCAATAATCAAGCAACTTTCACGGAATACGTACTGTGGGATACGGTTAGGTGGGATGGGTGTGGCCATTGGCACCTTGGTCGGAAAGGAATTGGCGGATTTGATTTAGGTCTTTAGGATAAAAATCACTGAACCTCAGTAATCATTTTTCTAATGGCATCAATCACCAAATCCGGCTCGTCCAATTGGATGAAATGACCACTTTTTTCCGTTGATATAATTCTCATTTGAGGGATTTTTTTTGAAAGTCCCTGTACAGCCTTTTCTGAATTTCAATAAGTTTTATTTGGTTGGAATCATTGTTGTCTATTTTGTTTGATTCCAAAAGCGTAACGGGGATGGAGGTTTCAAATGGAAAAGTTTTAAGGGTTGAATCGTGTTTGGGATAAGCATCAACTTCCATTCGAAACCCTTTTGGGATCAATTTGATTTGAGCCTCGAGTATGCTGTCTTCTACCTTTATTTCTTCAATGGTCAGTTCCTTTCGATACTCCGTACTAAGAAATTCACTGCCTGGATCGATTAATATGAGCCCAATAATGGTATCAGGATATCTATGTAGATAATAACGCGCTACACTTCCCCCCATAGAATGACCTACCAAAATCATGGGTGCATTAACGATATTCTCTTTCGTCAATAATTCCCTAAGTTCACTTGCTACATTTTCAAGTGTTCTAGGGGTATCGGCCAGTTGTGATTTTCCTATTCCCAACTTATCATAGGAAATGGTCTTGGTAATCATGGAAATTTCCTGCTGTACAGGTTCAAAATCAACTAGATTACTCCCACCACCACTTAGGAAGACAATTACGGGTGAACCCTCTCCCCAAGTCAAAACATGCTGTTGTTTTTTCTGAATCTCTATAAAGTGGTAATTTGGTTGGTTTTGACAGGCGAAAAGAACGAATAAAAGGGATGCTGCACAAATGGCCTTTCTCAAAACATGAAAAATTCTTTTTAAATCACACTTTTCTACCATCCAATAAGTTGATAATCCTAGAGCCGTATTCAGCGTTCTTTTCGGAGTGGGTAACCTGAATGATGGTCACTCCTTCCTTGTTTAACTGTTTGAACAATTCCATGATTTCCTCTCCTTGCCTGGAGTTGAGGTTGCCGGTGGGCTCATCGGCAAGAATTAGTTTTGGTTTCCCAATCAAAGCCCTTGCGACACCTACCAATTGCTGCTGTCCGCCGCTCAATTGCGCTGGGAACAGGTCCTTCTTTCCTACAATATTGAACCGGTCCAGCATATCGGCCACCATGGCCCTACGTTCCGAACCTTTGTATTTTTTATAAAGCAAGGGCATCTCCAAGTTTTCATAGACCGTAAGATCATCCAATAGGTGATAGGCCTGAAACACAAATCCAATATATTCCTTGTACAGATTGGAACGATGTTTTTCTTTGAGGGTATGAACCGACTCATCAAAAAAGTAGTATTCCCCTTCATTGAATTGGTCCAGCATACCAATGACATTTAGTAAGGTAGATTTTCCGGAACCTGAAGGGCCCATAATGGATATGAACTCCCCTTCTTCAACAGAAAGGTTGATATCTTTTAACAGAAAAATACGCTGGCCCCCAGAGTTGACCCATTTAAAAATGTTTTTTAATTCCAACAACATAATTACAGTTTAAATAGTGTTATGGCGTCTGCCTGACTTTCAGGCAAAAACCGTTTGTTATTCTTCTTTCAGTCTTTTTAAAAGGTTATCGTTGGCAGCAGACAGGGTTTGGGACAGAATGGTCCCAAACCCTGTGGTAAACATGATGCCAATTCCCAAAACAAAAATCCATGGGCTTAAGTTGACCTTATAGGCAAACTCTTCCAACCAAAGCCCATTCACAAAATAGCTCAAGGGCACTGTTACCAGAACAGCAATGATGAACAACGGCAAAAAGCCCTTGGACAATAGAAATGTAATATTTTTTGTCTTTGCCCCGTGTACCTTTCGAATACTTATTTCCTTTCTTTTTGATTCAGCTGTAAAGGCCGCTATGCCCAGAAGGCCGAGTGTTGAGATGGTAATGGTTAAAAAGGAGATAAACCCCAAGATGTACATGATATCCGCAAAGATGGCGTTGGTCCCTTTTAGCTGCTCTTCGTAAATATCGTATTTAAGGGAATGGACCTTATCCAAGGCCTTCCATTTTTGCTCCATAAACGAAATGATGGATTTTGCACTTATCGTTGGGGCATGACGAATATTCAAATAGGCAAACTCATTGGGCAAATATCGTATGACCAGGGGATCACTGGGCCCTGCTTCCGCTAATAGGTCATATATAAAATTGGCCGTTAGCCCAATGACCTTTACCGGGGTTTGCTTTTCTCCTATAAGGATGGTTTCACCTACCACCCCTTTCGGTTGGGCATGACCCAATAACTTTGCTGCCGCTTCATTTAGTATCACATATTCTTCACTGTGTTTTGGCATCCTGGACGGGAAATTGGTCCCGGCTTTAAGCGCTATTTTTAAGTTGGGAATAAAGTTTTGGTCTACGGCAATAAAACTGGATGATAAAGCACTTTCGCCTTCGGAGAGCCTGTTTTTAATGAGTATCCCTCCGCTATAACCGCCCGTACCGGGCACAAAGGAACTGACTGAAATACCTTGAATGGATGGATTTTTAGAAAGTTCACTGACCAAGGTTCCATAATCGACACCCTGAAGTTTAAGGTTGATGACATTGCCCTGGTCAAAACCATATTCTTTCTCCATTAAGTAATTCAGTTGCGAAAAAATCAACAGGGTAGTGGTGATAAAAAAGAGGGAAGCACAAAATTGCACTACGACCAATCCTTTTCTAAGATGTAGGCCTCTTCCTTTTTCCAGAAGTATTCCCTTGGCATTACGAAGGGTCTTTATTGGTGAAAAAGAGGATAAAAAAGAGGCGGGAAGCACGCCTGCCATTGATCCCACGATAATACTGAACAAAATGAACACCAAGAAAAGGGCGATATCGAACCTAAAATCCAAAAGCAAGAATTTATTGATCCATAAACCCGAGAATATACCGCTTAATACTTGAAGTAGCCCAATAGCAATTATCAAGGACAGTAATCCAACAAGTATGGATTCCAGTATAAACTGTATAAATACTTGGTACCGTGCGGCCCCCATCGTTTTCCGAACCCCAATCTCCTTAGATCGGGTAAGGGATCGGGCAAAAGAAAGGTTCACATAGTTAAAACAGGCGGAAAAAAGGACAACCAATCCCAGAAAGGAAAGCACATAGATAACTTCTACGGGCATTCTTAAACTTATAGGATTTTGATGAAAAGCACTCAAATTGATTTGGGATAGTCCTTCTGGGGCAAAGGTAATATTGACATCCTCAAGACGAGCATACCTTTCTGAGGCTGCATCATTTAGAATGGGTTCCAAATCCCTTTCGGAAACCCCCTCTTTCAACAAGAGATAGAGATAGGCATCAAAATAGTTTTCCCAATTATTAAAAGCGGCATCACTTTTTCCTTGTTTTACCAAAGAAGGAAGGGTAGCCATGGAAACCAAAAAATCAAACTGGATATGTGACGGCAAGGTATTGTCCGTGACGCCGGTGACGACAAAATCACCCAATGCGGTTTCTTTGTTTTCGGTAGGAATGATATCGATACCCATGGTATTCAAACCGATATCATTCAGTGTTACGGACTTACCCAAGGGATTGGTTTCCCCAAACAGCTTCTCTACTGATGCCTTGGAAAGTACAATGGAGAACGGTGCTTTTAAGGCGGTAGCTGCATCCCCGGCAAGCAAGTTAAAGTCAAAAACATTAAAGAAACTGTCGTCTACATAGCGTCCAGCCAAAGGAATTCTATTTTCACCATATATGACATCACCACCCACAAAGCTCGACTTTATCTGTACTGCATCTTCTATTAGATGGGGGTAGTCTTCAGAAAGTGTTTTACCCAAGGGCAACGGGGTTGACGCCCAAGAAAAACTTTCATCCTCACTTATAATGCGCACGATCCTATCACGCTTTTTATGAAAGCTATCCATTTGTTTTTGGCTGTAGACCAGAAGGATAATCAACAAACAGGTTGCCATGCTTACGGACAATCCTAGAATGTTGATCGCTGAAAACAGTTTGTGTTTCAAGAGATTTCGAAAAGCAACCCTTATGTAGTTTTTTATCATGATTATTTCCTTAAGGGATAATGACTATTCCGTTTGCAAACTTTTAATGGGACTTCGATTGGCTGCCAGGAAAGCCTGACTTCCAACTGTGAGCACGGCTATGGCCAAAGCGATCAGTCCTGCCCAGATAGAATGGGATGCCTGTAGCGGCATATGATAGGCAAAGTTTGAGAGCCAATCCACAGTTAATACGTAGCCCAAAGGAACCGCTATGGCAATGGCTATGATCACAAGGACGGCAAAATCCTTTGTCAGCATAAAAACCACTTGCTGTGAAGTTTGTCCCAAGACTTTTCGAATACTTATTTCTTTGCGTTTTTGAAATGCTGTAAATAAAGCTAGGCCAAACAGCCCCAAACATGAGATTACAATGGCCAGCGCTGCAAAGTACTTGGATAATAAGGCTATGATTTGTTCGGAACGGTAAAGCTCTTGAAAATTCTCATCCAAAAAACGGTATTCAAAAGGAAATTCAGGATTAAACCTATGATAGAGTGTTTCAATTTGACCAAGTGTTTTCTCGTGGTCCTTGGCATTCAATTTCAAGACAATGTTATCCCCTTTGTCCAATTCTAGGAATAGTGGTTTAATGGGCTCGTACATGGATTCAAAATGAAAGTCTTTTACCACACCAACTATGGTCTTGTTGCCTTCAAAATAGACTTGGGACCCAATGGGGTCGTTTTCATACCCCATGGTCTTTATGGCCGTTTCGTTGAATATGATGCCATTTTCATCTGCTTTGGAGTTTTCCATAAATGCACGCCCTTTAATGATTTCCAGGCCCAGAAGGTCGATGAGATTTGCGCCCCCAACAATGTCAAAAAAACGAATTTTGCGTTCTTCTTTCCCTTGATTGGCCCATTGATACCCATTGCTTGAACCCAGTCTACCCGGAAGGTCCCCCCACATATGGGAGGCACGTGTTACGCCCGATAGTTTTTGGGCTTCATTTAAAAAGGCCTGATAACTTTCATCTAAATTCCCTTCTATTGGGATGGACACCACCTGTTCTTGATTATACCCCAGTTCCTTGTCTTGCATAAAAGTTATCTGTTTTGAAATGGTCAAAACGGCAATCAATAAAAAGATGGATATGGAAAATTGGAAAACAACCAAACCCTTTCTGAACCATTGTTGACCGGTCCCTATATTGATTTTTCCCTTTAATGACTGAGCAGGTTCTTGTTTGGAAAGGAATAATGCAGGATAAATACCTGATATCAAACCTGTAAGAAGCGTTATGGCAAGACTTCCAAAGATGACCTCATAGCTAAAGTTAAGTTGCAATTGAAGTCCAATAATCTGATTATAAACGGGCAACAAAAGTTTTACAATGGGAACGGCAAGCAACAAAGCAAGTAGCGACATCAAAATTGCTTCAGTCATAAATTGTATCAAAAGTGTTCTCTTTTGCACCCCTGCGGTTTTTTTAATGCCAATCTCTTTTATTCTTCTTGATGCATTGGCCGTGGCCAAATTCGAAAAATTAATACAGGCCAACGCTAGAATCAAAAACCCAATGATTAAAAACAGCCGAACATATTTCATTCTGCCCGCATTGGGCTTTCCGTTTTCATAAACATTATACAGGTAGCGGTCAGCATATTTTTGTGCAAATAAAGAGGTGTTTAAGCCTTCTATTTTGGTGCTCAGATAATGTTCAATTTTTGAATTGAATTGTTGAAGGGATGCTCCTGGTTCAAGAACAAAATGTGCTTGAACACCTCCATTGTTCCACTTTTTAAGGTTGGGCCTCCCTTCCAAAAACCGTTCAAAATTGAACAGTACATCGTAAGTATAGGACGCATTTTTTGGATGTTCAAAGACCCCTGAAATGGTATATAATCCATCAAAATATTCATTTTTGAACGCCACACTTTTTCCAATGGCGTTCTTATTGGAACCAAAAAGGCCTTGGGCCACGGTTCTTGAAATGACAATGGACTGTTTTTCGTCAAGTGCCGTTCGTTTGTGCCCTGCGAGAAAGTCACAGCCGAAAATATTAAAATAACCCTCGCCTACAAATTGGGGGCTTACCTTGATAGTGTTGTCCCCTGCCAACAGCACACCATTGTAAAAAGACCGTGGGGCAACCACAGGAACGGCATATTCAATTTCAGGAATTTCGGTGGCCATGGCAGCAGTCAACGGCCCAGGGGTGATATCTTCTGTTTCAATGGTACGCGGAGCAATATAGTTTACCATCACCTGGACATGCCGTTCGCTATCCTTTTCATCAAACCGATTCATTTGATATTCGTTGGTGGCCCAAAGGAACAACAACAAAGCCGAGGTCAGTCCGCCTGCAAGGCCAATGATATTAATGGAAAAGACCGTTTTAGATCTTTTGATGTTCCTGAAAAATAATTTGATGTGCTGTTTGAACATAGGATGTATTAAAAAGATTATTCGTCCTTAAGGGCGTGAACGGGATTTTTATTGGCGGCTTTCATGGCCTGACTTCCAACGGTCAGCAACGCCACCACGATGGCTGCTACCCCAGCCCCTATAAAATATCCGGCATGCAACGTAATTCTATAGGCAAATTGCGAAAGCCAATTTGAGGCCAGCAAATATGAAATGGGCAAAGCAATCATTATTGAAATCAAGACCAATTTCATGAATTCACTGGAAAGCATTACCATCACCTGTGAAACCGTTTGTCCCAACACCTTCCGTATGCTGATTTCCTTCCTTCTGCGCTCTGCGGAGAAAGCGGCCAAGCCAAACAGTCCCAGGCAAGAAATTAATATCGCCATAGCAGCAAAATATTTGGAGAGGGTGGATACGCGCTGTTCTGACTGATACAGTTCTTGGTACTGATTGTCCAAAAAGCGAAAATCAAAGGCAAGTCCTGGATTGAATTCGCCGTACAATTTTTCTAAGGAAGCAATGGTCGTTTTTTCTTCACCTGCTTTTATTTTGACCACTAAATTGCTGATCCACTCGGTCCTACATAATAGGGCCATGGGGGCAATTTCATTGTAGAGGGATTGAATATTAAAGTCTTTTACCACACCAATGATTTCCCGATTGGGTCCTCGCATATCAATGATGGTCCCTATTGGATTTTCAAGCCCCATGACCTCCACGGCGGTCTCATTCAATATGATTTTTGATTCGTTGTTGGGTTTTTCATTGATATAGGTCCTTCCTTCCTTTAATTCGATACCCATAGTTTCTATAAACTCCGGACCTACGTGGGCATGCCTAAACGTAATGTGTTTGGACGCTTCGGTCTGACCAGGCCAACTATGCCCCCTTGAGGAATTACTAAAATTGGTCATCCCTCCTTGCATGTAGGTGGCATTGACCACTCCAGGCAGTTGTTTTGCCTGTTCCAGAAACACATCCACTTTACCGAGCAATCCGTCCTGTATTTCAAAAATCAGGACATTGTCTTTGTTGTAGCCCAAATTTTTCGATTGAACGTAATCCAGTTGCTTGTAAATGACACTTACCGCCACAATGAGTAAAATGGAAATACTGAATTGAAAGATTACCAGTCCCTTTCGGGCGAAAAGTTCACCAAAGGAGCTATTGATTTTGCCTTTCAAGACTTTTACCGCACTGAACTTTGTTAAATAAAGCGCTGGGTAACTTCCAGAAAATAGCCCGGTCAATAGCGCAATTAAAAGAAGGGTTACTATCATGCTACCTTCAATGGCAAATGTTAATTCCTTCCCAGTGACCGTATTGAACCATGGCAATAGAAGAAGTACCATTATAACTGCAAGGCCCAATGAAAAGAAGGACAGCAAAAGGGATTCTGAAAGAAACTGAATGATCAGGGATTTCCTGTTGGCACCAACCGCTTTTTTAACCCCAACTTCCTTTAGCCGTCTTGTGGCCCTTGCCGTGGAAAGGTTCATGAAATTGATGCAAGCAATGGACAGCACGAATAGCGCAACCAAGGAAAAAAGGATGACATAGTTTATCCGCCCACCAACTTGTTTTCCGTTCTCATAATTTCCCCTAAGGTAATTATCACTGTATTTGGTAAACAACACTTGATCTTCCTGAACATATTTGCTCCGTTTTGATACAAAATCCACCATTTTTTGGTTAAACGCATGGATATCCGTTTGGGGCGTTAAAAGGGCATACACGCTTGAGCTGTTGCTGTACCACGCGATATCGTTAGGGTCCCTATATTTAAGAAAGGTATTGTATGGTAGGATGAAGTCGAATTGCTGGGAAGAATTTCGTGGTATTTCAAAAACTCCAGAGATGGTAAAAACCTCATCGATTTCTTCCTCACCTTCCTTTACAGCTATTGTTTTTCCGATAGGCTCTGCCCCTTCCCCAAAAAAATTGATGGCTAGTTGCTTTGAAATGACCACGGAATTCACATCGGACAAGAGGGTGTTTTTATGCCCGGAAATTAAAGGATAGGAAAAGATCTTGAAGAAGTCTTCGCTGGCCATAACACCAAAGGCACTTAATTTTTTGTCCCCGGTCTCCAAACTGGCACTATTGTCAAATTCATAGACCGCCGTCGCCAATTCCACCTCGGGCACCTCCTCTTGGAGTGCCGTGAGCATAAGGCTTGAATTGGAAGACTGGGTCGCCAACACTCCTAGAGCTATGGGCACATTCCTACGTACTTGGTACAATCGCTCATCGTGCTCATGAAATTTGTCCATGGCAAGTTCATCGGACACCCAGAGGTACACCAACAGCACACAGGCCAAACCAGAGGATAAGCCTACTAAGTTGATAAAAAAAGTGCTCTTGTGTTTTTGAATTTTTCTAAAATACAATACAATGTTGTGCTTGAACATTTTCTAGGGATTAGGGTTATGGCTCAAAAAGTGTCTGTTTTTCTGGTGTTATTTTTACTTATTTATTAAATGATAGTTATTCCGATCGTAAATTTTTTGCTGGATTGACCAAAGCCGCCTTAACGGATTGAAAACTACAGGTGAGCAATGCGATGAATAGGGTGATGAGACCTCCGGATAGAAACATCCATAGCGAAGGCTGTATCCGATAGGTAAATCCTTCCAACCACTGCCCCATGAAATAGTACACAAAAGGTGAGGCAATAAAAAAGGATAGCCCAACGATTTTAATAAACTCTTTGGAAAATAGGACGATGTTTTCAAATAGGGAAGCTCCCAACACTTTTCGAATACTGATTTCCCTGCTTTTTCGGGAAACGATAAAAGACATTAACCCGAAGAGGCCTAGACAGCCTATGAGTATAGACAAAATCGAGAAGGACGAGAACCCTTTGAGTACCAAATTTTCAACCAAGTATTCCTTTTCAATGGCATCATCCAAAAATTGTTGTTTGTACACACTTTTGGTAAAGAGCTCTTCCCAATACGTCTGAATTTTATCTACTCCACTTAGCCTTGAACCGCTCCATTTAATAAAGGCGTTGCTTTGATAATAACTCCAATTTAGAAAAATGCATGGCGAAATCTCATTTTGCAAGGAGTTGTTATGAAAATCTTTTACGACACCCACTATGGTTGCTTCGCCTTCATTGATTTGAATTCTTTTCCCTAGGGCTTTTTGTGGTGTCCATCCATATGCTTTTAAAAGGGTCTCGTTGACGATGAATTCATCAAAAGTGTCTTTGTTCGAATGGAAGTTTCTACCTGCTACCAATTCCAATCCAAAAAAGTCCAAGTAGTGTATGTCCCCAATTTTCATCTCGGCTTCCAATGATTCCCCTGGAGCTTGTTGCGGCAGCCGAAAGGTGGTCCCAAACTGAATACCGTTCACGGCCATGGGTGGCCCAGAACCCATGGCAACTTTTGTGACATTGGCATTGGACAACAGTTTTTCGCGAAATAGCAAACCCTTTTCAGCATTTGGAATTTCAGTGATCAGCGCCGTTTCTTTGTCGAAACCTAAATCACTGTTCTTAAAATGCTCCATCTGAAAAGCAAGGATAATGGCGCCAATGACGAACAGTTGAACAATCACAAATTGAGCTGTAACCAAGCCTTTTCTTATATCTATGGTTTTGTTTTTTCTAACCTGTACCCTTCCCCTCAAGGCATTTACCGGATTAGATGCTGAAAAGACTACGGCTGGGTACAAACAAGCAAGAACAATGGCAATTACTGCAATGATTAGTATATAAACAAAGTGCTGAGGTAAAAATGCCAACTTAAGTTCCATTAAAGTCAAATTGCGATTGAGTAGCTGGATCAATCCTTGAACAAGCGCTATTGATATAATGGAAGCTATGAAAATAAGCAGGCCGTTTTCGAAAATGGATTGAAGGATAAGGTTTGGCCGATTGCTGCCCATTACCTTTCTCACCCCCACCTCCTTGGTTCTGGTATGGGATTGTGCCGTTACCAAGTTGACAAAATTGACCAGGGCAATCAATAACACAAATAAGGCAATGATCTTTGCCATATTGAGCATGTTCTTGGGCATGATATAGCCACCAGGGCTTGAGCCATATTTGGTCTCGTTATGAATTTCCCCTAAAGGTTGTAGGTAATAGGATATGCGTTTGTCGTCCAAGGAATTGAGGTACTTTTTCTTCCATCCAGCAATTTTGGACTCCAAAGCTCTTTTATTGGCCTCTTGGTTGAGAACAACATAGGTGGTTCCTTGATAATTGCCCGACCAATTTGAAGAGAAGTAGGGGTTGTTGATTTTAAAGAACTCATAAGGAATGAGCATGTTGTACTGATGATCACCATTGCCTTTTGGGGCCTTGATCACTCCAGTGACCTTCAAGGGGTCTTTTGTTTGAAGTGCAATAATCCTTCCCAAAGCCTTATGATAACTTCCTTCGTTAAGGTTGAAGTACTTTTGTGCCAAATTCTCGGTCAATACTACCGAAGCTGTTTCATTGAGGGCCTCCTCTTTATTTCCCGCAACCCATTCAACATCGAAAACCTTAGGATAAAAGGGGTCGACAAAGAACACTTTTGGTTCTTCGAACAAATTGTTACCTCCCATGGCGTCCTCCACCTTGAAAACTCGCGTAACAGGCCCAGAAATTTGTGATACCAGTTCAATTTCAGGGAAATCATTTCGCATTGCTGCGGCCAACGGATAGGCCGTGGTATTCCAATACAGGGTTTCATTGGGCAATTGGGTATGCTGGACCACCCGAAAGGTGGCATCCGCTTTTTTATGAAAGGAATCAAAAGAAGACTCGTATTCCACAAATATTAAGAGAACAATGCAAGCACTTATACCCAGGGTGAGACCAAAAACATTGATAAAGGAACTTAATTTGTTCCTGAACAGGTTTCTTACCGCGATTTTTAGAAAGTTCTTGAGCATGTTTTTTGTTTTTGACCCTTCGCCTTCACTTCGACAAGCTCAGTGGAACTGCTTAGGGCAGGTTGATAATTTATTCTGTCCGCAAGCTTTTCACTGGATTTGCCAGGGCTGATTTTATGGTTCGCGTACTAATGGTTAAAATCGCTATGGCAAGAGCCAGAATTCCGGACACGGCAAAAAAGTGCCAGCTTAGATTCACCCGGTTTGCATAGTTTTGAAGCCAGCTATTGGCAAACCACCAGGCAATAGGCGTGGCTATGACAAAGGCGATGAGCACCAATTTTAGAAAGTCTTTGGTCAAGAGATAGGTCACCGAGGCCACACTGGCTCCAATGACTTTTCGGATGCCTATTTCTTTGGTCCGTTGATTGGTGATGAGCATGGACATGGCGAACAAGCCAACACAACTTAAGAGTATGGCGATGATGGAACCACTTGTAACAAGGGCTGCCATTGTTTTTTCCCGTCTAAAGGTCCGATCCACATTCTCATCCAAAAAAGAACCCAGGAACTCGGCATTGGGTTCTATTTTTTTGTAGGCATTTTCGATAGAGGCATAGGAATCGGCCATGTTCGAAGGGGCTACCTTAACATAAGCATATGTCAGTCCTTGCTCCCTATCCAAGAAAAGGGTGAGGGGCGCTATGGCCTTTGATATGTTTTGGAAGTTGTAGTCCTTGACCACTCCGATAATGGCAAAATGAAGGCTGTCGCTCGCAGGAAGAAGTGCAGTTAAGGGCTCATCCTCTCCCAATTCCCTGGCCATGCTTTCGTTGATAATAACGGTCTGGGCATCATTTTCCCTATTGATGTCAAAACTTCGACCTGCTGTAAGTTCCAGCCCCAAGGTTTTGACGTAATCATAATCAACGGTCAAAGTGTTGGTCCGAACACTCTTTCCTTTATAATCAAAGCCCCAAACACTGGAATATTGACTTCCATCCTTCCCTCGTCCCAAATTGTTGTCCGCTGCGGTGACCGCCAAAATAGTTGGATCGCCTGCTAGCTCTTCCCGAAGGAGTTTGACCGCATCATAGCTGTCCTTTTTCCCATTTAATGGAAATGAAAGTACTTGTTCCTTGTCATAGCCCAAGTCTTTGTTGCGCATGTAATCCAGTTGTCCATTAAGCACAAATGTGCCACTGATCAATACGATGGCAATTCCAAATTGGAGGACGATCAAAGCGTCGCGCAGATGATTCTTCCCAGAGGAGTCCAGTTTTCCTTTTAAGGACTGAATGGTGGTCAAACGACTGAGCATTAACGCCGGGTACCCCCCTACAATCAAGGATATGACCAAAACCAAAAGTACCCCAGCCAAAAGTAAAATGGGAGATAACAGGATATCGAATGTCGCGCTGGTCCTAAAAAGGGTCTGGAAGTTATCTTTAAGCAAGAAGCTTAATAGTACACCAACACCCAAGGAAATAACAAAAACAATTAAACTCTCTCCCCAAAATTGGAAGAAAAGCTGACGCTTTTCCGCACCCAGTGTTTTTCGCATCCCTATTTCCCTAAGTCGTTGAGCGCTCTTGGCGAGACTCATATTCACAAAATTGACGCATGCAATGAATAGGATCAAAAAGGCTATCCCCAGAACAACATATACTTTGGATCTACTCACCTCCACATAACCTTTCTCATAACCAACAAAACGTTTATCGGTCATTGGTAACAGCCCCAGTTGCATAAAGTCCCCGTTTACATTGGGAAGCGCCCCATCGCGCTTTAAGCTTTCAGCTGCCCCCTCATAGTGCAGATTGGTAAAGCTCCGGCTGTTTTCTTCAAAGGTCTTTGCGGACACCTGGTCTTCCAACTGAAGATACACCTCATGGTATTGGGCATTCCAACGTTCTTTTGTTTCTTCATATTCTGGGTTCTTTTCAAAAGGAAGTGCGATATCAAATGAAATGGAACTTTGTTCCGGTTGATCCGCCGAAACGGCCCTTATGGTAAAAGGTTCGTTCTTGCCATTGATCAGAACGGTGACCGTTTTTCCTATGGGATCCGCATCACCAAACAATTTGACCGCTGTACTTTCTGTGATGACTACGGATGAAACATCGGACAACGTATTTTTCTTGGCACCTTGAAGTATGGGAAAAGTGAACATGTCAAAAAAATCACCATCAACATAAATGGCATCCAAACCCAGTTCCTTTTCGTTGTAGATGGTCAAGGCTTCCTCTTCGACAAGTCGAGTGATTTTATCCACGCCGGGGACTTCAGCTTCCAAAGCCCCAGCAAATGGGGTGGGTTGACTTGTTCCCACTTCGGTTCCCTTTGGGGTCTGCCAGGTGATATGTACCTGATACAACTTTTCGCCATTGGCATGAAAGGTATCATAGGAAAGTTCATGAAGTGAATCCATGGTCAGAAGGGTGGCCACTCCAAAAGCTATGGATAATCCAACAATACCAATGGTGGTGAACAATCTATTTTTCCATAGGTTTCGTAAGGCAACTTTCAAATAGTTTTTAAGCATAATGATTCGTTTTTTGACCCTTCGACTTCACTTCGACAAGCTCAGTGGAACCGCTCAGGGCAGGTTGATGATGGTTTTATTCGGTACGCAAACTTTTTACGGGGTTAACGATTGCTGCCCTTGCCGATTGATAGCTAATCGTGAGAAGGGCGACGAGCATGACACACATAATGGCCACTCCAAAGACCCACCAAGGCATAGTAATATGGTAGGTATAGTTTTCAAGCCATTGCTGCATTACGTAATAGGCAACCGGAACGGCAAAAAGCCCTGAAAAAAGAATGAGCAACATAAAATCCTTGGATAGCATTTTAAAAAGACCCAATATGGATGCTCCGAGGACCTTGCGTATTCCAATTTCCTTGGTACGCCTTTCGGCCATAAAGGTAGCGAGACCGAAAAGCCCCAAACAGCTGATCAAAATAGCCAATAGGGAAAAGATGCCAGATAGTTTTCGCATGCGTTCCTCAGCCCTAAACTTCTTTCCAAAAGCATCATCCACGAACCGATATTCAAAAGGAATACTTGGAGCAATTCTGGCAAATTCCGCTTCAATGCTTGCTAAGGAATGGGCAAAACTTCTTTCAGGAGTCAATTTCAGGTTGATCCAGTTGGTTTCATCGTAATTCATCCTGTAAATGGCCGGTTTTACCGGTTCAAATGGGGATTCGTTTAAGAGATTTTTGACCACTCCAATCACCTTATGTTCGCCATCATACCACCGAATTGTTTTTCCTACGGGATCTTGTAGGCCCATGTACTGCACTGCTGCCTCATTAAGTATATAAGCGGTGGAATCTGAGGCAAAATCCCTGGAAAAATCCCTGCCTTGCTCCATTTCCCAACCTACGGTATTTCCATAATCGTGTGATATGAAAAAGGCAACAATGTTGGTGATAAAATCAGGATTCTTGCCTTCCCAATCATAGCCACCGTGACTATGCCACACCTCGGTCATTGGACTTGAAGATTCTGACATTTCCGCTACCACTCCACGCTCTTTAAAGGCTTCCCGAAGTACATTGTACTTGCCTTCAAATTCGTTCGTGGTTTTTTCTATCATGATCAATCCATTTTTGTCATACCCTATGGGGCGATTTTTTGAATGTTGTACCTGTTGATTGACCACCATGGTTCCAGAAACCAAAATGATGGAAACCATAAATTGTACCACGACCAACGTTTTACGGAACGAAACCGCTGATTTACCTGTGCTAATGGTTCCCTTCAAAACCTTTACGGGACGAAACGAGGAAAGATAAAGTGCCGGATAACTGCCAGCCAAGAGGCTTGTGATGATGACCAATCCTATGCCAGCTACCCAGAATATAGGTTTTGTGAAAGGAAATATAATCTGTTTGTCGGCCAAAGGGTTGAATACCGGTAAAAGCAAACCAACCAAGGCACAAGCAAGTACAAAGGCACAAAATGTCACCAAGAGGGATTCAAACAAAAATTGGCCTATCAGTTGGTTTTTGTTAGAGCCCACGGTTTTTCTAATCCCCACTTCTTTAGCCCTTTTCTGGGCCCTAGCCGTACTTAGGTTCATAAAATTGATACAGGCCAGCAACAACACAAAGAGACCTATAATACCGAACATCCGAACATATTGAATGGCCCCTCCTTGGGATACCCCGTCCTTAAAGCTGGATTTTAAATGCCAGTCTTTCATGGGATGGAGAAAAATTTGGGGATCGGTTTTTTGGGTGACTTCGGGGACATGGTCGTAAAGGGTATTCTTTATTTTTTGATTTAGGGAAGCCATCGTAGAACCATTGGCTATTTCCACATAGATTTGATAGGAATTGTTGTCCCATAGTTTTCGGTCGCGTGCGATTCTTACCCATTCATACATCGATACGTAGAGGTCCCAAGGGGCGATAAAATCAAGTGTCTTAGATTCTGAAAAAGCCCCAAGCGCCTCAAATACATTTGCATTGGAGGGCAGATCTTCAAAAACACCCCTTACCGTAACCACAGCATTATTGTTCAACTTCATGGTTTTGCCAAGAGGCTCTTCATTCCCAAAGAAGGTTTTGGCGGCAGAGGCCGAAATGACAATGGCATTGGGCTCGTTGAGTGCATTTTGGTTTCCCTTCAGCATATTGAAAGAGAACAAACGCAGCGCATCTTTTTCCATAAAGGCACCATGTTCACTTAGGTTTTTTTCCTCATAGGAAAGTACATTGTCCCCTGGGAAAGAGCTCATGACCACATACTTAAAATCATCGGCATAGACGCTCCGCAACTCATCCGCTAAGGGGTAGGGTAGGGTATATCGGGTGCGGATTTCCCCATTGTTGGTTCTGTTAATCAACACCTGGGCGATTCGGTCATAGTTTTTAAAATTCGAATTGAAGGAGACTTCATCCTGTATCCATAGCCCTATGAGCATGGATACCGCCAGACCGAACGCCAATCCCCCAATATTAATGAATGAATAGGTTTTGTTTTTGAAAAGGTTCCGGGAGGCTATTTTAAGATAGTTTTTAAACATGATGATTCGTTTTTTGATTGATTATTCGTCCTTTAAGACCTCTACTGGATTTACTATAGCGGCCTTAAAGCTCTGCCAACTGACCGTAATGAGTGCAATAAATAGAGCGCCAATACCCGCCAATGCGAATACCCACCAACTGAGGGTTGTTTTCTCAGCAAAGCCTTGAAGCCACTGGCTCATTGCAAACCAGGATATGGGAATGGCAATGACAAACGCCAATGCCACCCATCGTATAAAATCCTTGTTCAATAGCGTCAGAATTTGGGTGATAGTTGCGCCATTCACTTTGCGTATGCCAATCTCTTTTGTCCTGCGGGCCATGGTGTAGGAGGCCAAAGCAAATAACCCCATACAGGAAAGAAGTATGGCCAATATGGAAAACCAGGATATCAAGGTGTTCACACGTTTGTATTCGTGGTAGTAGACATTCAATTTTTCGTCAGCAAAGAAGTACGTCAAGGTTGCCCCTGGAAACACGTCTCGCCATTTGTCCTTTAATTGATCAATTACCTGCAGGGTGGATCCTTTGGTAGTGCGAATGGTCAAATAATCCCAATCCATTAGATTTTCAAGGTCTACGAAAAAATGGGCCAATGGTTCTGTGGCGCGCTGTACCCCCTGATAGCTGAAGTCTTCAATGGCCCCAACAACGCGATATTGCGTGCCGCCTTCGCGTCCCTCAACCAAAATTTGCCCTTCGGCCGAGGTAAAACCCAACAGGTCCATGGCCGTTTTGTTCAGCACTACGGTATTATTTAGCGCTGTGAGTTCTTTGTCAAATCCATGGCCGTTTAAAATATGAATTCCCAGTGTTTTGAAATAGTCTTTTCCAACATAGGACTTTCTAAGGTGGATACTGGGCAGATTACTTTCGCCAATGGGGTAGAAGGTGTTATAATTCTCATCATAATCGCCTGGAACGCTTCCCGTAAAATTTACCGAGCTTACGAATGGGCTATTTAGCAACTCCTTGGAAATAGCATCCAATTTGCTTGATGCGGCGTCCAGATTTTCATGCTGCCAAAAATCCGTTTGTGCTACAATCACATTTTCATTATCGAACTTGGGATTTTTATCTATCATGAAATTAATTTGTTTGCGCACCCCAAGAGTACCAGAAATTAAAACGATTGCTATTACAAATTGTATGATTACAGAAGAGTGTTTCGCTAATCCGGGCTTGTTTTTTGATGAAAGCTTTCCTTGAAGGTTCTCTATAAGTTTACTCCTAGACCAGATCATGGAGGGTATGGAACTGGAAAACAAACCGGTCAGCACCCAAAGTCCAAAAAGCAGTGCCAGCAAGACATACGGGTTTAATGATTCAAATGAAAAATTAGCTTCAAACAACGAATTAAATGTTGGGAGTAAAACCGTGCTAAAAAGAACCACCCCCAAGGCCAAGGCAATCAACCCTGTGGCAAAAGATTCAAATATGATTTGTTGGGCAATATGTTTTTTCAACGCGCCATGCACTTTTTTTACGGCTATTTCACGCGTTCTGGAGAAGGTATTGACAATATTGAGATTCACAAAGTTAACCATGGCTATGCCAATAATACCCAAGGCGATAATGGACAAAATAATAATCAGGGTTGGGTTGGATTCCTCTGCGGAGTGGTATTCTGAAAAAGGGATTAGACCAATTTTGGTATTGTTCTCACCCAAGGGGAGGAAATTTTCCGCTACAATATTTTCCAGCTTCTCTTCAATGCCTGATGGATGGACCCCATCCTGCAGTACCACATAGGTTTCTGAGAAGGTATTGTACCAATCGTGTACCTCCTTTATCCAGGGCGAAATGGCTTCCCCACTTTCATAGGAGGTTACAATGTCAAACTTTACCGAAGAATTTTCTGGAATGCTGACCACTCCAGTTATAGTCAAAAAGATATCTTCAAAACCCACCTGCAATTGTTTGCCTAAAGCAGCGGTAGTTCCAAAGTACTTTTTTGCAAAAGGGGCACTAATGACCGCGCTGTATTTTTCCTTTAGAACATTGGCGTTGTTGCCTTCCTTAAAAGGAAAACTGAATACGGAAAAGAAGCCTTCGTCCACATAAAAGACGTTCTCCAAAAATGCAGTATTGCCATGGCTCAACCGATGGCCATCCCAATCAAAAATCCGGGTTCCGTTTACAATTTCCGGAATGTCCTGCTGCATTTTTGGAAACAGAAGCCCTTTTGTTGCCGTACTTGTGCCCTCTGCATATTTTTCTTGGATACGATAAATGTTCGCAAGATTTTCATTGAAATGGTTGTAGGTCAAATCATTGTATACATAGGTGACCAGTACCAAAAAAGAAGCCATCCCAATACTAAGTCCAAGGACATTGATGCCAAAGGTGCCTTTGTTTCGATTTATGTTTCTTAGAAAGAGTTTTAGATTGTGTTTGAACATAACTTGGTTGGTTTCTAGATCATTCGTCCCTCAAAATTTCTACCGGATTTACAATGGCCGCTTTAAAACTTTGCCAGCTAACAGTAAGTAATGCAATGAACAGCGCCAGTATACCGGACAATGCAAACACCCACCAACTTAATGTGGTCTTATAGGCAAAACCCAGTAGCCATTGGTTCATGGCATACCACGATACCGGAATGGCAAAAACAAAAGCAACTCCTACCCATTTGACAAAATCCTTGTTCAAAAGCGATAGAATTTGTGTGATGGTGGCACCGTTCACTTTTCGCACCCCAATCTCCTTTTTTCTTCGAAGGACCGTATACGAAGTCAACCCAAATAGTCCCATGGATGCAATTAGAATGGATAGTATGGTAAAAATCTGAAAAGCGGCTCCAAAGATTTTATCGTCTTTGTATTGCGCTTCAAAATTTTGGTCTAGAAAGGTATAATTGAACGTACTTTGCGGAAATATGGCCATCCAAGCAGCCTCAATTTTGGTCATTGCCGTTTCCAAACCACCCTTTGCCATTGAGAATTGGTCCAATTTCAGAAGAATGTTATTGGAACTCGGGCCATAGCGTAAAATCATGGGCTCAATACCTGTTTTTAATCCAAAATGGTGATAGTCTTTTACTACACCGACAATGGTCCAATCCTGATCAAAGAACCGCACATTTTTTCCGATGGCTTCATTTGGATCCGAAATGCCCATGAACTGAACGAATTTTTCATTCATGACAATATCATTCCCATAGCCCTGGGAGTTTTTAAGAAATGGTCCACCAGCTGCAAATTCAAAGCCCATCAATTCAAAATACTCGGGACTTACTGCGTAATTATAAGTGATGCGTTTGTCATCCCTTCTTCCGTCGGGGAAGGTGATTCCAGCACTGGAATTCAAATCTTCGTAGGGACCCCCAGGAAAGGTATTTGCTGTCGCCGTTGCTTCAATAAAAGGAAATTCTTTAAGACCATTTTTGAAGGTTTGTAGTCCGTGAACCAATGTCGAGTCAGACGTTTCATTGAGCACCTGCCAATGTAAGGCCACTACACGCTGCAGGTCAGTGCCAGTGGGTTGGTTTTTAAGAAATTCAATTTGTTTGTTGACCATGATGGTCCCAACAATCAGAACAATGGTGGCAAAGAATTGACCGATAATCAATGCCTTTCTAATGGTGAGACCTGAAGTTGGCGTGTTTACCCTTCCTTTTAAAGATTTTGCTGGAGAATAACTACTTAAAATGAATGCAGGATAAATACCTGAGATTATCGCTCCTAAAAGCATCAAACCAAGGAGGGGCCCTATTTGATTAAGGGTCGAGACATCAAAGGACAAGTTTATCCCAACAAATGCACTAAAAGTGGGCAAGAACATGAGCACAACACCAATGGCAATGGCCAGTGCAACGACATTCAGCAACAATGATTCCAATAAGGATTGTACAATGATTTGAGGTTTTTGGGCGCCGGCAACTTTTCGAATACCCGTTTCCTTTGCTCGTTCAATGGACTTAGCCGTTGAAAGATTAATGTAGTTCAACCACGAAAGAACAATGATAATCAACCCGATTGCGAACAAGAATCGCACCCTTTGTATACTGCCGTTGGCCTCCGCTTCATAGGGTTTATTGGAATAGAGATGAATGTCTTCCAAGGGTTCTATATTATGTCTTTCATAAGGCAGCGCCTCTATTTTGAAATCCATTATTTTTTGCTTGAACTGGTGATAATTCGTGTTGGGATCAACACGTAAAAACGTGTAATAGACATTTTGGTTCCAGGTGTATTTCCAATCCCCCTCAAAAACATCCCAAGCTCGAAAAGTGCTAAAAGAGACCAAAAAATCATTGGTTATGTGGGTCTGACGTTTGTTGTCCTTTAGAATTCCGGTCACGGTGAAAATGGGACTGTTTCCATTAAATAGTTGTAAGGATTGACCCATGGGGTCTTCACTACCAAATAGCTTTTGGGCCAAAGGTTCCGTAAGGACAATGGAATAAGGTTCACTTAGGGCAGACTGTGAATCCCCTTGGACTAAATGTAAATCAAAAAGCTCCAAGAAAGAGGGATCGGCCAATGATCCTTTATGATGTTGGTAGACTTCGTTTTCTTTAAGTAGTACGGCGCCGTTAAAATAACGGAGCCTGGCATAATCCAACACCTCCGGAAAATTTTCCTTCAAGGTTTCGCCAGTTACAATGTAGGCGTTGGCATCACCTACCACCCACTGATCCCCTTCAAGATAGTCCATATAGGCTCTGTAAATGTTTTTGGAACCCGCAAAAGTGTCATAGCTTTTTTCGTGGTTGACGTAGAGCATTAGCAATATAAAACAAGCAGTTCCTATGGCCAGACCAAAGATGTTGATAAAGGAGTACATTTTGTTCTTGAGCAGATATCGCGTGGCAATTTTTAGAAATAATTTGTTCATGGCTTTTCTTTTTACTCTGTTCGTAGGCTTTTTGTAGGGTTTGACTTTGCCGCCCTAATGGCTTGATAGCTTACCGACACAAAGGCTATGGCAAGGGCAAGGAGGCCCGCTAGACCAAAAACCCACCACGACAGCTCTATCCGATAGGCAAAATCCTGAAGCCATTGATTCATGGCATACCATGAAATTGGTATGGCAATCAACAATGAAATTCCAACCAACTTCAAAAAGTCTTTCGATAGTAAGGTGGTGATACCACTGACCGAAGCACCCAATACTTTGCGAACACCAATTTCCTTGATTCTGTTTTGCGCCATATAGCTGGCCAAGCCAAACAGGCCCAAACAAGAAATAAGAATGGTCAATAAGGTAAAAAGGCTTGCAAGCTTATCAAAGCGCTGTTCACTTACGAATTTTCTCGCGTATTCTTGGTCTACAAATTCGTAGTTGAAGGGATAGTTTGGGTTATATTTTTTGAAAATGTCCTCCGCAGATGCCAAATTGTTTGCCACCGTTTTGTCAGGATTAAATTTGATGTGAATTATGTCGAACCATGTTTTGGCGCCCTGAATGACCATCGGTTCAATTTTTTGAAAAGGGGAGTTGAATACGAAGTCTTCCACAACTCCAATAATATGCCAATCCATACCGCCGTCTTTTATCGTTTCCCCAAGCGGATTTTCAAAACCCATTAACGCCACTGCAGATTCATTGAGTATGGCTGCTGTGGAATCAGTGGGATATGTTCTTAAATCAAAGTCACGGCCTTCTTTTAGGCGCAACCCCATGGTCTTGATAATGGCATCATCAGCACCCATTCGGTGGACTAAGGTTTTGTTGTCTGGGCTTTTTCCTGGCCATTCAAAATTCCAGCTATTGCTCGAACTTTCCGTAATGGGGGAATTTGTTTTTGAGACCGATGATGCAATACCACCGTCCAAAAGTTCCGTCTTTATGCTGGCATAGTTATTTTCAACGGCCCCTTCCATGTGTACGTAAATGAGTTGGTCCTTATTATACCCAAGTTTACGGTTTTGCACATTACTGATCTGTTGTTTTACCACTATGGTTGCGGTAATCAAAACAATGGCGACTGAAAATTGTATCACCACCAAGACTTTTCGTGGGGTAATAAGGGTATTGATTTTAGTAAAGGTGCCCTTGAGCACTGCCGAGGGTTTGAATGCAGATAAATAAAGTGCCGGATAACTTCCGGCCAATATCCCTGTAAAAATGACGATGGCTAGGATGGCCACCCAAAACCAAGGATCCGACCAATTAATACGTAATTCGGTATTGATCAATCCCGAGAAGGAGGGGAGCACCAGTACCACGACTATCAAAGCAACAACAGCAGCAAGAAAGGAAATCAAAATCGACTCACCCAAAAACTGCCAGACCAAAGCCTTTTTCCTTGCGCCAACCACTTTTCTGACCCCAACTTCCTTAGCGCGTTTTTCGCTTCTGGCCGTGCTGAGGTTCATAAAGTTGATACAGGCAATGACCAAAACAATAATGGCTATAATGGTAAATAAGCGAATGGTATCAATAAGTCCTCCGACCTCAACCCCATTTTCAAATTCAGAATAGAGGTGTGAACGTGTGTAAGGATAGAGGTAGGTAACCATATTAGGGGCATCCTTGTCATAGGATTCGCGCAACGTTTTGATCTTTTCTGAAAAAACCTGATAGTTGGTTCCTTCTTTCAATAGCACATAGGTGGCAATGCTATTGTTTCCCCAATATTCATCATCCCAACCCCTTTGTTTTGCATAGGCCCATGGTAGGAGATATTCAAAATTAAATTCAGTATTGGAGGGAAGGTCCTTTAATACGCCAGTAACTTTAAAGGTATCGGAATTGTCCATTTTTACGACCTGCCCAACAGCGGGGGCATCACCAAACATCTTTTTGGCAAAGGTTTCGGTAACGACCAGGGCATTCACATCATCCAGCACCGTTTCTATATGTCCTTCTACCAATGGAAAGCTGAACATTTTTAAGAAGCTAGGGTCAACGATAGTACCTGTTGATTTCAAATTCTTGTCCCCTTGGCTGAATAAAAAGGTATAATTATAAAAATATCGGGTAACCTCCTCTACCTCGGGATAGTCCTTTTTAATGGCTGAGGCCATTACTTTTGGTGTGGAATTCCATGTCCAGATTTCCCCATCTACGGGATATTTGTTGTAGACTTCATAAATGCGGTCTTTTTTCCCATGAAACTGGTTAAAGCCCATTTCATAATTGACCCATAACAGAATGAGTGCCGTTACCGCCAAACCAATGGACAAACCAAAAATATTCAACAACGAAAAGCTTTTGTTTCGAACTAGGTTCCGCCAAGCAACTTTTACATAGTTTTTTATCATGATAATTGGTTTGTTGATTGTTTATTCTGTCCGCAGGCTTTTCACAGGATTCGCCATAGCTGCGCTTATCGACCTAAAACTAACCGTTAACAGTGCCAGTACAATCACTAGCGTGCCTGACAATCCAAATGCCCACCAAGGCATCTCAATGCGGTATTCATAATTGGTCAACCATTTGTCCATGACATACCAGGCGATGGGGAAGCCTATGACAATTCCCAAAATCACCAACTTTAAAAAATCGTTGATCAATAGCCCAGTAATTTTACGGACCGAAGCACCCAGCACTTTTCGTATGCCAATTTCCTTTACGCGTTGTTGGGATGAAAAAATGACAAGTCCAAATAGTCCCAGACATGAAATAAATATCGCTATGATTGAAAAGTACTGGGAGAGCTGAAAAAAAACGTTATCACTTCGATACATATCGTCGTACCATGCATCTGAAAAAAAGTATTCGAACGGAATTTCAGGGAGTATATCAGTATACAACCCTTCCAAATCCGCTACGGTTTGCATCGCGTTTCTTGGGCTGATACGGACCAAAACGGCCCCTCTGTTTAGCTGCTCCCCATTGCGAATTATCAAGGGGGGAATTGTAGATTTTAAGGTATTTAAGGGGAAGTCTTTCATTACTCCAACAATTTCCCCTTCCCTGCCCCACATGGCTAGGGGTTGGCCTATAGGGTCTTTCAACCCCATGATTTTTAAAGCGGTCTCATTAATAATATAGCCAGAATTATCGGCAATGGTGTTATCGGAAAAATCGCTGCCCAAAAGCATTTCCGTACCCCAAGCCTCAGAGAAATTGGAGCCTACGGCCATACTCATAAATATGGTTGGGTCATCGTCGGGTTTCCCAGACCAGACCACATCATCAAATCCATTGGAAATCTGCATGGGGCCGGCGTCAGTTAGGGACACGGATTCCACTCCGGGAAGCTGTAGGGCCCTTTCTTTTAAGCCTGCATAAGAACGTATAGAATCGCCCTGGAAAATGAAAAGAACCACATTGTGACGATCAAAACCCAAGTCTTGATGTTGAATGAAATGGATTTGGCGTGAAGTAATCAACATTCCGGAGATCAGGACCACCGTCAAAGCAAATTGGAAAACGACCAACCCCTTGCGAATCCATTGGGAACTGATATTGGCGTCGCTATTGTTCTTGAAAATGTCAATCGCTCTAAAAGAAGATAATACGAATGAAGGGTAACTTCCAGAGACCAATCCCGTCAATAAGGCAATGCCCAAAATACCCAACCAAGATATGGGCGAGAGATCTAAAAGACTCAAATCCTTTCCCGAAAGTGCGTTAAACAACGGTAATAAAAGGGCAACCAAGACCAAGGACAGGAGGGTGCTAAGGAAGGCAAGTAACAAGGCCTCTCCCAAAAATTGGGATATCAGGCTTCCCTTTTTTGCGCCTAAGGATTTTCGTACCCCCACTTCCTTAGCCCTTTTTAAGGAACTGGCCGAGGCCAGGTTCATAAAGTTGATGCATGCAATCAGCAAAACGAAAAAGGCAATAAAACCGAAGATTCGTACATTTTCAATACGGCCACCGGAAATAATGCCGTTCTCAAAATTGCTGTTTAAATAGGTTTCTCCAAAAGGCTGAAGCTTCAATTCTACTGTAAAATTAGCATCTTCCTCCGTTCTGTAAGGTGTTAGAAAATCCTTGATTTTGTCTTTTACCGCTACAACATCTGAATTTTCCTTAAGCAGTAAAAACGTAAGTGAACCACTATTGGTGATATCGGGGGCCCAACTGTTTTCTTCCAAGAAGATATCCCAATGCAGGAAAAAATCACTTTTCCTTGAATTGGCAGTATTGACTTCCTTAAATACTGCGGAGACCGTAAGTGGGCGGCTATTCTCATAGGTAATCGACTTACCTATGGCATTTTTAGCACTTCCAAAAAACTTTTCTGCCATTTTTAGTGAAATGACCAAATCATCCGGTGAATCCATGGCCGAAGGGATAGTGCCGGCCAAGAGTTGATATGAAAACATGTTAAAATAGTCCTCTCCAACAAAAAACCCTTCCTGTTTAAACGTCTTATCCTCATGGGCGAAGGTCTTGGAACCCTTCCAACTCATTGGGGTAGCTTTCTCAATTTCGGGAATCTTATTTTTTAGTTCGCTGTAAAGGGGTGCAGGGGTAGCATAGAGGGCATCTACTCTTCCTTCAAAAATTTGTCTTTGATAAACAGCGTGGAGTCTATCTATATTTTCATGGTAGTTGTCCATGGCCAGTTCGTCGGATACCCATAGATAAATAAGTAGACTACACAATAGCCCAGTGGCCAACCCAATGGTATTTAGCAACGAAAACACCTGGTTCTTTACGATATTTCTCCAAGCGATTTTTAAATAATTTTTTATCATAATTGGCTCGTTGATTGATTACTCCGTTCTCAAGCTCTTTACAGGATTGGACATGGCCGCATATACTGCTTGAAAGCTGACCGTTAGCATGGCAATTAACAATGCCGTTGCCCCAGCCAACCCAAACACCCAAAAGCTCATTTCTATACGATAGGGGTAACCTTCCAGCCAGTTTTTCATTAGCCACCATCCGAGCGGGATGGCAAATGCCAGTGCGATGAGCACCAATCGGATAAAGTCCTTGGAGAGTAGTGTTATGATTCCTGAAACGCTGCTGCCCAAAACCTTTCGTATCCCAATTTCCTTTTTCCGTATTTCGATGGTATAGGCCGAAAGGCCTATCAGTCCCAAACAACAAATAAGAATGGCCAATCCGGTAAATATTTCTGCCAAGCGCCCCATGAGTTCAACCTTTTTGAACCGGGCATTAAATAGGTCGTTTTCAAATCGATACTCAAAAGGAAACGAGGGATTGTGCTTTTTAAATACGGATTCAATCGAAGAAAGTGCATCTCTTCCTGTAACGCCATCTTTAAGACTTACATATAAGGTATTTGCGTATTCAGGATTGTTGAAGAACATAACAGGACCTACATTTCCTGACCCGAAAAGATTGCCGTACAAATAGTCATTGACCACCCCAATAACGGTATAGGTAGTATTGTATCGAAAAACGGTCTTGCCAAGGGCGCTTCCAGGACCCATTAAACCAGCAAAAGAAGCAGTAATAATGATATTGGTGCTATCTGCAGCGGTGTTATCGGAAAAATGGCGGCCTTCCAGAAGGTGCAAGCCCGTGGTTTCAAAAAAGGAAGGGCTTACAAATCGAAAACGAACAAGCACATCCTCGGTATCTGTACCCCCTTGCCATCTTAAGTTTGAGCCGTTGTTGCCACCGGACAACATAGAAGTATTGGTAAGGGCCACATTTTGAACATTGCCGGTACCGATCAAATCTTGGGTGAGGGGAATAAAATTTTTGACCATGTCACCACTTACAGGAATATCGATAAGGTTGTCTTTATTGTAGCCCAAATCCCTTTCCTTTACGTGCAGCAATTGTTGGGAGATGATGAGGGCACTTATAATAAAGACAATGGAACAAGCAAATTGAATGACTACCAGGCCTTGGCGCATGTTTGCGACGCCACCCCACTTGTTGGATAACCCTTTGAAAACGGCGATGGGGTGGAATGAGGAAAGGTACAATGCCGGATACCAACCAGCCAGAAACCCGCTCACCACGGCAATACCGAATAAATAGGAAACGTGGAACCATGTAAACTGAAGGTGGAGTTCTTTTTCAACCAAGCTATTGAAGGCAGGGAGTAATAGATAGACGAAAACCACACTGATGATTGTGGCGAGGGACGCCAGTAATAAGGCCTCAACCAAAAACTGATGTACCAGTCCTTTTTTCCCTGAGCCAAGCACTTTGCGTACCCCCACTTCGTTTGCCCTCTTTTCACTACGTGCGGTTGAAAGGTTCATGAAATTAATGGACGCAATTAAAAGAATAACAAGCCCAATGATGGCTATCAACCGAACGGAGGTAATCCTTCCCCCCACTATCTTTCCATCCTTAAAATCGGAACGCAGGTGCCAGTCCTTGATAGCGTGCAAAAATGCCTCATTTGGAGGGGAGCCTGAGTCTTTCATTTTCATGGGGATAAATGCCCGCACCTTGGCATCCACCGCTTCCATATCAGCATTTGGGGCCAACTCCACAAAAGTATCCGCAAAGTTGTTACCATATAATTGGGCCCAAGACATATCGTCTTCCCCCAATTGAAAGCGTTCAAATGGCAATAACCAGTCAAAACCAAAAGTGATGTTCTTAGGCAAATCTTCAACCACCCCTGTGACCGTGAATGTATGGGCATCATTGATTTTTAAAACCTGATTCAATGCCTGGGTATCTTCACCAAAAAGTGCGGTTGCCGTACTTTGGGAGAGTACGATGCCATCAGGGCGATTCAGGGCCTTGTTTGGATCACCTTCGACGAATGACAAACTAAAAATCTCCAAAAAATCAGGTTGTGCATATCGTCCAACACGGTTAATACCTTGTTCTCCGTTGGCCAACAAGATTTCCCCACTCCAACTTGTAGCTGCCCTTTCTATTTCAGGAATTTCTGTTTTTAAATCCCTGGCCAAGGGTCCAGGAGTGGAAAAGAACGTGAACGTTTCTCCTTCAAATTCGTTATTCGTAGGAACATAGTATACCAAATCCTGTTTGGGAAAGTTGGTGTTGAAATTCACCTCATCTTCAACCCATAGAAGGATAAGCACTGCGCAAGTAATGCCAATGGCCAGTCCAAACACATTTAAAAAGGAGAAAAAGCGATGCTTTCTAAGGTTTCGCCAAGCAACTTTCACATAGTTTTTGAACATATAGATTTGTTTTTTCTGGCCTGACCTTTTAAATTAAAAGAGGGCAACCAGGTACTGTTTTAATTCTGTTTTCTCCCCTTGCGGGAGCGATATTTGCCGCAACGGGCAGAAAAACCTACTCCGTTTTCAAGCTCTTTACAGGATTTGCCAATGCCGATTTTACCGCTTGCAACCCCAAGGTAAACGACGTGATGAGCAACGCAATGAGACCGGCAACCATAAACATCCACCATTCTATGGAGATGCTGTAGGCAAAACTGTCCAGCCAAGACCGCATCACATACCAAGCAACGGGAAAAGCGATGAATGCCGCAATACCCACCAATAGGATATAATCCTTGGAAAGCAGTACAATGATTTTAGAAACTCCGGCACCCAAAACCTTTCTGATACCGATTTCCTTGACCTTGCGCTTTGCCAAGAAGGAAATCAACCCAAATAATCCCAGGCATGAAATAAAAATGGTTAAAAGGGCGGTAATGTTCACCGATTGTAAAATCCCATCGATCAGCTGGTATTGGGCGCTTACCTTATCGGTCAGATGCGATTGTTCGTAAGCCCGTCTAGAGGAAATAGAGTTAAATGCAGCGGCAATCGTACTTTCTACTTGTTTTTCCTGTCCTTCGGCTACTTTGACCACTAGAAACCGATGTCTTTCCAATTGATTTTTATCGCGATAGATATGTACCAAGGGTTCTACTGCATTTTGGAGGTCTTGGTAATGAAAGTCTTTAATCACCCCAACAATGGGATTCCCTTGGCCCTCTGAGCTCTTGTATTTTAACCTCCTGCCTTCAATACTGGTCCATCCAAAAGCCTTCATGGCTGCCTCGTTAATAATGACGGGATATTCTTCGGCAATGTCGATGTTCCGGTCAAAGTTGCGCCCCATCGCCATAGGGACCTCTAAGGTCTCAAAATACCCCTCATCGGCATACGAACGTCGAATGCGAACATCGGTTTTCGTTTCAGGATCATGGTAGGTGGTATAATTGAAATAGTAGTCCGAGGGTATGGCTTCACTCGTTGAAATACCCTTTACATAAGGGTTGGCCTCAAGGTCGTTTAACAGGGCATTGAATTTTGATTTGGCGGCGTTAAGGTCCTTATAATCCAAATCGATGTTTCCTACTAAAATATGGTTTCGTTCAAACCCCAAATCGGCATTTTTCATAAACCCGATTTGCTGATTCAAAATCACGGCAATGCAGATAAATAGAATGGCAATGGTAAACTGCAGGATGATAAAGGAGTTTCGCAATAAAAAATTACGCCGTATCTGGTCCACTTTTCCCTTTATACCCAAGATCAAAGGAACTTTCACAAAACGCAAGGTCGGGAATATCCCCACGACCAAAGTCGCCACGACGCCAATAAGAAGGATGCCCAGTACTACGGGATAATCCTTAAAAACGTCGAAGGAAATCCGTCCAAATTCCGGTCCGAAGGTGTCGTTCAAACGAGGAAGGTTGACTGTGACGAAAAGGATTCCAGAAATCAAAATGGACACAAAAACCAAGATGCCGTTTTCTACACAGAACTGCGTGATGACCCCTTTCTTACTACTACCCAACACCTTGCGCACGGCAATGTCCTTTGTTCTTTTATAGAGGGTTGAAGTATTGAGGTTGAGGAGGTTCACTAGAATAATGAGCAATACAAAAAAGGATGCGGCAATGGATCCACTAATAATGGTATCCACCACAGGTATAATATCGGTGCGCATTTCGCCAAAGGGCATCATGTGCACTTTATCGATAAGGGCAGGGTCCGTATAATTGTTTTTTACCAGTTGGGCAATTTGACTTTCTACCGTGCCAATATTGGTGTTTGGGTGTAACTTTAAGAAGACAGGGGAAAAACTATTGCCCCAATTGGTCTGACTCTTAAAGGTTGGATTTTCCTGAAGCAACGTATTGGGTAGTACCACCCCTAAACGGAATGAAGAATATGGGCTGATCGGCTCCAGAACCCCGGTTACCTGTAAATTAAGGGAGTCCGCACCAATTAACGTTTTTCCTATGGGGTTTTCATCGCCATATATTTGTTGGCTGACCTTCTCGGTAAGAACAATGGAGTATTTTTCTTTGAGGGCCGTTTCTTTGGCCCCATATTTTAGCGGTAAATCAAAAACCTCAAAAAATTCGGGGTCCGCATAATCAGTTCTGTGCTGAAACTCTTTGCTACCATTGTCCAACCAGATATTGCCCCAACCGTGCAGGTGGGTACCTGCCATAACTTGGGGGGAAGTATTGACAATTTCGTCCAAAAGGGGATAGGGGACCTCGCGGTAGCTTGTACCATCTTTTAATTGGGTCTTTAGATAAAAGAGCTGCTCCTGATTGGGAATGGTATTGTCTGCCGTGTAGTAGGCATACACCGAGAACAACAAGGCCAGCACACTGGAAACCCCAATGCTCAACCCGATGAGATTGAGCAAGGAAAGGGTTTTGTTTTTCCAAAGGTTTCGCAGTGAGATTTTGATGTGGTGCTTTAGCATAACTGCTCGCTTTCTGATCGACAAACAAAACACATAAATTATTGTGCCAAAACACAATGAATTGAAAACCAACAATTTGAAGGCAGGTGTTTTCTATACGGTGTCAAATATTTTGACAAACCCTGTACAAAATATGGACAGGCAAGCGAACCAGCTTATTATTCTGTTCTTAAACCCTTGACTGGTACCGCTAAAGCTGCTGAAATGGACTGGTAGCTGATGGTGACCAATGCAATGATTATGGCAAGGATGGTTGAGCCTAGGAAAACTTCCCACCCCATTTTGGCTTTATACGCAAAATCCTCTAGCCATCGGTTCATGATGTACCATCCAATAGGCAGTGCTATGATGGTAGAAAGCGCTATTAATTTGAGGTAGTTAAAACTTAAGAGTTTATAAATGTTTTGAAAAGATGCCCCCAGAACCATGCGTATGCTGATTTCCTTTTTACGCTGTTCCACCATAAAGGCAGAAAGGGCAAATAGACCAAGGCAGGCCACGAAAATGGCAAGCATGGCAAACGATAAAAAAATGGAACGGACACGACTTACATTGGCATACATTTTGGCATAAGAATCGCTCATAAAAGCAAAGCGAAACGCTGTGGTGGGTAAAAATTGTTGCCATTGTTTTTCAATAGCCAATAATAGTTGGGGCATATCCCCTGTATTAACTTTCAGGGAAACTATGGAAGGACTGATTCCATAGAAAAAACATAATGGCTCAACCTGCTGCTTCATGGAATTGTAATTGAAATCTTTGACAACCCCAATGATTTCATAAAGCCTACCATATCTAGATATCTTTTTTCCGATGGGTTCGTCCAATTGAAGCTTTTTGACCATGGCTTGATTGATGATGGTCGCCCTATCATCCGAGGCACGATCTTTAGAAAAATTGCGGCCTTTAACCAGCACCATGCCCAAGGTTTCTAAATAATCCTCATCAATATCCCAAGCTTGGCCGCCAACGGTTTCGTCAAGGTTGTCCCTTCCTTCGTTTACAAAACTGTTTCCGTTTCGTTTGGTTCCTTCTATAGGCAAGTAATCGCTGATACTCACATGACTTACCCCATTTACTTTTTTTAGTTCCTCCTTGAAGGCGCTTATTTTATCACCCAAAAGGTTTGTTCCGTATAGTTGTACCACTTGCTCCTTCTCAAAACCGACCTTTGAATTGAGAATAAAATTCATTTGTTGGTTGACGATGAGCGTACCAACAATTAAGAAAATGGAAATCGTGAATTGAAATACTACCAATCCGCTGCGGAGCCCAACGGATTTTTTTGTTTTTACCATTTTTCCTTTGAGTACGTAAACCGGATTAAATCGGGATAAATAAAAAGAGGGGTAAAGACCCGCCAGTATGCCCACTAACAATGCTGAGGCCAATATTAATGGAAAAAAGCTAGGACTACTCCATGGCACGGATAGCATTTTTCCGGATATTTCCCTAAAGAAGGGCATTAACAAAACCGACAATAAAACGCCAAACGCAAACGATAGGATGGTAATGAGTACCGATTCCGTTAAGAATTGGGCAATCAAATATTTTCGTGATGAACCAACCACCTTACGAACCCCAACTTCTTTGGCTCGGTTAATGGACTTGGCAGTGGAAAGGTTCACAAAATTGATGCTGGCTATAACCAGTATAAACAGGGCGATGATACCAAAAACCCATACCACTTTTATGTCATTTCGGTAAGCGGATTCAAAATCTATATCTGCAGAGTATAAGTTAATGTCCGTAAGCGGTTGCAAGGACATGCTCAACTGATTTTCCAACGATTCTCCTGAAACAAAACCCGCAGCAAGATATGCCGGCTTCATATAGGTGTTGATCAAGGTATTTGACACCTTCTTTTCAAAAGCCGCGGTATCGGTACCGGGCTTTAGAACGATGTAGGTATAATAATTGTTCTGAAACCATCGCGTTTGTTCGCCTTCTCCAAACTCAACACCTACTAGTGAGATGAAGAAATCGTAATTTAAATGGGAATTGCTGGGAAAATCAGCCATAACCCCATTGATACGAAACGTGTCTTCGGTATTTCCGTTGAGGTACATCACCTTACCGATGGGATTCTCAGTTTTGAAATATTTTTCTGCAATGGATTGGGATAGTAACATAGTTCTTGGTTCTGATAGGGCACTGGATCTATCGCCATGTATCAGTTGAATGTCCATAATGTTAACTATGGAAGGGTCTGCGTAGGCGAAGCCTTCCTCATGGTGTTGCATGGATTCACCTTCAAAACGTATTTCATTGCTTCCAGCCCCATAAAAAAGGTCATTGTCCATAATTCGACCAGCAAGCTCCACTTCCGGAAAATCCTCTAAAACCGTACGGGCCGTATTGGCTGAAAAATGGACGCCCCGTTCAGCACGGCTACCATCCCTTACATAGGTCCCAATCATTCTATAGACGTTCTCTGAGTTACGCACCCGTTGGTCATAACTTGTTTCATGAAGAATATAAATGGAAATAAGAACGCAAGCCGCCACTCCTATACTGAGGCCAAGAACATTGATAAAGGTGAACCCTTTATTCTTTACTAAGTTTCGCCAAGCGATTTTTAATTGATTTTTTAACATGATGCTTCGTTTTTTGGCCCTAGTTTATACCCAGGGTGAGTTGATGATTTTTTTATTCTGTTCGTAAGCTCTTAACCGGATTCACAATAGCTGCCCTAATACTTTGGTAGCTTACCGTTAGTACTGCGATTGTTATGGCAATAAAGGCCGCCATGAGTAACATCCACCATTGCACTTCAATGCGATATGAAAAGTCTTCCAACCACTTGCTCATGGTGTACCAACCAATAGGCAAAGAAATAATGATGGCCAGAGCGACCATTTTGAGAAAATCGGTGGTTAATCGATAGGAAATTTGCCCAACTGTGGCGCCCAAGACTTTACGTATACCAATTTCCTTGGTGCGTTTTTGGGCGTTGAAAGTGGCCAAACCAAATAGGCCTAAACAAGCAATTAGAATGGAGAGTATTGAAAAGACCATAAAAATGCGACCTAGCCGTTGTTCGGCATCATAGACGCTATTGAACGAATCATCCATAAAGCGATAACTGAATGGTTGGCCCGGAGCAAGTTTCTCCCAGACACCCTCAATATTTGCCATGGTATTTGAAAACCTACCAGGCTTTAACTTTACAGCCATATTTCCGGTAGATCTGCCCATTAAAAGACATAAGGCCCCAATATCTTCCCGAAGTGATTCGTAATGAAAATTCCGTACCACACCGATAACGGTGTAATATTCGGGTTCTTCGGAATCAATATCTTGAGAAATTCTAAGCCCTAGCGCTTCTTTGGCCTTTACACCCAAGACAGGAAGCGCGGATTCGTTGATGATTACGGCACTTGAATCATTACCGAAACGATTGTCAAAATTGCGCCCTGTGACCAATTCCATATCCAAGGTGGGGATATAGTCGTTATCCACGCGCCAAATCTGCATCTGAATGGCATTTTCTTGCTCCCTGGAACCTTCCCTGAAGAATGAGGTGTTTGACCGTGAGGAGGGCGTTGGTAAAAAACTGCTAAGCGTAGCGCTTTCAACTTGACTTAGCTTTGATACCTCTTCTTTGAATGTAGTTGTTTGGTTTTCGGCAGCAAATACATCGTCAATTAGCACTATTTGCTCTTTTTTAAAACCGAGGTTCTTGCCCTGGATAAAACTTAGCTGTTGAAAGACAACCATTGTGGCAATAATCAAGAGTACAGAAATAGCAAATTGAAAAACCACCAAGGCATTTCTGATACCTACGCCACCAACACTTTTTTGCCCCCCACCCTTTAAGGTTTTGACCGGTATAAAACGAGACATAAAAAATGCGGGATAACTACCAGAGAAAAGTCCCAATAAGAGCGCCGCAGCTAGTAAAGCCAACCAGAAAAAAGGATTTTCATAAGGAATGGAAATGGCCTTTCCTGCAAGATTGTTGAATAGGGGTAGTACTACAAAAGCCAAAAGCAAAGCTAAAAGCAATGAAATAAATGAAATTAGCCCGGATTCAATCAAAAACTGACGTATTAAATCCACTCTCTTAGACCCTAAGGTCTTTCTTATGCCCACCTCTTTTGCCCTTTTTAAAGAATGGGCCGTTGAAAGGTTCATAAAATTGACACCGGCCAGAATAATCAAAAAAAGTGCAATGAATGAAAGGATATACACATTTTGAATGCTACTGTTGGCACTCATTTCAGATTGCCGACTGGAGTGAAGATGGATATCCGTCAGGGGCATGGTATGGTATCTATAATAGTTGCCTGATGCCGCAAATGATTCCATGGTTATCCCGGGAAAAACTTGTTGCGCCCATGGGAGAAGATATTTTTCGAGTATCGATTCCAACGGTACCTGAAAATCTTCAACCTTGACTGTTGGTATCAGTTTGATAAACGTATAGTAGTTTGTGTTCCCCCAACGATCCTCACGTGAATCCGCCAACCCAGCCATAGCCATAAAAACGCTATGTTCCCTAAGAAAAGAATTGCTAGGCAAATCATCGATTACACCAACCACCGTATAGGTGTCCCTATTATTCAAAACAAGGCTTTGGCCTAGGGCATTTTCCACATTAAAATGCTTTTCTGCAGCTGTCTTGGTCAATACTAAAGTATTGGGTTGGGTAAGTGCGGTATTTACATCACCAACCAATAGATTGATACCAAAAAAATTAAAGAAAGTGGAATCCGCGAAGGTGGTTTGGAGTTCTTTAATGTTGTCTTTGG
>JBCDBE010000011.1:0-46508 GCA_039184365.1 Bacteroidota bacterium | reverse complement strand
GTGGATGTTTCTAAAAGGGACATTAAATACATCATGTTGGGCACAACGCACTGCACCAATGCTTTGGTGGAACGTAAAGAACTGAACAAAATTGGTGCCATAAGAATTGGTCTTCCGGCAAGTAGTTCCATCCCCACCATGGCTGATTTTCCCGAAGATTTAAAAGCATTGTTGGGAGCACATATCTATATGGTGCATGGAGGGTATGAATTTGATGGTAGATTGATAAGTCCATTGAATGAAGAAGAAGTAAAACAACACCTTCATGCCATGAAGGGGCAAGTGGAATCGCTGGCCATCACCGGTATTTTTTCCAAGACTCTTCCTGACCAAGAACTGCAGGTTGCGGCTTGGGCCAAGGAAATTTTGGGCAATGAAATTAGAACAAGCTGCTCCCACAGAATAGGGGGGCTAGGTCTTTTGGAACGTGAGAACGCTGCCATTTTAAATGCAGCATTACAAAAGGTGGCCTCAAAAATGGTCAACGCCTTTAAAGATACGGTACGCGGATTAGGCCTTTCCTCCCAAATGTTCATAGGGCAAAATGATGGGACCCTAATGTCATTGGAACAGGTGCAAGACCTTCCAGTACTAACCATTTCTTCAGGTCCCACAAATAGTATTCGTGGGGCGGGAGCATTGTCAAAAGTCAAAAATGGAATTGTAATTGACCTGGGAGGAACTACCTCTGATGGAGGGGTTCTGGTGAATTTTTTCCCTAGGGAAAGTACCCAAGCGGCCCAAATAGGTGGGGTGCTGACCAACTTTAGAATGCCGGATGTTGTTGCTGTGGGGATTGGTGGGGGTACTATTGTACGGTTCTTCGAGGACAAATGCCAATTGGGCCCTGATTCGGTAGGATATCGACTGAAAGAAAAGTCCCTAGCTTTTGGAGGGGATACATTGACCCTCTCCGACTTCTTTTTGGCAAATCAAAAATTGCACATTACAGGGGCCAAAGAAGCAATCAAGTTGCAAAAGGCGATAGCGGGAACCGTAGCAATGAAGTATGCAGAAGCACTATCAGTGGTAAAGGATCAAATTCGGCTCACTATTGAAAAGTTGGTCGACAAACTAAAAACGGACGAAACAGCGATTCCAGTAATAGCTTGTGGTGGTGGCGCATTCCTATTACCGGAAAAGATCGGTGGTGCTTCAAAAGTAATTTTCCCAGAACATATGGAAGTGGCCAATGCATTTGGTGCATGTATTGCCCAAATAGGTTATGAGGAAGAATTGGTCATAAACACCACACAACATGATGAGGATGATGCCTTGGAAGAACTTTTGGTAAAAGTTAAAAACCAATTATTGGCAAATGGGGCATTGGAAGATAGCATCAGCACCCTTACCAAAGAATCGATACCGCTGGCATACCTTCCTGGAGCGGTCAAATTAAAAATAAAGCTTTGTGGGGATTTGTTGGGATAACAAATATGCTGGACCATTCCTACAAACTTCGATTCAACAGCTCTAATTTTAGTGCCTTTGCACTCTTATAAGCCTACTTGGTAGCCCCGGCAAGAATCGAACCTTAAGACCTACTCTTTTTATTTACAAATAGTTTTGGTAAGTAGGGGAAATGTGGGATATTCATTGAATTGCTACATTTGGTTTAGTGATGGAACAACTCATACAATTTATTCTAATAGCCGGGATTGTATTGAACCTGATTGCCCTGGTCAATCTATTTAGAATACGGAACAAGGTGCTGCCTCAGAAGGTGCTTATTGTTTTTTGGCTATATATTCTGGTAATCATTTCCCATTTTTATTTTGGACTTCTCGACCTTAAATACAGCTACATCATAACATACTTTTTTGAAGATGGAGCTAGATTTTGTATCCCCCCACTGATCTATATCTATGTGAAATCCATTTTCCTTGACCACAAAAATTTTATTGGAAAAAATGGCAAACATTTCATCCCTTTTATCATTTATGTTCTTTTTTATTCTTTCCCCCAGCTATTAAATGGCTTATCAGGTGAACTCTTGTTCCATTATCCCATAAAAATTTACAATACCATCAATTTGGCGTTGGTGAAAGATGTCTTCGGCATTGTCTATTTTTCACTTGCCCTACAATTGTTTTTTCGAGCAAAAACAAAGATGAAAACCCATTACTCCTCCCTTACCGAACAAGGGTTTTCTTGGTTGCAAAAATTTCTGATAAGTTTTCTATTGGTAGTAGTGGTAGATCTTCTTATTACGGTGAATGAGATCTATTTTGGATATGATGTGACATGGGATGCTTATATCACTCTTGTATTTCTCGTATCGGCCATTGCTTACGTGGGATACTACGGCTTCACACAATTGACTGTATTTATCCCCGATTTGGTATCGGATGAAAATACCCATCCCTATCATACGGTATCCAATAAGGACGAACAAGAGGCCAATCACTTAAAGGTCTTTATTGAAACGGATAACACGTTCCTTATTCCCAATCTTACGTTGCCCATGTTGTCCGAAAAAGTACAAATACCCACGCGAAGGCTATCTTTTCTGTTTAACAATGTCCTTGGAATTCCATTCTATGACTTCATTAACGGGTACAGGGTCGAAGAAGCCAAAAAAAGATTGGTTTCCGCGGATAGCGATAAATACACCATCACGGGGATTGGGCTTAGTTGCGGATTCAATTCCAAAAGCAGTTTTTATAGAATTTTTAAAAACAAGGTAGGGGTTTCGCCATTTCAGTATAAAAAAGATGGGCAATAGTCCCGTTGCACGCAGTTGGACCCATAACTACCCTGCTTTCTGTAACATTCATCAAAAACGATAAATCTTTGTCAAGGAACCGATCAAAATCAAAAGTATGCGAACTCCCGTCATTTTAATGCTTACAGCTTTATTGGTACTTAGCTGTCAAACACAAAAGGAAAGCACGCCATTACCGAGTCCCTTGCATGGGGCATTGGATTCCCTTGCCTCTGTACAAAAAGAATCCTATAAATTGCCGGGCCTGGCTATCGGAATCATAAAAGACGACACCATAATTTACGCTAAAGGGTTTGGGGTGCGAAGTTTAAGTACCCAAGAGGCAATCACCACAAAATCCATTTTTCATATGGCGTCCGTATCCAAGCCCTTCACCGCCACTGCCGTTATGCAACTTGTGGAAAAAGGGAAAATCAATTTGGATAAACATCTAGTGACCTATCTACCCTATTTTAAGATGAACGACGGTCGCTATAAGAACATCACAATACGGCAAATGCTTAACCACACCTCCGGAATTGCCGACGTGGAAGATTATGAATGGGACAATCCCAGGTATGACGCTGCTGCTGTGGAAAAGTATATCCGCCGGTTTTATACAGATTCTTTGGATTTTGCCCCCGGCACAAGTTACAATTACAGCAATGCAGCCTTTAATATACTGGCTGATGTCATTGCCAAAGCTTCTGGATTGACCTTTGAAGACTATATGAAAAAATACATTTTTGAACCTGCGGGCATGAGCAATAGCACATTTTACCAACCCGATGTTCCCGAAGAACTTGCTACCAAACCCCATGTTTTGGGTCCTACTTTTAAAATGGAAGAAAGTCCTGTTTATCCTTACAACAGAATACATGCCCCTAGTTCTACATTGCAATCCAGTGTTGAGGATATGATGAAATGGGCACAACTCTATTTGAACAAAGGAAAAATTGATGGTCAGCAACTATTTAGTGAAATCAGCTATGAACAACTCACCAGCCCCCAAGTAAGTATTGGCAATAAAGACAGTGTTTGTCTCAGTTGGTTTTCAAGGTCGTTGGGCGATTATAAAAAGTATGAACACAATGGAGGTGATGACGGTTACAAGGCCCATTTTGCCTTTCTGCCCGAAAAATCCATGGCTGTTGTGGTAATGACCAATGGGGATTACTTTCCAAGTTGGATTTCTGCTGACACTTTTTTGGAATTGGTTTTAGGTGAAAAACCTTTATTACCCTGGGCAATTCCTATTCATTTAAAGTTAAGCGAACATATCTTAACGGATGGCGTGGAAAAATGCAAAGCGATTTATTTCCATGAAAAGGAAAACAATGCTGAGCACTATCTTTTCATGCCTTGGTGCTTGGTGGAATTCAAGTATTGGCTATTGGATCGAAATTATCAAGAAGAAGCCTTGGCCATTGAAAAATTTAGCGAAGAATTGAATGCAATGAAAGAATAATCCCTTTTTGAACATAAATTCCTTGGAAAATTTCAATCCTATGACAAAAATGAAACTACTTGGTGCTATCCTTTTAATACTGCTGTTTAGTACCAACAGCCACGCCACATGGTCACTGATAGCTGTGGACAGAAAAACGGGAGAAATTGGCATTGTAGGAGCTTCCTGCACATTTGACGTATCAGGAATAGCGTCCATAGAACCCGGAAAAGGGGCCATTGTGGTACAAGCGGCCAGTAATTATTTTGCTAGAATGGAAGGGGTTTCGCTCCTGGAAAACAATGCTTCGGTTCAAGAAATATTGGATGCGATGATGGCAGAGCGCTTTGATCCAGAGCGACAACAGTACGGTGTGATTCTGTTAAAAGATGGGACGGCCCCTTTGGTTTATTCCGGTGGTGAAATTTCCGATTGGAACGGTGAAATGATAGGCGATGATTTTGCGGTTATGGGCAATATCCTTCTTGGGGAGCAAGTCGTTAAAAAAGCGTTTGAGGCTTTCAACCAAAATAGGGACAAATCCTTGGCCGAGCGGCTTATGATAGCGTTAAAAGCTGGCGAAGAATCAGGAGGGGATGCCCGCTGTGGAAATCAATACGCACGTTCTGCCTTCATAATGGTATATCAGCCGGTTCATGGGGCAATTTTGAAACTGGCCGTTCAGGGCATTGAAAAAGGGGAAAAACCGGCCGTAAGCCTATTGAATGAACAATTCAATCTCTGGTACAAAAAGAAAGGGTAAATTATGGTGTACGATGCGCAAAAAACATACAAATGTCTTCTGAGACCAAAATATCGCAACCCAAAGAAAGTCAATTTAAATGAATCATTCTGATGCCCTATGGAGTGCCGAAAAGTAGCCCCGGCAAGAATCGAACTTGCATCTAAAGTTTAGGAAACTTCTATTCTATCCATTGAACTACGGGGCCAATTGGAGGGCAAAAATAGTGTTTTTTAATCTACTTAAAAATGGGGTTGTCAACATTGTTGCCTACCTTTAAACTATGGAAGGAAGAATTAAAAACGCTTTTGTCAATGGCGCTATTTCTGCAGACTTCATTGCGAATTGCATCGCCAAACATCAATCCAAAACCGGTATAGGTGCCCATGATATTTTTTTAGGTCAGGTACGCGCTGATGTAATTGAAGGGAAGCCTGTAGCTGCCATTGAATATAGCGCGTATGCAACCATGGCCAATCAAAAATTCCATAAGCTTTGTGAGGCTGCTTCCCAACAATTCAACTTAACGTGCATACACATTTATCATAGTCTTGGTAAGGTCTCGGTTGGAGAAATCTGCTTGTTTGTTTTTGTGTCCTCACCCCATCGAAAAGAAGTTTTTGATGCTTTGCACCAAGTGGTGGAAGGGATTAAAAATGAAGTCCCGGTCTTTGGAAAGGAACGGTTTGAAGACGATTCCTATCAGTGGAAAGTAAATACATAGAATGATGGTAGATATCACCCAAAAGCAAAACACACATCGCACGGCCATTGCCCAAGCTATTATAAAAGTGGGTTCAGCGAACACTATTGCAGCCGTCAAGAACAAAACTGTTCCCAAAGGGGATGTGTTTGCCATGAGTAAGGCAGCCGGGCTCTTAGGACTCAAAAAGACCCCTGAACTTCTTCCGGATTGTCATCCGTTGCCCATTGAATACGCGGGAATAGATTATGAAATTGATGGATTGATCATTATTGTTAAGGTCACGGTCAAGACCTTTTATAAAACAGGAGTAGAAGTTGAGGCCATGCACGGAGCAAGTGTGGTCGCCCTAAATATGTATGACATGCTCAAACCAATCGATAAGGAGATTGAAATACAACGGATCAAGCTCCTTAAAAAAACAGGTGGGAAATCCAATATTAATAACCCTTAAATTCATCTTGGGAAGGAAATCGAAAATGGATTTTTGTTACTTTTAAGTAGCAATATGTTACAGGGTGAATCCGCTCAAACGCGTTATCGTCGATTTCAAAAAGCTTACACCAGAAGTATTGAAATTATTGGTTGAAGCGTATCCCAATGGGTATGGGGATAACGATATCATTTCTTTTAAAAATACTTCGGGGGAAAAGGTGGAGTGTGTTGAAGTACTAACGGAAGACACTAAATATTTGATCAAAATCAGTTCAAAGTTGGAAATTACCATGGCCAATTATGATGATGGGGATTACTTGGATTTTAACGAAGACAACCCTGATGCGGTCATAGACCCGGACATGATGCCGCCAAAGGACGAAGAAGGGTAAACTTAGGGTTTGCTTTTTAAATTCTCCAACATCTCCTCAGTTGTTTTTTTTAAGTCGAAATTAGGGGTCCAGCCCCAATCTTGACTGGCTTTTGAGTCATCAACACTAGCGGGCCAGCTATTGGCGATTTTTTGCCTGAAATCGGGGGCGTAACTTATTTCAAATTCAGGGATATGGGCCTGGATGCAGGTGGCCAACTCTTTTGGGGTAAAACTCATGGCTCCCAAATTATAGGAAGAACGAATTTGAAGGGTTGCTGCATTGGCCTCCATCAGACCAATGGTGGCACGTATGGCATCATCCATGTACATCATAGGTAATTTGGTCCATTCCGATAAAAAGGAGGTATATTTTTTTTCCGAAAGCGCCTTGTGGAAGATTTCAACAGCATAGTCCGTGGTGCCTCCACCCGGCTGGGTTTTCCAACTTATCAATCCCGGATAGCGCACGCTTCGCACATCAACACCAAACTTATTGAAATAGTACTCGCACCAACGTTCACCTGCTTGTTTGCTAATACCGTAAACGGTACTGGGCTCCATCATGGTATGTTGCGGCGTTTCATTTTTTGGGGTATTCGATCCAAATACGGCGATACTTGAAGGCCAAAAAATCTTTTCTATTTTCTTCTCCTTTCCCAAATTCAGAACATTGAACAGGGAACCCATGTTGAGGTTCCATGCCCGCATGGGGAATTTTTCAGCTGTTGCACTGAGCATGGCGGCCATGAGATAAACTTCCTCAATTTCGTAATGCATCACAACATCTTCAATGGCTTCGTAATTGGTGGCATCAACAAGTTCAAAGGGTCCTGATTCCATGAGGTTTCTGCCGCCTTCCCTAATATCGCTGGCCACTACGGCATCGTTCCCATATTTCTTTCTGAGTACCATGGTCAGTTCGGTTCCAATTTGGCCACAGGCGCCCAATATCAAAATAGATTTAGCCATCCTCATTTGTCGTTAAATCATTGCGAAAGTAAAGATAGCTTTTCCGAAGAATTTGTACTTTGGCAAGATGGTGAAATACGCTTTTTGGCTCATAGTTTTGGTTTGGGTTTCAAGTTGCAAGGATACTTCTGCTGAAGCGGTTGACCCTGCCCAAGAACCTGATGCCTTTTCAATACAAGACTACCCAAAACTTATTGAAATGGACCCGGAGGTTTTTACTGTTGTAAGTTCGTGGCCCGAATTTATGGCTATGGAAAATAGTTTTGACGTCCTAAAACGTGCCTCCAATACGGAAGACCTTAAATTGGCGGTTGATGATTTGATTGAAAGGGAAAAGGCCCTTGGAGAGGGTGATTATCCAGAAGCTTTTGACAAGCTACAGATCAAGAGTCGTCAACAACTGCTTCGCACTTTTTTGTACAAAGTAAGGGGCAACTTACTGGACAATAGGGATATCTCTGAAGGTATGGAAGAACTGATTAATGCCTATAATTCCTTGAAGAACCAATTGAATGTCATTGGTGGTAATACGCTGGATGCAGAACTAATTTTGAATGAGGAATAACGTATGGATCCATTTGGTCTTTTTCATATCTCTTGGGGCATTCGCCCAAAGTGATGAAAAGAAGGCCATTTCAAGAATATTGGACAAATGGCATTTGGCAGCTGCAAACGCCGATTTCAAGGGTTATTTTTCCTTAATGACCCCAGATGGCGTTTTTTTGGGAACTGATGCTACCGAAAATTGGCAAAACCAAGAATTCAAAGATTTTTCCAAACCTTATTTTGACCGGGGTCAAGCGTGGAATTTTACCGCTGTGGAACGGAATATCTATTTGGATGAAAGCAAACAGCTGGCCTGGTTCGATGAACTTTTGGATACCCAAATGGAGCTGTGCCGTGGTTCTGGGGTTCTAAAAAGGGTTAAGGGAAATTGGAAAATCGCACATTACGTACTTTCCATAGCAGTGCCCAATGAAAATGTTGGTGAACTTATCCATATAAAAAAGCAGAAGGACAGCCTTCTGCTCATTGAATTAAAGGAAAAATACCTTAAGGGAAACTAGTTTTCGGTTGCTCCCTCAGTTTTCCGTTTTTCAAGGGCTTGCTTGCTCAAACTGGCCAAATTAAAGCTAGAATCGAGCTCCAATGCCTTGTCCATAAATCCTATGGCTTCATCCACTTTGGTTTTGTCCTTGTTAAAAATCAACAATCCCTGCAAGTGATAGAAAGCTGCTTTTAAAGGTACCTCATACGGTTGCTGGCGCTCGTAAAAAGCGTGTTTCATGTTGAGGGTTGAATTGGCAATACCATATGTAATATCCTTTTCTGCCCCTGCAATATCCCCTACCTGTATTTTTAAATCGGCCATCTCATAGGCCACAAAAGGGTCGGGAGTTCTATCATATAGTACTTGAAATTGTTCAATGGCCCTTTTTGGTTGATTTAACGCTTTTAGCGAAACCGCTTTTACCTGTACGGCCAAATTGGAATCGGAATCGTTCTTTTCAATTCCAATGGTATTCAATGCCTGTAGGTGTTGATTGCCGTTCATGTATACATAAGCCAAGGTATCCCTTCTCGCTTGGGATGGGTCAACTACATTTAAGTGGGTAAGCGCATTGATTACACCATTTACATCTCCTTGTTTTTTCATTTCCTGATAATATTGCTCAAAGTGGGTCTTAAGGTCACCACTGCTTTGGGCTAAAAGTGATGTTGAAGCCATAAGGACAGTGAAAATCAATAGTTTTTTCATTTCTTCATTCTTTTGGTGCGGCAAAACTAAAAAAAATCACCAAAGTAGGCTGTTAAAGAACAAGAAAGTCTTAAACACAAAAAAGATGCACAGGGCATCTTTTTCAATAGCAATTTTTTGGTCGTTCAACTTAAACCGCAACATGAATCCGGTCTTTATTTGATAAATTTTGAATTAATTTGGCATAGAAAGCAATACTTTTGGCATCCACTTCCAAACACGATTTCAAAAAATCCCGGAGGTTTTTAAAGAAAAGGTTCATTGGCAAAACAGCCAGATCCACGTTTATCGTTTTTGGATCATAACCATCCTCATCCATAACCAGGTTCATTTTTACCCGCTGGCGGTGATAATCGATACTGACATCCGAGGCGTTGTAATGTTTTTGGATAATGGCCTCATGGAATGACTGTATTTTTTTGGTCATTTTACCCTTGGCACTGCTCCGTGCAATAAGCCTTTCCATTTCCATCAAAATCCTCGATTTTACATTTAAAGTTTCCATAACTGTACTATTTTGATGTAGTACAAAATTATGCATTTCGTCGATAAGCCTTTTAAAATCAATACTTTAATTAACAATGATGCGTGTACTTTGTTGTGAAAATGTCTCTTTTTGTGGTGACTTAGGAGGAAATCGATGTGGTCAAAACATGTTTTTTAACATAAAAATTCTTAAAAACAATCTTTTTTTTAAGCACATTGCCGGTGGATGGTTGGTAAATGGGAGGGGGTATTCCTCTTTTTTTTGCCTCCGAAATATAATATTCGGCTTTGGAAGGGTGGTACGGATAAACTCCATTGAAAATCTCGTTCCAGTATCCATTTTTAATGATTGTCCTTATCATATGAATACAATCCTTCTGATGAATAAGGTTGATGAGTTCCTCTCCATTGGTAAGTGCCCTACCGGAAATATGGTATACGGGGTGGCGGTCTTCACCAATTAATCCTCCAAAGCGAATAATGGCGGTGGCAATTGAACGCTCCTCCAAAAACAATTGTTCGGATGTAAGGAGCTGCTTTCCCGAATTTGTTGTTGGATGGGGAATGGTATCTTCCGTTATTTCACCTTCAATTGTACCGTACACCGAAGTACTACTGACAAACAGGACAAAAGGAATCCCATGGTTCTTGGTATGATTCAGTAGCACCTCCATTTTTTTTACATAATTGCCTTTAGGGTTGTTCCTTAGGTTAGGGGGCACATTAATGACCAAGACATCAACATGTTTAAGAAAACCACTACTATTCCCCTCAATTGTATTTTCTCCTAGTCGAATCAAATAGGGGTCAAATCCTTTATGGGTTAGGACATTGATTTTTTCATAGGCAGTGGTGGAACCCTTTACGGAATGTCCATCCAAAAGGAATTGTTTGCCCAAAGCAGTGCCCAACCAACCACATCCTAAAATTCCAATGGTCTTATTCAATCGTTAGTTTTTTGATGATCAATATAGCGTCATTAAGTACAAACGGCATAGGAATACTATTTTCCGGCCTTCTGGGAACCGTAAAAAGTGGATTGGAAAGTAAATCATTGGAAGCCTCATAAAATGTGAATTCCAAAGGTTTGTTCCTTGGAACGATCATTTCAATTTCGGTATAGTCATTATTGCTGATGTAGTGGGTGACCAATTTTCCGTTTCTTCGATTTTTTAGATAATAATCGGATAGTTCTACCCCATTTACCTTACATTCCATCATGTCAATATCATTGGTAAAGACTTCCAATCGATTAACCGCTCTTTTTGGCGTTACGCAAATGGTCAGCTCTCTTGAATTTTGAAGAATGGTGTCCTTTGTTACCCAGTATTCCGAAAGGGGAATATTTTTCTTTTGAGCTTGGGAAACGTGTTTGAACCTATTGGAATACTTACTGCCCATGGTATTTAAAGTTTTCCTTGTTTCATTTTCCTCCGGCGATTTTAGGAATTGGGAATTCCAATCAATTAAAACCTCATCATAGGAAGCCCAATGTGCACTTTCACTATCGGCATCGTAAACATATAGTAGACTACTCGGTTTTGGATATTCCTCGGAGAAGGAAGCATTTAAATGCGCCCTTACTCCATATATGGCAAACAGTAAAAGGGAAAGCATCCCCAAACCAGTATATCTATTAAATGATCCAAATAGGGGCAAGGTCAGAAAGAATAAAAGCGAGGCAAGAATGGTGGCTGCCAACATCATTTTAAGACCAAGGCCAACAGGAAACATCTGTACAAACGGTGCATGCATAAATACTGCTGGCAAACAAAGGAATAAAAGCAATAAGGGACTTGGTTTTTCTTGATTGATATACACTAAAAAGGCTGCCAACAGTCCAAACAAGGGAACTATAAAAAAGCTTGCCCCCTTTAAATAGTAGGCGACCAGCCCACATATCAATAACCAAATGCTTAGTGGAGCTACCAGTAAGCTGGCCATGTTTATTTTTTGAAAACGATGGTACACAAATAAACAAACAGCAATGGAGAATAGGACCATCTCCATAATGTATAGATGCCCGTTATAGGTAAAACCATGTAAGATATCCTTGTACCAAGGATACCACCACGTATGGACGGGCCAACTAAGGTAACCCGCCAGTCCATTGATACTAAGAATGGCTAGGACTGGAATAAAACCAATAAAAACGTTCTTTAGGCCAAGTGCCTTTTTTCTATGTCCATAAATAAGAAGGATGAGGAAGAATAGGGACGCCAATAGGAACATGGGCCAAATCCAATCAAAAGGGTAAGAAATCAATTTAAAGAAGGGCATGTTGAAGTAGACATCGTCATTTAAACTTTTTAGGTCATTCAAATCGGAATTGCTAAAATAGTCCAAGAGGGGCATTAAATAACTGGCTTGGTGGGCCAATGAATTTCTATCCAACCGTTCATAATTGTCCAAAGCAGTGTGGTAGTCATAGTGATCATCAATAAAGGCAAAATTGAACCCCTCAATATCCCTATCTTCCCTAAAAACAGTAAGATCGGTATCGTTGGACAACATTTTATAGATGGAATAGGCCAGTGAGTTTGCCACAGGAAATTTGGTATTTGCCGCACTGAATTCTTGGATCAATTTGCTATTGCCCCTATTTGTTTCGATGAGCATGTAACTGGGGCCACTACTTCCACGGGCCTCAAAATTTAATACCAATCCTACATTTTTTGCCCAAGGATGTTGGTTGACAAAAAGCTCCGCTCCGTTCAGCCCCAATTCCTCTGCATCACTTATAAGGATGATAATATCATTTTTAGGGGTTTCCCCTTTTTCCAAAAATGCCCGTACCCCTTCTAAAATGGTGGCGACACCACTAGCATCATCACTTGCTCCAAATGAAGAATGTGGACTGCTATCGTAGTGGGCCAATAGCAGTAATGCCTTACCGGTTTCGGAGCCCTTTATTTTGGTTAAAATATTGGAGACTTTACAAAGATTGCCCCAATCCCCTATCGAGAACCCTTCTTGGGACGAAACCTGTAGCCCCATTCGCTTAAGTTCAGCAACTACATAGTCCCTGACGCTTTTATGCCTAGGAAAACCCACGGCATGCGGTGTTTTTGATATGTTCTTTACATGTTTAAGGGCATTGGTCAACTGAAAACCCCAGTTTTTCAAATGGGCTCCTGATTCGTCTTTGGGCATTAAGGATTCATAACTCCAGTACAGTGCAAAAAGAAGTAGAAAAAAGGCGAAAATCTTAGAAGAGTTCATGGTAGTCGTAGTTGGCACTTAAATGTATAAAATAATAACAGTTTCTTATGTTTTGGGTAAAAATTTTAGATAATTCGCATAAAATTCACTAACTTTAATAGTTAACCAATAAAATTAACAACATGGGAATCAAGAGTTTTCAGGGGGCAAGGGCTAAAGTAGATAGTAAAAAAGACTCTGGAGGCCCAATTTTGGTTTCGGACTATATGACCAAAAAATTGGTGACATTCTCACCGCAGCAGTCGATTCTCGAAGTCATGGAATCATTTGCCAAATATAAAATTTCAGGTGGTCCGGTTATGGATGATAATGGCTTTTTGGTCGGGATTGTTTCCGAGGCTGACTGTATGAAACAAATTTCGGAAAGCCGCTATTTTAATCAACCCATCTTGGATAAAAGCGTAGAGCGCTTTATGACCAAAAATGTGGAAACCATACCCCATGACATGACCATTTTTGATGCTGCTGGCGTATTTGATCGGCATAATAGGCGAAGACTTCCGGTAATGAAAGAGGGCATTTTGGTAGGTCAGATAAGCAGGAAAGATATCGTGGTAGCTGCCTTGAAATTGAGCGGAGCCAATTGGAAATAGTCTATTCCCTTTTTACGACCATATAATGGTCGTTGTCTAAGGGCAAATATCCTAAGTTATAAACAAAGTAGTAGGTGGTTCCCTTTTTTGTGGTGTATAGATTGGTAACGTATTCAAAGTCAAAGCCTTTGTCCAATAAGCGGTTTTTGGTCGTCCGGGTTTTTCCATCTTTGAGTTCAAAACTATCCAATATACGATAGTTTTTTCTTAGACGATTGTTGATATTACGCACTAGGTTTTTGCTGTCTTTGTTGAGTTGGTTATTATACGCATTACGGCAATAATCTGAACAGAACTTCTTATCTGCCCGACCCCGGATTTCTTCACGGCATTCCAAACACTTTCTAACCCCCATTGTAGAGTATATTCTATAAATATATCGCTTTATTTATGTATACGGATAGAATTAATGCCACTGGGACCTTCTTGCTCCAGATGTTTTTGTTGGGATCAAAAGAAATGCCAAAGATTTTTTTTTAAGGCTAGGAAAATACCTGACCTCCTTAATTGAGGGTCCTTCTTGTAAAAAAAGGTAAAGGGAATTGAAAATGGATGGACATCAGATACCGAATAAGGTGGCCTTTTAATTTAATAGAGCCGGAAGGATATAATCCCTAAACAGTTCCCGTGATTGATTGCCTTTCCTGTTCCTAAAGTTACCTGCAGTCACCACAACCACGGATTCCAACTCTGGTACTATGAAAATAAATTGCCCCCCGGCACCCCTTGCCTCAACCGTGGCAACAGTCCTTCCATTCAGGTTATAGGTGTCATGCCACCATAAATATCCATATTCATTCTTATCACGTGCGTCTTGTAAGCGTGTCTGTTTTTTAAAGGACGCCTCTATCCAATCTTTGGAGATAATTTGTTGTCCGTTCCAGATGCCCCTGTTCAGATAAAGTTGACCAAATTTGAGCATATCCCTTGGGGTTAACAGCATACCGCCACCAAAGTAGGGGATACGTGTATCATCGCCTTGGTTGATGTAATTTGTGATACCCAGAGGGGCAAATAACTTTTCATCCATAAAAGTCCCTAAAGACTGGTCCAAACGTTCATTCAAATAGACACCCAATAAAAAGGGGTTGGCGGAGCCGTAATCCGTGTATGTTCCCGGGTCATTGACCATGGGTGCCTCTAAAACGGTTTTAAGCCAACTATTGGGATTGTTGGGGTCTTGATAATGGTCTTCCAACGCCTTGTCATTTACATCCAATCCCGAACTCATCGTCAACAAATGCTTAAGCCTTATTTTGGTCTTTAATGAATCTTCGGTATACCTATACTGCTCAGGTACAAAGTCGTAGAATTTTTCATCGACACTTTCTATGATACCCTCATCGATGGCAATACCAATAATGGCGGAAGAAATACTCTTTGAACCGGACATCATGGTATGTGGGATATTGCGATTAAAGCCATCAAAATAAGCTTCAAAAACCAACTTGTTTTCTTTGGCTATCAACACGCTGTGCGTATTGACAAGGGCTTTTGCATTGATACTATCCATGAGTCTTCTTAATTGGGTACTCCCAATATTGGCTTCGTTTAAGGTTCCTGTATCCCATCCATCATCTAAGGGTTCAGGGGTATCGGCGCTTTGATTGTCCGCAATAGCAGTGGGTGGAGGCGTCCAGTATTTATCCGAAAAGGATAAGGAAGTTTTGGCAATAAGGTTGTTGATTAAGTAGATTTCCAATTGAATGGCTTCTTTCAACAGAATAGCTCGAAAATGAAACCCCGTATTGCTATCTTTAAACGAAAGCACGTCATCTTCAATGGTAAAGTCACCGGCGTAGAACCCTCGGAACCTTTGATCCCCAAAAAAAGGATAAGCCTCGAGTTGCTCGTTGTACCAGTCAACATTCAAAAAGAGCTCATCGGACGTTAGGCCATCGTCCAACATAAATACGTTCCAATTTCCAACATAGGTATTGTAGGCCTCTTTTTTTAGGGTGATATAATATTGGAACCCACCCGATTGAATATAACCGAATACATCATCTCCTCTGTTCTTTAAATCGAAATGCAGTTCATCGTCAATACTTAGTCTTAAATGTGCTTTGTCAGATGATGTGAAGGTTCGTTTTAAGATGGTTTTCTTATTGCTGATACGAAGTTGATATTGGTTTGAGTTTATTTTTTCAAGGGTAACTTTAAAATTGAAAGCGTGTTTGTCCGGGAGATTACCAATCCAATTTCCAAGATACTCTTTTTTGTCTGTCTGGGCACAGCCCTGAAGCATCCAACAAAACAGTACCAGTAGCATTGTTCTTTTAAGCATTGTTGTGACTAAAATTAGGCCATAAAAATACTTTTTCGCACATACTGAAAATTGTACCAGATTAACATTTGAGGTTTTTTCGAAAGGATTTTCGATAATGACTTGGATTTACATTGAAATATGTCTTGAACACCTTATTGAAGTGACTCTGATCCGAAAACCCTGTGTCGTAAGCAATGGCGGTTAATGAATGGTTGGAGTTAAGTAAAAGGGGGATGGCCTTTTTTAGCTTTTGTTGCCGTATATACGCCCCAAGGCTTACCGAAAGATATTTGGGTGCTGCTCTGGAGATATGCACTGGATGTACTCCAAGCTGTTTTGAAAGGTAATCTAAACTGAGGTCTGATGTTTCGAAATGCAGGAGTTCTTTCAAATGTTCCACCCAAGGGGGTACTTTCTGGTTCGTACCTCTATTCCTTAAGTGACTCAAGGCATCTGAAATTTGTACCGTTAGAAGCTCAATAGTTACTTTACTGAACGGATCGCTTAGCATAAACTCTTGATATAGTTTGGCAAAAAGAACATGCACTTGTGGTTGTTCTATTAATTGACTGCCCTCTAACATTCTTATATCGATATCCTTCTCCTTAAACCAACTTTTCTCAAATTCCAAATGAAACCCTGCTGCAGTTTCGGAGTGTCTGGAACCATAATGGGCTTCTTGCCAGTTGTTGAACATTAAGCTTCCCGCAGGGCATAAGGATTTTATTTTCCTATTGCAATCCTTCATATGGCCATCCAACACGTACATAAAGTATGGATTTTCATGGTAGTGCCAATCCGTCCTGCTGTCTTTTCCGCCTGTTGCGTAATCATATTGGGATAAGTGAATGCCCTGGAAGGATTGCTCCGAATCTTTTATGCCATAGTACTGCCCTTTTGTGAGTATTTTCATTTTTGGTGTTAGATATAAATATGGGGTTTGCGCATCTTTTTTGTTTCCGCCAATCTAAGGGTTCTTTGAAAGGTAGTGTTTTGTTTCATGGAAAACTGCTTGTTGTACCCCATATAAAGAGTCCATAAGGGGAAAAGGGTTACACCTGCTACTGGGAAAATTTTTGAAACAGTGCTCCAAAAAGATACATTTAATTGGTAAGACTATACTACAACAATATCGTATTTTTTCAATAAACCAATAAGTCCCTCTTTGCTGTACTTTGACTTTTTGATGTTGTTCTTGGTAGGGTCAATACTAAAATTAAAGGCAGAGGTGAAATCCGTTCCTTCCAAAACGGAGTTCTCAAAGATGGCATTTTGCATATCGCAATTATCGAATTTGACGTTGGTGAGATTGGTGAGGCTCCAATCTACCTTGTGCAATTTGCAATTGTGAAAAATGGCATTCGTCAGCTCCATTTCGTAAAAACTGGATAGCGAAAGGTTGCAAGCTTTAAACTGAAATTTGGATAGTAAGGGGTCACACGTTTCAAAGCGAATTCCAACGAGTTTGCACCCTTCAAATAGCACCTCATTGAATTGTGTATGGGCGATATTGGTATTCGTTAAATCACAATCCAAAAATTGGCATTCCACAAAATGCTGATTGTCCAAAAAGCCCTCCTGAAAGAGACAGTTTTCAAATGTGCAGTGTTCATAGTCCCCTTTAGGGAGTTTTTGATTTCTATAATCTTTCTTGACAAAGCTTTTGTCAGCAAAAAAATCACGCATCAATTCTCGCTTATGATCAAAGCCGGAATACCCAGTGCCTTGTACATCTTATTGTAGGTATTCATTTCCGTTTCCACAATGGCGTTCTTTTCTTTTTCATAGGTGCTCCATGCCCTCAACAAATCCTGTAATCGTTCTTTGGCACCTTTGGTCACTTTGGGTTCCGCAACATCTACAAACCCTTTTAAGTGCATAAAATCGGCGTTCAGTTGGTTGTGGAAGTTAATGACGTCCTGAAAGGTCTTCTGTTTGGGTTGAATCAGGTGTTCTTCCCAAGTAGTGATTCGCTTTGTTAAACTATCCCCCTTGGCCAAGAGTTCTTTGGCGGCTTCGTTATCCTTTAAAAGTCTTTTGTAGGAGGTTAACTGGTTTTTGGCGGAGCGCATTTGATTGACCGCTTTATGCATGGATATAAGTGCATTTTCAATCTGATTGAGCACTGTTTGTTGGTCGTCATAATCGGCATCGGAGGCCTTGATTTTTGGATTGGCCAATACCTCGGCCGTAGTTTCCACGGATGCATCCTTCACACTTAAGCGCAAGGTATAGGTTCCAGGAGCTATTCTGGCCCCTTGGTAATTTCCAAACACAAAGACTTTATCCACAGCTGGAATGGCTTCTTTTCGAAAATCCCATGTAAAGCGATTGTAGCCTTTTTTGCTGGGCAAAACCTGTGGTTTTGGTGGTCCACCGGGCCAAGACTTGAAATCCTTTGGTTTTTGATTGGTGTAGGAGCGAATAAGGTTGCCGTTTTGGAGGATTTCCAGCTTCAACTCCATGGAATCCAATTTTTCTGGGAGGAAATAGTCTAGGGTCACCCCGGATTTGGGATTTTGTCCCAGTCCCGGTCGTGGTTTTTCTTGATACCCACCAAAGATGCGATAACTGGGTTTTGGTTGGACAATTTTTAACGTTTTGGAGAGATCTAGGCTATTTTGGATTGCGCCCAAATCATCCAAAATCCAGAACGAACGGCCTGCGGTTGCGGCCACCAAATCATTGTCTTGAATGACGAGGTCATTGATGGGAACAACAGGAAGGTTCAGTTGAAATTTTTGCCAATGTTGTCCGTCATCCATTGAAATGTATAATCCGGTTTCAGTTCCTGCATACAAGAGCCCCTTTTTGATGGGGTCTTCCCGAACAACACGAACAAAGGTATGTTTGTCCGTGACGCCGTTTGTGATTTTGGTCCATGTTTCGCCGTAGTTTGACGTTTTGAAAACGTAGGGTTTTAAGTCCATGGACTTGTAACGCATTACAGCGATATAGGCCGTGGCAGGGTCATGGGGGGAAACCTCAATGCTGTTGACGATACCGTTCCCAATGTTGGGTGGGGTAATGTTGCTCCAATTGGCCCCTCCATCTTTAGTAATGTGAACCAAACCATCATCACTGCCCGCATAAAGCACACCTTGTTCATGAGGCGATTCCGTTAAGTACATGAGGGTGTTGTAATTCTCACCGCCAGCCGCTTCGTTAGTATAAGGACCACCACCGGGCCCTTGTTTTTCCTTTTCGTTTCGGGTGAGGTCAGGACTTACTACTTCCCAACTTTGGCCGCTATCCGTGGTCTTGAAAACCACGTTGCCTGCATGGTAAATAGTATTTCTATCATGAGGAGAGCTTATAATGGGAGCGTTCCAGTTATAGCGGTATTTAAAATCTTTGGGTACTTTGCCAAGTCCAAGTTCAGGATAGGACTTTATGGGTTTTCCTTCTCGGGAAGCGTTCACCCATTTTTCGATGATGCCTTGGTAACATCCGCCAAATACTGTTTCAGGATTATTGGGGTCAAAAGCCAAATAGGCACTTTCGCACCCTGCTACGGAATACCAATCTTTCCAGTCGATTCCTGCGTCATTGGTTCGGCTCGCGATGGCAATGGCCGAATTGTCCTGTTGCCCCCCATATACATTGTAGGGCACCAGATTATCGGTAATTACCCGATAGAATTGCGATGTGGCCTGGTTCTGTTGGGTGCTCCAGCTCTTTCCTCCGTTGTTGGAAACATTGGCGCCACCGTCATTGGAGTTGATCATCACCTGATTGTTATTCGGATGAATCCATAAATGATGGTTGTCGCCATGTGGTGTAGGAACAGGGGTAAACGACCTTCCGCCATCAATCGATTTGGTCACCGGGGCATTCAACACATAAACGATGTTTTCATTTTGTGGGTCGGCAAAAATCTCCATATAGTACCATGAACGGGCAATGTTGATACGATTTTTATTGACCTGCTTCCATTTTTTACCAGCATCGTCGCTGCGATATACGCCGCCTTTGGTTCCTTCGGCCTCAATAACCGCAAACACACGGTCGGGATTGGCGCGAGAAACCGAAATACCGGCCTTGCCAAATGCCTTGGGCAAGCCTTCCTTTACTTGTTTCCATGTGGTGCCACCGTCAGTTGATTTATAAATTCCTGAGCTTGGGCCACCCGATTCCATGGTCCAGGGATACCTTCGATGTTGCCACATGGCAGCATAAAGAATCAAAGGGTTTTTCATATCCATGGAAAGGGAGGAGGCTCCCGTATTTTCATCCACATACAACACTCTTTCCCAAGTAGCTCCTCCATCCATTGAACGATAGACGCCGCGTTGTTGCGATGGTCCATATTGGGCTCCTTGGGCCGAAATAAAAACAATATTGGGATTGGTGGGGTGGATGATCACATCCGAAATATGACGGGTTTCATCAAGACCGATATGTTTCCATGTTTTTCCGGCGTCGGTTGATTTATATACTCCATCACCCATAGAGGTCATCACCCCTCTGGCAGGATGTTCTCCCATTCCAACGATAACAAGGTTTGGATTACTCTCCGAAACGGCGATGGCTCCAACGGTACCTGTGTTCAACTGCCCATTTGAAATGTTCTTCCAGGTAATCCCATCATCTACGGTTTTCCAGATACCCCCACCGGTCGCACCCATATAATAGGTCATAGGTTGCCCAACCACTCCTGTGGAAGCCACACTACGCCCGCCGCGAAACGGACCAATGTTACGCCATTTCAACCCAGAATAGAGGGAATCATTTAGAACTATGGCAGGTTTAGTTTCCTGTTTTTTTCTTCTTTGAGCGACTAGGACAAGTGGCAATACCATTAATGTGACCAGAAGCGGTTTATGTATTCTCATTTGGTTGGATTTTGAACCTGGAAGATACAAAAGGAAGGCCAAAAGACTAAAGGGCTGTTAAAAATAGATTTTTATTTGGAACAATCGTTCTATTATTGGTATGTTTGTATCAGAATGAACGTTCCAAAATAGTAACAATACATCTAAAAATTCAAATTTAAAATCATGAAAAAATTAGAAAACAAAGTAGCCATAGTAACCGGAGCCACAAGCGGTATGGGCTTGGAAACCGCCAAATTATTCCTAAAAGAGGGCGCAAAAGTGGTGCTTACGGGAAGAAGTCAAGAAAAACTGGATGCCCTGGAATCCGAATTGTCAGGGGATTTTCTATTGGTCAATGCAGAAGCTTCCAGTGTAGCTGATAGTGAAAAACTGGTCAAAACTGCAGTGGATACCTTTGGTAAGATTGATGTACTTTTTCTAAATGCCGGTATCTTCAGGATTGAAACCATTGATGGATTGACCGAAGAAATCTATGACGAAGTACAGAACATTAATGTAAAAGGTCCCTTGTTTACGGTACGCGCGGCCTATGATTCCTTGAACGAAGGCGCAAGCATTATTTTTAACACCTCAATAGTAAATGTCAAAGGTTTTGCAGGTATGGGCGCCTATGCGGCCAGTAAAGCAGCTTTACGTTCGTTAACACGTACTTTGGCGGCGGAGTTTGGACCTAAGGGGATTCGCGTAAATGCCATTGCCCCAGGACCGATCGATACTCCAATTTATGGGAAGCACAACGTGCCCCAAGAGAACATTGATGCCATGGCCTCCAATTTCCCTTCCATGGTCAGCTTGGGTCGATTTGGAAATTCTGGGGAAATTGCGACCACCGCATTATTTTTGGCATCATCCGATAGTAGCTATATCACCGGAACCGAAATTCCCGTTGATGGTGGTTTCGCCCAAGTCTAGTTTAATAGGTAAATTTGGAACACGTACGCCACCATGCCAAGAACAAAACAATTTTGTGAAGAAGACGTATTGAAAAAGGCTATGGAACTCTTTTGGGAAAAAGGGTTCCATGCCACTTCAATGCAAGACTTGGTGTCCCATTTGGGAATCAATCGAGCAAGCCTATATGATACCTATGGTGGAAAAGAACAACTATTTGATAGGGCCTTTTCCCATTATCTAGCATCAGCTGGCAGTTGGTTGGTTGATTTATTCCAACAAGAATCTTCCGTCAAAGAAGGTTTTCGAAGACTCTTTTCAACAGCTATTGCAGAAGCAATAGAAGATCCATGTCGTAAAGGTTGTTTTGTGGTGAACACCACCACGGAATTGGTGCCTGGGAATGGGAAAATGAATCAAACCTTGCTGGAGCATAAAGCACAGATGGAACAGCTATTCGTTACCTATGTCCAGCAAGGCATCAACAATGGGGAGATTCCTGAACATAAGGATGCCCAAGAAATTGGCTTGATGCTCTTCACGCTCTACAACGGGATTCGAGTGGTCTCCAAAGTGGATACGGATACCAAGAAACTCCAAAAAGTAGTGGATTCCGGCTTATCTGTTTTGAATTAGTATTCGTACAAAATTTGTGCTTCCCAGTCTTGGAGTATCAAAATTATAGATTCACCACCAACTTGAAATGGGGTCAACTCAAAAGAATACGTTTTGGTAATAAAAGCTTCGCAAAGTTCACTATTGTCCAATCGAATGCCTATTTCCCGCTTCGGTGGTAAAGAAGCTTCGACTTCCGAGGAACCAAAAAGGCGGACCTCCCAAGAGTTTCCATCGCAACCACCACTGGATAGTTCCACCTGTAAACAACTGCCTGTTACCTCTACACTTTGGATGACGTAAGTCTGAGGGTTAACCGTGTTGATTTGGTTGTCATCAACAACGCCCAAAAAGTCGCATACCTCTGAAATGGGGTCATTGTCGTCAGAATTGCATGAAGTAGTTATGGAGGTTAGTAGAAGCAGCAGGATAACAGCATAACTTTTCATCATCTGGATTTAAAAGAGAGATACAATTTTTAGGAATACGCTGCTTTTCAAGGTCAATCATTTTATCTTTTGGTAGTCGAACAATACTTCTTGTTCACCATTTCCATCATCAACGAGTACGTAAACATGCATTTCGGTATCGCTGATTTTCCCCATGGTCAGCCCTTCAAAGAACACTTTATCCTTCTCAATTTTGACCAATTTAAAATCAACGGTCTCATCCTTTTCCTCCCATCCTTTCAGGCTCCCATCAAAGTGTTTCAATTGCATTAAAAGCGTCCCTTCCGTTTCCTTGATATGGCCAATCTCATAAAAGGAAACCCTGCCCTCATGCAGCAATCGAAAAACAAACATCATGGTTTCACCTTCTGGTGGACTCCATAGTTCTTCGGCAATTCCGCCAAAAGCTTCCCCGCGCCAATGTCCGGCAATCCAAGACACATCTTCCAGGGAGGCTTGGGGTGACGTTACGCCCGCTGCAAGTTGGACGGTTTGTTGAGCTCCTAAAACATGATAACCGAATGCAATAACAAAAAATAAAATGACCCTCATAGCTGTTACTTTTATAAAAAGACGAGTACAAATGGATCAATTGGACAATTCAAACTTGACATTGACCATACTTTCCACCCGAATCTTTTCAAAATCAATATCTAATGGGGCTGGTTCCGCCACATCCATTTTAGACATGGCCATTTCCATTCTTGGTTGGTTGTATCGTGGGTAATAGGGCTGTGAGTTGTCCACAATATGTATGGCCATCCCCACGGTCTGTCCCAAGGGTTTTGTGAGCGCATCTGCTTTTTTCTTGGCCTTCTTGACCGCCCTTGTTTTTAGTTTCAGTTCCAGTTCATCCATTTTGGCGTATTCCGTTTTTTCCAAATAGGTGTTGGCAATATCCAAATCCTCCAATGTGGCCATGACCTTTCCCGCGGTCAATCCGTCATATACCAGTAGCGAATACTGTTTGCTTTTTAGTACTTCCCTACTACGCAAGAAGTATTTTTTGTAGTTGCTGGCCAAATCTTTAATGGTCAGCTGTTTATCAATATCAATGCCCAGGTTCTTTAGGCTTTTTGCCATTTTATTCTCTTGCTCCTCTACGGAGTTTCTTCCTTTGGAATCCTTTTCCTGAATGGTAATACCCAGATAGATGTTATCTGGTGTTACCAGGGTGTCCACCTTTGCTGAGGTTTCTAAATACGGGACATCCAAAAAGTTTTTGGATTGGGCTAAAAGCAAGAAGGGCAGTACTAAAAATGCAATGTTCACTATCCATTTCATCGTTCAAAGTTTGTTTTAAATGTACAACAATACGGCACACCTTAGTTATGAAGATTGAGTATCTGTAACAGGTGTCATGGTCATTTCCCTTTTTCTTTTAGGGAATAGGCCCTAAAAGCAAATTACTGTACTGAAAATCATATTTCTTTGGTTTTGTTGAAATGAAAAGTGACTCTTTGTACGGTTACCCCCTATCTTTATCCTACCAAATAAAAATCTTCTTTACATGAACAAATCGGTCTATTTAGGAACCTTGGGTTCCCACAGTGGAAAATCACTTTTTGTACTGGGCTTTATGAACATGCTCTTGGGGAAGATGCCCAAGGTAGGATATTTTAGACCTGTCATTGATGATGTGGAAGAGGGAAAGCAAGACAATCACATTGCAACGGTCCTGGGTCATTTTAACTTGGATATTACTCCTGAAGACGCCTATGGTTTGACCATTAGCGAGGTAGTTTCCATGTACAATGAGGACCGTCAAGACGAAATTCTGGACCGAATCATTGCCAAGTATAAAAGGCTGGAAGCCTCCCATGATTTTGTGCTGGTAGAAGGCAGTGATTTTTCTGATGATGGTAAGGTCATTGAATTTGACCTAAATAGGGATATTGCCAAAAACCTGGGCATACCCGTGGTACTTGTGGACAATGCCAAGGGGAAAAAGCTAGAGGATTTTTCAAGGAATTTGGATGCCGCTGTAAACACCTATCTTTTGGATGGTTTAAAAGTACTGGCTGTTGTGGCCAATAAAGTAAAGCCCAAAAACTTACCGTTGGTAAGGGAAGAACTGCTCAAGGAACTACCCACGGACGTTCAGGTTTTTACCGTTCCTAGGGTCAAGCAATTGTCGCATCCTACCCTAGCGGAGATTGTGAAGGCCCTGGGGGCCGAGGTGCTTTTTGGCCATGACCATTTGAACAACCAGACCGGTAGCTTTGGCGTAGGGGCCATGCAACTGCACAATTACCTGACCCATATTCGCGAACAAAGCTTGGTCATTACCCCTGGTGATCGCTCCGATATTATTTTGGGGGCTCTGCAGGCACACCAGTCCGAAGAATATCCCAATATTTCAGGCATCATACTAACAGGGGGCATTACCCCGGAGCCTTCGATATTAAAATTACTGGCCAGTTCAACAAATGTCCCCATTATTTTGGTGGAACAGGGCACTTTCGGGACGGCATATCGGGTGGGCAGTATCAAATCCCAGATATATGCTGAGAGCAAACAGAAAATAGAAGCATCGTTATCGCTCTTCGACCAATACATCGATGGTGGGGCCCTATTGGAAAAACTGACCCAGTTTACCACCAACATAATGACGCCACATATGTTCCAGTACAACTTGGTACAAAGGGCCCGTGTGGAAAAGAAACACATTGTATTACCGGAAGGTGAGGATGCCCGAATTTTAAAAGCGGCCACGGAGTTGGTGCAAAGTGGGATTGTCGACATCACTCTTTTGGGGGAATCCCAGCGTATTCTGGCCGAAACTACCCGCTTGGGTCTGGACATTTCAAGGCTAAAAATTATAGAGAACAAGAATTCCGAGGTTTTGGAGTCCTATGCCGAAACCTTTTACGAATTACGGAGACATAAAGGGCTGAACATGGATATGGCCAGGGATATGATGAATGACGTTTCCTATTTTGGCACCATGATGGTCTATCGCGGGGATGCGGATGGAATGGTTTCGGGAGCTGTCCATACCACGCAGCATACCATCAGGCCAGCCTTGCAATTTGTCAAGACGAAGCCAGGAACAAAGGTCGTCTCCTCGGTCTTTTTTATGTGCTTGCCCAACAGGGTTTGTGTTTTTGGGGATTGTGCCATTAACCCCAATCCCACAGCGGAACAATTGGCCGAAATTGCCATTGCTTCTGCCAATTCGGCCTCAAGTTTTGGCATTGAGCCCAAGGTTGCCATGCTCTCCTATTCTTCGGGGAGCTCTGGGAAGGGCGAGGATGTGGAAAGGGTCCGTGAAGCCACCCAACTGGTACGCGAAAAGCGCCCGGATCTAGAAATCGAGGGACCTATCCAATACGATGCGGCCGTGGATCCTATTGTAGGTAAGGGAAAGTTGCCTGATTCCAAGGTAGCGGGACAAGCTTCCGTGCTCATTTTCCCAGATTTGAACACGGGGAACAACACCTATAAAGCGGTACAACGCGAAACCGGAGCATTGGCCATAGGTCCCATGCTACAGGGGTTGAACAAGCCGGTCAATGATTTAAGTCGGGGCTGTACGGTGGACGATGTGTTCAATACCGTAGTTGTGACCGCAATTCAAGCACAGAACCATTAGCATGGAACCTATGAAGATATTGATTATCAATTCAGGAAGTTCCTCCATTAAATTTCAGGTCTTGGTCATGCCACAAGGGCAAGTGCTGTGTAGCGGGATGGTAGAACGACTTGGGCAGGCGGATGCCAAGGTCCATTATAAAACAGAGGATTTCTCCTTAGAAGAGGAGATACCCGTCAACGACCATGGTGAGGGTCTGGAACGGGTTATGGGTTTGATAAAGGATGCTGAAAATGGGATAGTGGACACCCATGGTGAAATTGATGTGGTAGGGCACAGGGTGGTCCATGGAGGGGATTCCTTTAGCTGCGCTACTGAAATTAATGACGAAGTACTGAAAAAAATCAAGGAGCTTTCCTTTTTGGCACCCTTGCACAATCCTGCCAATGCCATAGGCATTGAGGTATGCCAAAGTCTGTTTCCCAAGGCGATTCAAATTGCAGTTTTTGATACGGCCTTTCACCAAAGCATTCCCAAAAAGGCACATCGCTATGCCATTCCCAAAAAACTGACGGAAGCGCATCAAATAAAGGCCTATGGATTTCATGGCACCAGCCACAAATACGTTTCGGAAAGGGCCATTTCCCATCTAGGGAGGTCCTTATCAAGACTTATCAGTATTCATCTCGGCAATGGTTGTAGCATTACGGCAATAAAAGATGGAAAAAGTGTGGAACACTCTTTGGGTTTTGGACCATCCAACGGATTGATTATGGGTACCCGGAGTGGGGACATCGACCAATCCGTGGTCTTTTTCTTAATGGATTCCTGCGGTATGGATTCCAAAGAGGCAAACGCCCTGCTCCAAAAGAGAAGCGGACTTTTGGGCTTAACGGGCCATTCCGACCTTAGGGAAATCCAAAAGCTTGCCGAAGAAGGGGATGCCGACTGCCAATTGGCCCTAGAGATGACCGCCCATCGTATCAAAAAATACATTGGGGCCTATCTGGCCATTCTTAATGGCGTGGATGCCATCCTATTTACCGCGGGTATTGGGGAGAACTCGGCACTGTTGCGAAAAATGGTTTGCAGCGGTCTGGAATCCTTGGGCATTCGGATGGATGAAGCAAAGAACGCCACCATAGATACCACAATGGAGGTCTCTGAATTTCAAACAGGGGAAAGTACTATTTGCCTTTTGGTGATTCCTACCAACGAAGAACTGGAAATAGCCAAACAGTGCTATGGGGCAGTCGGTTCCTCCTGTAATTGAAGTACACCTTTTGTAGGTTTATCCAATGTTGATGCCTTTGAGCACCAGTTCTTTGTATTCAGGGTTTCGTTTAATAAACAGGGCTACAAAGGGGCATAGGGGCACAAGCGTAAGCCCTTTTGCCTTAACATCCTCCAAAGCCTGTCGTATCAGCTCGGTACCAATTCCTTGGCCTTCCAGGCCCTTTGGTACTTCGGTATGGGTCAGGTAAATTTTTTCCTTGGCGCGGATGTATTCGATTCTAGGAGTTTCCCCGTTTATATGAAACTCGTACTGTTTTTTCTCAATATTGTCTATTAATGGATATGACATGATTTTTGGATGATTTCTTAAAGGTAGTTGATTTTAAAAAGACGGCACACCTAAGGCGTAGCTAGCAAAGGTTCTCGTCCCCTTTATTTTTAAAAGTAGGTGATAGGCTGATTGGAGGCCATAAGGACAGATTGCATCATACCGATACCAAGTAATTTTTAAATTCCCAAATGTTCAGTACCTTTAAGTTGTACAGTTTTATAGCGTAGTTGGATTTTTAGGGTCTTCCAAAACCATTAAAATTTGATTATGTCCAAAACGAAATAGCTCCATTATGTTCTGCTTGGTATACCGATCTACGGCGAGTCCGGCATTTGGGAAAGCACAGATTCAAGGAATGTTGGAAAAGGCCCGTACGAATAATCAGGGGAATACTATCACAGGTTGTTTGCTTTATTATAAAGGGGAGTTCCTTCAATATTTGGAAGGTAACCAAGTGAAGGTGTTACAACTTTTCGATAAGATCATATCCGATTCAAGGCACCATACCATTGAATTGATTTCACATGACCATATTGAAACAAGGCAATTCAAGAAATGGGAGATGGCCTATGAGGATTTCCTTGGGGATAATGATGCGCTTCAGTTTTTAAAGCTATTGGTAAGCTCCTATTTTGATGGCTCCGAAAAACCGATGGACCCCAATCCAACTTCCAAATATTTTTGGAGGACCGCAAAGCGTTTACTTATGGCGAATACCTCTGGAAAATATCGTAGGTAAACTAGGAAAGACATGGAGTCTATGTGAGAATGGGCGAATAAACGAATTTAAACGACTACAAACGTTTACAACCGAAAGTAAATGTGTGCCAACCGAATCCATAGTGCAATAGCTACTAGGTTTGTGGTGTCGAGTGAGGGACATTCGATAGTATGCACAGTTTAATCTAAAAATGTAAACCTATGAACGCACTAAAAAACAAAGTACAGTTGATTGGAAACCTGGGCCAAGATCCGGAAATCGTAAACTTGGAAAATGGGAACAAGCTTGCCAAATTTTCCATCGCCACAAGTGATCATTATAAAAACGCACAAGGGGAAAAAGTGGAGGACACCCAATGGCATGCTATTGTGGCGTGGGGAAAGATTGCCGAGATCGTAGAAAACTATTTGACCAAAGGAAAACAAGTGGTCGTTGAAGGGAAACTGACCCATCGCTCCTATGATACCAAAGAAGGCGAAAAACGATATATCACCGAAGTACGTTGTAATGAACTTTTGATGTTGGGAAAATAGAAAGTATGCTGATCGTACAGAAAAAAGGGCAGTTTGCCCTTTTTTTTATTTAAAATGAGGATTTAACAATAACTTAAAGAAAAATGCGCAACGTTTGGCATCTTTTATCGTCAAATAGTACGTACTTATTAATGTGAGACCGTTTTTGTTACATATCATTCTTTTAACCCTTTGCCTTCCCGTTTTCGGGATTTCCCAGATAGAAAAGGCACAGGCCAGTTTTTATCTGGAACTGGGAAGGAAAGATGCTACGCACGAGCTTTCCCTCACCAATCTCAACCCAGAAGATGAAAAGGATTTCTGGCTGGACCAAAAGCGATTTGAGGCCCTATTAAAACAAGAAAGCCCAGTTGGGTACCAAACCTACATCAATGGCAAATATGAGGTGTATAGGGCACATCAAATTCTTTGTGGGGATGGTTGTGATTATAGTGAGGTATTTGCTACACAAAGTGCTTTTTATTTGATCAATGGGGAGTCCATAGGCACCACCGAAGTCGTTTTGGAGACCAAACGACCGAAGGGAAAAAATAATTAGGCCACTTTCTTTAACAAGTCATGGCAAGGACATTTTTTACATCGCTTTTTTTCTGACTTCTTGTACTTTTTACAGCATTTGCTTTTGCATTTTCCAGGATTTAGTTCCCGTAACTTGATTGAATGCGCCTCTTTTTTTACCTTCTTTTTGCCCATGCCGCAGCAAATATAAGCGGTAAAAAACTATCTTAATTGAATCTAAATAAAAAAGTGAAGCGGCTATTCCTCCATAGTTTCAGAGGCCGCACTTTCCACAGTGAGTTGTTGAATATCCCGATCGAATAAATACAAACCCCCTTTATCATCACCAATGAGGTTGATTTTATCCAAAACGGTTCTTGCTAAGGCTTCTTCCTCCAATTGTTCCGCAACATACCACTGTAAAAAGTTATGGGTGGCATAGTCCTTTTCTTCTAAGGTAATATGGACCAACGCATTAATACTTTGCGAAACAAAAAGTTCATGGTCATATAATTTTTGAAGCATTTTTTGCAACGAACCAAATTCCGTTTCCGGTGTTTTTAAATCAGAAATTTTGGCGTGCCCTCCGCGTTCGTTAACGTATTTTACCAATTTCAGCATGTGCATGCGCTCCTCATCCGAGTGACCATACATAAAGCCTGCAACCCCCTCCAAGCCTTTGACTTCGGCCCAAGAGGCCATGGATAGGTATACTTGGGAGGATTCGGCCTCAATGCGTATTTGGTCGTTAAGTGCTTTTTCCAGCTTTTCAGATAACATACGGTAGCAGTTTTATACTGCAAAAATACAAAATAACTGCTGGACACTTCCCTATTTCACCACCTTAAAAGGTTGCCGTCACCCCAATTCTTCCCGGAGCAAAATTGAGGCTCCAGTTCAAGGATTTCCGTGAATCCGGATTATATTTTTGCTCATACTTCTTATCCAGGTATCTATCTATGGCTTCCACAATAAAAATACTTATCGCAGTACTAAAAGCTACATCGGATACCCAATGAAATCTATCTGTAATTCTAGCAAGGCCGGGTATGGAACCCACAGTGTACAATCCAGCCTTTATCCACGGACTTTTAAACTGTTTGGCAATGGCATAGGCATTGCTAAATGCCAGTATTGCGTGTCCCGAGGGAAAAGAATCATAATTGAAGATTCGGTCAAGATGAAAGGGGTCGTACGTGCTGGAATTGTCTCCACTTTTTGGGCGAGCCCTTCCGACAATCCGTTTGCTTACCTGTTGCAGCAAACCTCCGGCGGTAGCCGATGAAACAAGTAATACTCCGGTTCGTCTTAATTTTTCATTTCTCAAAAATAGGCCAGTTAAATACACGCCTCCTGTAAAGGCATAGTTGTTTTGTGGATTACCATATCGGATGCCCAGATCAACCAATGTGTCTGGAACATCGTCCCGGAAACCATCGGCCCATTCATCTATCTCATCATCAATAAAAAATAGTGCAGCGGTCCCTATGGCCGTTGCCCCAAATTTGGTCCAATCATCGCCTTTCCAGTGCAAAGGACGGGAGTAGGAATGGCCAATTCCCCCAAATATATTTTCTAAATCATAGGTGAAATCTTGCCACATGTTTTTTGACGTTGTTGTTTCCGGGATATTTTGGGCGGCCAATATGACAGTACAAAAAAGACAAACAAAAAAAGGTGCTGTTCGCATGGGTTTAGGGTATAAAAACTAAAAATACAATTCTTGCGCCAATCGAAACGTATTCGCATGGGCTTCAATGATGACCTTGATGTCAGGGGAATATCCACCTCCCATGCTACATTGCACGGGGATGTCATTTTGTTTGCACGTGTCCAGTACAAATCGGTCACGTTCCTTGCATCCTTTCAAAGTCATGCCCAGCGTTCCCAATTTGTCGGTGGCGACTACATCCACTCCGCAGAGGTAAAATATAAAATTAGGCCGTACTTCATCAATCAATCTGGGCAATGTGCTTTTTACTATTTTGAGATATGTTTGGTCATCCGTCCCTTTTTCCAAAGGGATATCCAAGTTGGATTGTTCTTTTTTGAACGGATAATTGCCCTTGCCATGCATGGAAAAGGTAAAGACGGAATCATCATTTTTGAAGATTTCGGCGGTCCCATTACCCTGGTGCACATCTAGATCCACAATTAGAATCTTACGGGCCAATTTTTTGTTTTGCAGGTATCGTGCCCCAATGGCTTGGTCATTGAGCATGCAAAAGGCTTCACCATGGTCGGTATAGGCATGATGCGTGCCCCCAGCAATGTTCATGGCGATACCGTGCGCAAGGGCATATTCACAACCTTCTATGGTTCCACGGGCAATGGTACATTCCCGTTGTACCAACTCATTGGAAAGCGGAAAACCGATTTTTCTCACCTCGCTGGGTTTTAATTGAAGATTTTGAAGCCTTAGTACATAATCTTCATCATGCGCCATTAAAATATGTTTTTGGTCCGCAACATGGGGTTTAAAGAAATTATCGGTTTTGCACGTTCCTTCATGTAGCAATTGTTCGGGAAGCAATTCATACTTTATCATGGGAAATCGATGTCCCTCGGGCAAGGGATGCTTGTAAATGGAGTGGTAGGCTACTTTGAGCATTACGATATTGCCAAGAATTAGGCAAACTTAAGGTCTGGAATATAACTGGTCAATAGTTTTTTGAATTCTTCCCGCTGTATGGGCTTTGATACCATTGCGTTGCAACCTGCATTAAGAATTTCCTCTTTTTCATCATCCATGATAAAAGCGGTCTGTGCAATTATCGGAATTTTTTTATTCAATTTCCGAATTTCTTTCGTGGCTTCAATTCCACTAAGATATGGCATTCTTATGTCCATCAGGACCAAGTCGATATCCTTTTTTTCTTCCTCTAAAATGGAGACCGTTTCATGGCCATTATTGGCATGAATTAGATGACAGTACTTTTTAAGCCACATTTCCAGCAATAAAAAATTCGTTTCTTCGTCTTCCGCAACCAATATTGTAGGCTTTTTATTGAGATTTGTGGTTGTGGACCTTGGCAAAAAAGGAATGGTGAAGTAAAAGGTACTTCCCAAGCCAGCTTCTGAGTCTAACCACATTTTACCTCCGAATAATTGGGTCAATCCCGCTGCAATTGGAATGCCCAAACCCGTACCTTTATTTATTTTGGTTTTGTTGTTGACTTGCCTGAAACGTTTAAAAATTGTCGCTTGGTCTTTTTTTCGTATCCCCGGACCGGTGTCCCGAACAAAAAATTCCAAAATCATGCCCTTTAAGACATATCCAAAGGTGACTTTTCCTTCCTCGGTATGTTTAAGGGCATTTTCAATAAGGTTGGAGAGTATCTGTTCCAGACGTACGGCATCAGTTTCAATATAGGCTTCTTCAAATGAAAGTTGTTTTTCTGTGGTTAATTTCAGCAAATCGTTCTCGTTGATTACCCTAAACTGTTCTTGTAGCCTATCGAGAATACGATTTAGGTTATGAACGGCAAAATGTAGTTTTTGCCGGTTGGCCTCTAATTTTGAAATATCCAAAATATCGGATATGATGGAACTTAACCGATGGCCTGCGCTTTTTATGTTATCAAGGCATTTTTGTTTTTCAATCTCTGAAAGATTATTTTCTTCCAAAAGTTCGGAAAAACCTAGAATGGCATTCAATGGCGTTCGTATCTCATGTGACATATTGGCCAAAAACGCGGATTTTAACTTTTCGCTTTCTTCAACTTTTTTGTAGGCATTTTCAAGGTCTACCCTAGCTTTTTCCCTTTCAGTGATATCGCGAATAATCAGGATAAATTCCATTGGTCTTGGTGAGAACGCCGAAATGTCCAAAGTCCTACCTGTAAAATTATCAGAGTCAATAAAGGTAGTGGACTCCCTTGTTAATCCCACTTTACATAAGCCTTCCAGTTTTCTACGATCCATTTCTGGAAAAACATCGAGCATATTCTTACCAACAATCGCGTCCTTTTTAACTCCTGTTTGTTTTTCATAGGCCGAATTTACACTCAGGACTTTGGAATCTATGGCACGATTACTCCCATTACGGATTACCTTGCAGTACATGAAGCCCTCTTGTAGATTTTCCAAAAGATCTTCAGTCTGTTTGGTGCTTTTGGAAACCAAATTATAGGCCCTTTCCAGGCCAATTTGATGCGTGGTATCCTCAAAGAGCATTATGAATTCGCCAGGCCGGTCCGAATAAGCTAAAGAGCGGTAATACCTTTTAGTGCCATGGTTATAACCCGTTATAATTTCGGATTTTTGGTTTTGGGCTACCCTACCATACGTATCAATCCAGGATTGTTCAACCCACGGGAAAACTTCCTTAATGGTCCTGCCCAAACAAATTTCCCGTTTTAATCCGGTGTGCTTTTCAAACGCTTTATTTGCGCTAAGAAATTTGCCATCAATGGGGCGGTCGTTCTCATCGCAAATAATTTCGCAGCGTGCCAGACCTTGGGAGATATTTTCTGAAAGGGAGCCAAAATCCAATTGGATCTTTGCCAATTTTTCCATAAACGATGTAACGTTTTCTTGAAAAATGGACTGACTTTTGAATTGGTCACGGATATCGCTCTCCATCAGTATGTTTTGGATATTGAAATGCAGTAATCTAAGGTTTGCGGGGGGAGAACTTAAAGATACGATAAAACGTTTTGTTTTAAAAAGACGTCAAGGCATGGGAATGAAAAAACCTTTAATTGAAATGACTAGTTAATTTCAGAACCGTTATCTGTGCCCGCTTCGTCCGGATTCACAAAAACCAATTTGCCATCCCTGTTTTCCGTCATTAAAATCATGCCCCGACTTTCCACACCTCTAAGTTTTCTTGGTGCCAAATTCAATAAAACGGTAACCTTTCTGCCGATAATTTCCTCGGGGGAAAAACTCTGGGCAATCCCAGAAACAATGGTGCGAACATCCAAACCGGTATCCACTTTTAATACCATCAGCTTATCCGTTTTAGGCATTTTTTCTGCTTCAAGAATGGTGCCTACCCGTATATCCATTTTAGAGAAATCATCAAAAGTAACGGTTTCTTTTTGTGGTATTGCGGTATTGTCCATTTGTTGATTTGTTTTTTTTACGGCATCCAATTTGGCCAATTGGGATTCGATTTCCTTATCCTCTATTCTGCGAAAAAGAAGCTCGCTCTTATTGATTTGATGGCCCGAGGGGAGAAGAATTTGCTTTTCGGTAATTTCGTTCCATGCGGTCCCAACAACACTCGACTCGATTGCCAATATACTCTTAAGTTTTTTTGAAGTAAATGGCAAAAAGGGTTCACTGAGTACTGCAAGGGCGGCGGCGATCTGAAGAGCTACGAACATCACGGTCTCGGTACGAGACCCGTCGGTTTTAATCAATTTCCACGGTTCTTCATCCGCCAAATATTTATTCCCCAAGCGTGCTACATTCAGTAATTCTTGGCTGGCCTCCCTAAACCGGTATCGTTCCAACGAATCAGAGAGTTTTTTGGGAAATTTGCGCAATTCAACCAACGTATGTTCATCTGACGTTAGTAGATTCCCAGGGGTTGGGACCTTTCCATTGTAATACTTGTGGGTCAAAACAGTAACCCGGTTGATGAAATTTCCAAAAATGGCAACAAGCTCATTGTTATTGCGTGCTTGAAAGTCCTTCCAGGTGAAGTCGTTGTCCTTTGTCTCTGGGGCATTTGCGGTCAAGGTATACCGAAGCACATCTTGCATATCTGGAAATTCTTCCAAATACTCATGTAGCCAGACCGCCCAGTTTTTTGAAGTGCTCAATTTATTTCCCTCTAAATTCAAAAACTCATTGGCAGGTACATTTTCAGGCAATACATAATCACCGTGGGCCTTCAGCATACTGGGAAAAATGATACAGTGAAAGACGATATTGTCCTTACCAATGAAATGCAAGAGTTTGGTGTCTTGGTCCTTCCAGTAAGGTTCCCAATCCCTTCCTTCACGTTCAGCCCATTCCTTGGTAGAAGAAATGTACCCAATTGGGGCATCGAACCAAACATAGAGTACTTTACCTTCTGCCCCCTCGACCGGAACGGGAATACCCCAATCCAAATCGCGAGTCACGGCCCGTGGTTTGAGACCATCGTCAATCCAGGACTTACATTGGCCGTAGACGTTTGGTTTCCAATCGTTCTTATGGCCTTCTAAAATCCATTCCTTTAAAAAATTCTCATACCTATCTAAAGGTAAAAACCAGTGTTTGGTTTTTTTGAACGTAGGTTTTGCTCCTGTAATGGCTGATCGGGGGTCGATTAAATCGGTGGCGTTCAATGAGGCTCCGCACTTTTCACATTGGTCACCATAGGCCTCTTTTTCATCACATTTTGGGCATGCCCCAATAACAAACCTATCTGCTAAGAACTGCTTTGCTTTGGCATCATAGAGTTGCCCATTGGTTTCTTCTATAAAATCATTTTGCTGATAGAGTTTTTTAAAAAAATCAGAAGCTGTTTTATGATGAATTTCAGCAGACGTCCTGGAATAATTGTCAAAGGAAATTCCAAAATCTTCAAAAGACTGTTTGATAATGTCGTGGTACTTATCAATAATCTCTTTAGGTGAAACACCTTCCTTTTTGGCTTTCATGGGTATGGCCACCCCATGCTCATCACTTCCGCAAATAAAAGCAACATCTTTTCCTTGAAGTCTTTGATAGCGGGCATAGATGTCAGCGGGTACATATACTCCGGCCAAATGTCCAATATGTATTGGACCATTGGTGTAGGGCAAGGCCGCGGTAATGGTAATTCTGGAAGGGGTGTCAAGGGACATATCTGCCGTATTAAGGGGCAAAAATAGGGATTTTACTGCTGCGAAGTAGTTCGCACAAAAAAGGAAACCCCCGAGTTACGCATCCAAATTGGGGTGGGGGACTACGCAGTCGAGGGATTCTGGAAAAAATGTAATTCGTCCTTACATGATCATCACTGATTTACTCATGCGTTGGTCCGCAACATTGATCTGATAGATATATTTACCCGTGGACAGGCTTCCACGTACGCGCTCGCGGATGTTGATTTCAGCGGTACCTTCCAGGACCAATTCGTTAAAAACGGTTCCTACATTTTGCCCTAAAATATTGTACAACTGTATGTCCACATGGGCACTAAATGGCATCTCCAAATAAATATGGGGATTGTTCTCGGTTGGGTAGTACGGCCTATGGGTAACCTGTGTGGGTAAATCCTCTTGATTTCCCATCTCACCATCGGGGTCGCTTGGAGGAGTGTCCGGTAAGGTAGGTGGGTCGTTGTCCATGGCTATATCGTCAAAGGTTTCCCCGCTACAATTAAACCCAAGGTTAATGGCCTGATATGGATACCCCAAAAGGTGCTGTTCCACAGCGGCCCGTGGTACGCAAAGCCATTCTGCCAGTACCGTCCCGTAGAGGTTTCGGAAATCCATGGTGTACTCCAGGTTTCCGCGACCATTAGGTTGATCCAGGGAAGGGTGGTCCCCAACAAAGGCACTGCCCTCCAATCCAGATCCAAAGAAAAGGGTAGGGGCTGCTTTACCATGGTCCGTACCATTGGACCCGTTTTCAAAAATTCGGCGCCCGAATTCCGAAAAGGTCATACTTAGTACATTATTATCCTGCTCCGTAAAAGCCAAATCCTCATAGAAATTGTTTACGGCAATAGATAAAGTTGACATTAAACGTTCATGCGCCAAAGGTTGGTTTCCATGGGTGTCAAAGCCTCCCATGGAAATCATGTAGACCTTGGTGCCCAGGTTTCCTTTTATCAATCGGGCTAACAAGGCGAGCTGACGTGCAAAACCATTGTCCTGGTACTCTACTTGGTTTTGTCCCTGTTCGTACGCTTCGTGGATCTTTCCGGCATATTCGTAAGTGGTATTGGCCACCCCGCGAAGGAATCGTAACTGGTCCCCATACATACAGTCATCAAATGGTGCATTGGCAATATCGTAGAAGAATCCCGTTTCCGCAATCTCCTCCAATTGGTCAATATTATTGGTAACAAAAGCATAGTTGGTTTCGTCGCCCTGAAATACCAAATTGGCAATATTACCTATTTGAATGGCTGCTGGGGCATCCGGCGGATTGATAAGATAATCAGGGTAGATATCTTCAAAATACCTTCCCATCCAACCCGTATTCAGGCCAGAAAATCCTGTGGAGGTCAAATCCGTATTGGCATAAATATCAGAACCGGTGAAGTGGGACAAACTTTGGTTCTCATAGCCAACACCGTGTACGGCCTTAAATTGGCCTTCTCCCCAGAGGGGTTCCAACGCATTCATGTAAGATGGTATTCCAAAATCGTCCGTCAGTTTCAAAATCTTACTTTCAGGAATGTAAATGTTTGGCCTTTGATTGGCATAGGTATCATATTGTTGAATCGGAATAACGGTACTTAAACCATCATTACCACCATTCAACCGAATCAATATCAAAATATTATCGGTATTGGCATTGTTAATGGCCGACATTAAGGGTGATGGCCCTGATGCAGATAATAGATTACTGCCCAAAAACATAGATCCTGAACCGGCTATTCCCAAGGCCTGCATAAAGGATCTTCGACTCCAGTTTTTATGTTCCTGGTCGTGGCCTTCGTGTTCCAGGCCTTTGTGGGGGGAATTATCGTGAATATGATGGGTATCGCACATAACAGTAGGTTTATTTGAGTTGAAATTCTGGTTCTCTAGTAAGGTGTAATAACAAAAGGAATACCTGTGATGGGGTATCCTCCAATAGCATGTTCCAACTACCTGTTTCGAACATATTGGTGTCCTCATAGGGCTCCCTAAAGACCGTAATGGCGATAGCATAGTCCGCTTCGGTCAATAATCCTTTTGGCAAAAACTTGTCAATTATGGCCCGGGCAATGACATTGGGGTCATTGATGGTTGCGCCATTGGGCCCTGCCGCGGCAATTCCCAAAGCCCTGAACTGATCTTGATTGGCTTGAAAGAACTGCTCAATAAATACCTCAGCTGTTAACCATCGACCAATAATAAAATTGGTATTGATCCAAGCACGATCCCTCTGCCATCCAGCTACATCAACCGGATCCCATAATTCTTGACCGATCATGGCAGCCGCATCCAAAACGTTGATGACCGTACCATCAGTGTAACCAAAATTGGTCTCTTTGATTAGGTTGAGATAAAGGTCTAGGGGACTTTTAATAATAACCCCAATGGCGGTTTCATCAAAAAAGTGCTCACTTGCAAAAAGTTGTCGCAATACTGGTGCCAGTTCAAAGTTATTGGCTACAAAAGTGGCTGCCATACCGTTAATAATAGGTTGCGCTTCGGCCGCTAGAGCATCTGGGTGCACAAAATATAAGTAGAGCTTTTTACATATAAAGAAGGCGATTTGGTCTGCACGTTCGTTGAAAAGAATATTAATGACATCATCATAACCCCAATTCCCGGTTTGTCCTAAAATGGTTTTGGCATCCGCATCAAATTGTTCCGGATTAAAGGTAATTTTAGTACATCCCACGTCCCCACGGTTCACATAGCCCGTGAGAGCCCTAGAGGTTTCTATAATATCCTCTTCCGTGTAGCCAACGCCTTCGCCCAAAGTAAACAATTCATACAATTCACGGGCGTAGTTTTCATTGGGGCGGTTTCGATTGTTAAAGGCGCCATCCAAATAGCGAAGCATGGCACTCGTAAGACCTATCTCACTCACAAAGGTCCTAAAATTGCCCAAGGCATTTCGCTGCAGACAGTTGACATACTCATATAAGAAGGAATTGCAATCATATACATCAATCTCCGTCACAAAATGATTGCTCCAAAAAACACTCATTCGGTCAAACAAATTGTTGTCCAACAATCCATTCCCGTAAGCGGTATTCAATTCCTCCCGTTGCGCCCTGCGGAGCTGACGTGCAAGATCGTCATCTTCAGGGTAATTGGCATTGGTCCATTCTGACCATTCGGGGGCAGGGATTGGAGCCGTAGCCAATGCTTGGTCCACAAGGTTGTTGATTAGGGTAGCCGCATTTTGACCAACGGCCTGGTCAATAGTCTCCGCGGACGCGCCGAAGCCTAGCCTTCTATATACATGCTGTGCTCGCAGTCTGTCCAAAGGGGCTGTGTACGGTGCTAATGTACCGGTGTTACAGTTTACAAAGAATTCCATAGCAAAGTTTGGCATTAATAGGTATCATAGTTCTTGGGTCAACTATGCATTGTAGGTAGGTGTGGTTCTTTTGAGGTTCCAAAGTACAACCTTAACGCAAGAATGCCGATGAAGCACCAATTTTTTCGATGAAATGCATCAATTTTTTCATTATTTTCAAAATTCTGATGGGAGCACATAATGAATTTGGAAGACTGGGAGAGAAAATGGCTGCAAAATATTTAAGCAACAAGGGGTATCGTATTCGAGATATAAATTATCGATACCAAAAAGCAGAAATAGATATTGTCGCTCAAAAAGACAACATCCTGGCCGTGGTTGAAGTAAAGTCCAGAAGTTCTGATCGGCTTCAAGAAATAGCGGAGACCGTTAATCAAAAAAAAATAGGCCTACTGGTTTCGGCGGCAGATGACTATGTTACCGAGAAGGGTTTGGAGGTTGATGTGCGGTTTGACATCATTACCATACTCAAAAGGGGGCGGGAATTTGAAATCACCCATTTGGAGGATGCTTACTATCACTTTTAACTATTTGTTTTATTTGTAACAAAAAGTTATTTTTGTCTCAAATCAAAATGGAAATGAAAACCATTTCTGCCGTTGTTGAGCAATACATCAAAAAAAAACCATTTCTACAAAGTGCCCTAGCACAAGGTATTATCAATCTTACCTCTTTATCCAGGATCATAAAACCTGAAATTGAGGATGAATTGGGGAAGGATGTAAGGAACGGTGCCATTGTTATGGCCTTAAAGCGATTATCGGATGACTTGGAATTTCGGGCCACCCATAAAATTGTAAAAGTGCTAAAAAACATTGGGGAAATTACGGTGCGCTCCAACCTTACCGATTATACGTTTCTTTCTTCTGAGACCATTTTGGCCCAACAGGCAAGACTGTTGGAAAAGGTGAATGAGAATCAAGATATTTTTTATACCTCTTCTCGGGGCGTCAATGAAATCAATATTGTGGTCAGCAATAAACTGGATTCCACGGTTGAAGCCTTGTTTCAAAACGAACATTGTACCCAAAAAGCAGAAAACCTTTCATCGGTCACTGTAAAACTACCGGCAGAAAATGTTTCTGTCCCTGGTATCTATTATTTCATTTTTCAACGACTGGCTTGGGAGGGAATTGTGTTGTATGAAGTTATTTCCACCACCAATGAGTTTACCATTTTGGTCAACGATAATCAAGTTGATGTAGCCTTTAAAACGATAAAGGATTTAAGGACACTTTAATTAACGGAATTGTTCCAACTTTTTGTTCATTACCCAAAACCATACCGGTTGCAGTACGGCCAAAATCATCATCCCTGGATATCCAGTGGGCATCTGTGGACTCTTTTCGTGGGATTTCAGAATTTGATACTTTTTGCTTCCATTGTAGTGATGGTCGGAATGTCGTGAAAGATTGAACAATAAGGTTCTTCCGATGGGATGATCGGAATTCCAGGAATGGTGGTGACGAACGGGTTCATAACGGCCATTTTCCTTGGTCTTTCGCAATAGGCCATAATGTTCAATGTAGTTCACGGTTTCCAATAAAACAATACCTAGGGTTGCCGCTCCCAAAAAGGCGATGAAGACTGCAGTGCCAAAAATATAATAAACCAATCCTAAAAGCGCTGCGTTCGCAATGGAGTACACGACCATTCTGTTACGCAATGAGAGCCAAGATTCACCTTCCGTCCGTAACCTGGCCCTTTCCAGTTGCCAAGCTTCAATATAGCTCCCAAAATGGGAACGGAACCAATACACGAACAACAATTCGTTCTTTCTTGCTGTCGCGGAATCTTCAGGAGTGGCCACATTTCTGTGATGACCTGCATTGTGATAGGGCAAAAAATGGGTATCCAAAGAGGTCAATAACAACAGTTCACCCATAAGCTGTTCCCAACGCGTATGCCGATGCCCCAGTTCATGTCCGACATTGATGCCGATTACGCCGCACATAAAACCCATAGCGGTAATTCTTCCTATATATTCCAAGGATCCATAAGGTGTCTCTCCGATTACGAAAAAGAAATACGTCAGGAATCCAACTTGTAGGGGCAGCGTACCATAAAGAATATAATCGTAAATCTTTTGGTTCTTCTCATCTTCGGCCAATTTCTTATCCATGTTTTCACGGTCCGGAGGTAGCAAAAGTTCCAGTAGGGGGACAAGACCAAAGAAAACGATCAATGGTAAGAAGGTCCAGATACCTTCAAAATTAAAAGCCACAAAAACGGTGATGGGAATGGTATAGACAAATAGGTATTTAAGACGTTTCATAAGGTGCTATTTTGAAATTCCTTTGGTGATAATTTTAATAAGATTGTCAAAGTGCGATTCCAATCGGTCATACTCCCCCTTCAAATAAAAATTGGGTTCCAAGCCCTGCAGTAACATGACCAGAACCTGACCATAGACCAAATGGTCGCCTGGAAGCTCCAGTTCCCCTTTTTGAACCCCTCGTTGAATCAATTGTACGATTTGCCCCACTTCCCATTGCACCATCTGATTTTTTACATCATCTGCAAAGTCGTAGTGTTCATAAAAATTGGGCCGTAAGGTTTCCTGGTAATTAGGGGCATACCGCAATACTTCCATACGCCTAAGCATATAGTTTCGCAATACCTCACGGGTGTCCCGAGCGTCATCTGCAAAAACTCGGGTCAATTCCGCTTTCAGGACTTCCAGCTCGTGCAATACTACGGCCTCAAATAGAAGCTCCTTACTGCCAAAATGATAGTACAGGGAACCTTTGGCCTTTTGAGCGGCCTTGGCAATATCTTCCATAGCCGTTTTATAGTACCCATACTTACTAAAGGTGCTACTTGCCACAGAAACCAGTTGCTCTTTCAATTTTGACATATTGACTAAAATAGAATAATAGTCAAATTTAATAAAAATTATTTAGCTGCCCTAGTACATCTAAACCATGAAGAGATTTCAGTTTTCACCATTATCGGGTATTCTTTCCGATGCTAAATACGAGCCCGGGTTTAATGGAAGCAAAAGCAATGTTGAAGTATGCGTGAAAGAAAACAGGGTAATGGTTTTGGATTCATCAGCTTAGAATTTCCACTTTTTTATCAGTCTATATCCGATGAAATGCGTATCGCTTCGTCAAGTGGTTGTGTGCGTCAAAAACGTACATCGAGGATAAAATACACTTTATCCAACACCTTGTTTTTCAGCGAGTTTTTTATTGGGATAAACGACGAAAATCGCTCCTAGGATGGCCCTCTAGGTAATTTTACCATGTAATAATTACCTAAGTTATGAAAGCCATTTTAACCTTCGTTTTTTTCATCTTCATCAGCACAACAGCCATGGCCAATACCAAGGAAGTTAAAGTGGAAGCGATTTCCAAAAGTGTCAACCTTGAAATAACCGTTGCAGTGAAAGCGGTAAAAAATACAGAAGTTGCTCGATTATACAAGTTCAAAAATTCCAGGGTAAAAAAAGCATTAAAGTTTAGTACAAAAGCCAACAGAGCCAAAATGGCATAATCCCCAAACCCAGTCTGCTATATGTTATGGCCCTCTAAGGAGGGTCTTTTTTGTTTCCCTTCTTGATTGTTACTTAAAATGCCGTCCAAATGTCGGGTCAAATCCCATAAAATTGCTTGGCGATGACTTATCTTGAAACTAACATTGCTGAAGAATCATAAAAAACAAAAGTGATGCAACAACCGGAATTGGGATTACGGATTACCGAGTTACGAAAGCAAAAGGGATTGACCCAGGAGGAGTTGGTGGATCTATGCAATATCAACGTACGCACACTTCAGCGTATTGAGAGTGGGGAAGTACGTCCAAGGGGCTATACGATAAAAACGATTCTATCCGCTTTGGACTACGATTATGAAAGTCTTCAGGCAGAACAGATAGGGCATCAGTCGCCGAGTCATATTCATATCGCTCCCAAGGAGGCCAAATCGGTATATACCCTTTTGACCATGGCATGGATTGCCGGGATTTTGTTTGCCATTACCTCGGTTTTTGAAGGGGTGTCTGATTTTATTCGTATTGATGATAGAGAATTCGTTTTTGGTATATGGGGCCATGTAGTCATTAAAATTTTGATTGTGGTCTTTAATGGAATAGTACTGTATGGATTTCTTATCGCAGGCAACCTTCTTAAAAATCATCTTATGAAGATTTCATGCATACTTTTATTTATGGTACTGTTAGGGTTTTATGTGTTCGATATTTTATCGGTCTTTAATGAGGTTTTGGATATCACCATTATTGTGGTGGCCCAAAGTATCTGTTTTGGAATTGTAGGTATTTTGTTTGGCATCTCCATCTTGAAATCCAAAGATATCTTAGGGAACACCGGTCTCTTCCTGGCAATTGCCGAATTGCTTTTGGCGTTTTGTTTGTTAACGGTCATATTAAGTCCTGTTGCCCTGTTTTTGTTTTTCCCGGTAGTGGTGCTAGAGATTTTGGTGCTTTACAAGCTTTCCGATATGGCCAAGGAACAACTGCCCTAGATTTCTGGCTACCTTTGGAAAAAAATGCGATGCAAAGCTTTAGCTATGATGATTTAATGCAAATGCCCAGCCGCCATCGGGGTAGATTGTTCAATAAAGTGTCTGGGCTTAAACCTGCAAATCTCATTGGAACAACATCAAGGACGGGAAAAACGAATTTGGCCGTTTTCAATTCCGTAGTGCATATTGGAGCTAATCCACCCTATTTGGGTTTTGTCCTTAGACCGACCACAGTGGAACGGCATACCTATGAAAACATTATGGAGACAGGAGTTTATACCATCAATCAAATCACCGCCCAAATCCATCAACAAGCCCACCAGACCTCAGCCAAGTATGGGCGAGGCGTCTCCGAGTTTGGGTCGGTTGGACTGAAGGAGTACTACCATGACAACTTTAAAGCCCCTTTTGTTTGGGAAAGCCACATTAAAATTGGACTCCAATTCGAAGAAGAACATCATGTAAAATGTAACGATACCAAATTGGTCATCGGTAAAGTGGAACACTTGTTCTTACCAGAAGGCTGTGTTGAAGATGATGGTAACCTCGCTTTGGAAGAATTGGATAGTATCGCCATTGGGGGGTTGGATTCGTATTATGCCATTGAAAAATTGGGTCGGTATGGGTATGCCGAACCATAAAGGCCAAGTTGTAACAAGTTGGCTCTTTTTTTGTCTAATGGAATACCTGATGACTTCATAGAAAACAAAACACATGATGCCAACCAGAACACTTTTTGCCGTTGTATGCCTTTTTAGTTTATTGGCCCATGCCCAAAACGGAACGTACCAAGAGCTTGATGCGGAACTCACCGAAATTTCCGAATTGGGTCTGTTGCGGGGATTTGGCGTGGCCATAGTGACCAAGGATAGTACCTTACTTGCAAAGGGTTATGGTTTTGCGGATGTACAAAATAAACTTCCCTATACCGCAGACGCCATTCAAAATATTGGTTCCGTCTCCAAAACCCTTATAGGAATTGCTTTGATGAAAACCCAAGAACTTGGAAAGTTAACACTTGATGACCCTATCAATGACCATTTGGATTTTGAGGTGATCAATCCCTATCACCCAAAAGAACCTATTCTTATTAGGCACCTGGCAACCCATACGGGAACCATTTTGGATACGGACCTGTACGATAAAAAAGCCTACTATGTGCTTAATGAAGAAGATTTGAAGTTGCCCGTGATAGAAAGTATCGGGGAAGAACTACAAACCATAAATACCAAGGTCTCAATGGAAACCTATCTCAAGAACTTTCTATCGGCAGATGGCATTTGGTACAAAAAGAAAAACTTTTTAAAGAAAAAGCCTGGGGATAAATACGACTATACCAATGTGGGTGCCACGCTTGCGGCCCATGTTTTGGAAAGGGCCACGGGTATTCCCTATGACGAATTTACAAGACAGCACATTTTAAAACCCCTGCAAATGAATGCCGCGGGCTGGTCATTTGATACCATTGATGCAAGCAAACATTCCAAATTGTATACGGATGAAGGGGAAGTGATACCGCGGTACAGTTTGGTGACCTACCCTGATGGGGGATTACTGACCGATTTGCATGATTTTGGGCTGTATTTGCAAGAATTGATTCGGGGCCATATAGGGAAAGGTACCCTTTTAACACAGGAATCCTATCAGGAATTGTTTAGGGAACAATTACCCGCTAAAAAAGTGCCGAAAGACCCTAACCGTTATAATGATGAATTCAATTCCGGTATTTTTATGGGTTTCTCTCCGGCGGGATGGATTGGCCATACGGGTGGCGACCCGGGGATCAGTACCTTTATGTTCTTTGACCCAGAAACTGGATTGGGACATGTGGTCATGATGAATACCTCCCTAAGTGGGGAGTCGGTCAATCAGCAATTGATCCCCATTTTTAAGGCGGTCAACAAGGCTTTGAGACCTTAGACTTTCTTCTCATAAATCTTATCAAATTCTTGGATGATATTTGGATTGTACCATTCTTGGTGAGTTCCTTCCTTGGTTTTTGTGTTTAAATATCTGGATCTACATAATTTCTTGTTCTTTTTTAATTCTTTTAAAAACTTCCAAAAGTCTTTATTCATCTTAAAATCAACATATCTTTTATTTAAAGCTGGTATTAAATCCTTTTTGCATCCCCAAGTATAAGTTTTTTTAAAAATGTCCTCTTCATCAATTTTAACTGATATAGCCTTTGGATCATTCGGATCAATTTGCATTTTAGATTTGACGAACTTTGTCTCCAACCTTAATCCAACACTATGTTTTGAGTGAGGATCATACGGAAATCTTTCTTCTTTTTTCCCAATGTAGCGGATTAGATTTTGATTTTGAATGCTTTCTGAATTAACAGAATAACTGCTCAATTCATGAGGATGAAAAAAAGACATTGGCATTAAATAGAAATTGTACTTGCTTAGATCTATATTGAACCATTCTTTACTTGAATCTAGATAACTTTTTAGACTTGCTGTACCTATTTCCGACATTTTAAGGCTTAAAATAGGACTATTATTTCTTAAATGGACAGCATTGTCTCGAAATTCT
>JBCDBE010000010.1:0-46824 GCA_039184365.1 Bacteroidota bacterium | reverse complement strand
TTACAAACAACAAACGGGATTCCCTGTGGTTCTTCTTGGGCATGATGATGAACGCAAAAAATTTATACAGCCATAAGTAGGGAACAATGGATTTAAAGATGATGCCAAGTCGCATAAGCACTTGCGATCTAAAGTTCAGTTTCATAATGGCACCTCCCATTATCATACTTGAAACGCGTTCAGGATACTTTTCAGCTAGATTTCTTATCAAAATGGTTCCCAACGAAATTCCTACAAAATGCGATGTTTGAATTCCCTCATGATCAATTACTTCCACAATATCCTCTGTAATGGAGTCAAAGGTATACTTATCGTTAAAGGCATCTTTTAGGTTAGGTTTGGAGTTCCCATGTCCCCTTAAATCCAAAAGCAAAATATTGAAATGCTTTTTAAAATCACGTAGTTGTTTGTACCATATCGTTGAACTCCCTCCCGCGCCATGGACAAAAGTGACCCATTCTTTGGATTTGGGGTGGAGGTATGTGGAATAGTGAAGCACTATTTTTTGTTTAAATGTACGCTAAAATTTTCCCAACAGGCTTCCTGTTTAGGGCGACCAGGTATTAAAACTTGGTTAAAATTAGATGAACTTCCTGATTTTTAGCTGTATACCACATCTATGGAGTATGTTTTCAACGTATATAGATGTAACTTTGGAATAACAAATCTACTACTATGAACAATCAATATTGCAAAATAGGATCGGTGAAGTCCATTACCAGTGGTAACAGTGCTATTGCTGTTTTGGAACACAGGTATCACCGCTTTCTGGAGAAGGCGTCCAATCCATCCGTAATGGATGCCAGATTAAATGATTTTTTTGAGGCAAAAGTGAAGAGTCTGAAAAAAGCGTTGGAATCCTTGGTTTAGAATGCTTCCAATTCCTTTTTCATCATTTCTTGAAGTTCCCGGGCTTTGACCTTTGCCGTTGATGCAAAATCTTCTCCGTTGGAAGCGTAAATGATTCCACGGGAAGAATTGACCAACAGCCCAACATTTTTTGTTATTCCATACTTACAGACTTCCTGTAAGCTTCCGCCCTGGGCACCTACACCGGGAACCAAAATGAAGCTATCTGGGATTATTTGGCGTATCTCAGCCAGATATTCAGCCTTGGTGGCTCCTACCACGTACATCAGGTTTTCTGAACTTTTGTAGGAACGTGAGGTTTTTATCACTTCGTTATAGAGTTCCAGATCCCCTACCTTTTTAGTTTGAAAATCAAAAGCTCCCTGATTTGAGGTCAATGCCAATAAAATGCTATGTTTTCCACTAAATTCCAAAAAAGGTTCTACCGAATCCCGCCCCATATATGGAGCAATGGTAATGGCATCAAAATTCAATTCCTCAAAAAATGCTTTGGCATAACGAGCGGAGGTATTGCCAATATCCCCTCTTTTGGCATCGGCAATGGTAAATTGTTCAGGATAGGTTTCATTTAAATATTGGATGGTTCTTTCCAATGATTTCCATCCTTTTATACCATAGGCCTCATAGAAGGCAATATTCGGTTTATAAGCTACGCAGAATTCGTGGGTAGCATCAATAATGACTTTGTTAAAGGCAAATATAGGGTCTTCTTCTTTTAAAAGGAACGAAGGAATTTTCTCCAGATCAGTATCCAATCCAACACATAGGAAGGATTGCTTTTTTTTGATTTGCTCAATCAGTGCTTCTACTTCCATTAAAAAATCTCAGAGGCCTCCTTTAATTTTTCCGTATTCTCCACCAACATTAACTCGTCAATTATTTTTTGGACATCCCCGTTGATGATGTTCTGCAAATCATATAGGGTCAACCCAATTCTGTGGTCGGTTACCCTCCCTTGTGGATAATTGTAGGTCCTGATTTTTGCAGAACGGTCCCCACTACTTACTTGGGAATTTCGTTTTGCAGCATCTTCAGCTTGCTTTTTTGCCAATTCCAAATCATATAAGCGCGAGCGAAGTACTTTAAAAGCCTTGTCCTTGTTTTTGTGTTGTGATTTTTCATCTTGACATTGCGCCACAATTCCTGTGGGAATATGGGTCAATCTTACCGCAGAATATGTGGTATTGACCGATTGCCCTCCAGGGCCAGAGGAACAGAAATAATCGACCCGTACGTCTTTTGGGTCGATTTGCACATCAAACTCCTCGGCTTCCGGAATGACCATCACCGTTGCCGCACTGGTATGCACCCGGCCTTGGGTTTCTGTCTGTGGAACACGTTGCACCCGATGCACTCCAGCTTCAAATTTCAGCGTTCCATAAACATCCACGCCCATGACCTCAAAATGGATTTCTTTATACCCCCCAGCCGTACCTTCGTTAAGGTCAATGATGTTGGTACGCCAGCCTTTGCCCTCACAGTATTTGGCATACATGCGATATAGGTCTCCCGCAAAAATACTGGCTTCATCACCACCGGTTCCCGCACGGATCTCCATAACCACATCCTTTTCATCTTCAGGGTCCTTGGGTATCAATAAGAATTTGATTTCCTCCTCTAGCTTTGGCAATGCGGCTTTGGACTCCTCCAGTTGCATTTTTGCCATTTCCACCATCTCGGCATCACTTCCATCCGCTATGATCTCTTCAGCTTCCTTGAGATTATCAAACAAGGATATATACAGTTCCCTCTTTTCCACCAAAACCTTGAGATCTTTGTATTCCTTGTTCAGCTTTATATAGCGTTTTTGGTCAGCGATAATATCGGGTTGGATAATAAGGTCCGAAACCTCATCAAAACGCTGCTTTATGATATTCAATTTATCAAGCATATTCCTGTCCGTCCTAAGTGCGCTAATTTACGATTAATTCATACATTTAATATTATATGAATCTACTTCTGAAGGGTCAAATTCAAAAAGCTGCGTTTTTATTTTACATTAGATTTCTGCTACTTTCTTTTGGAATTGGCTTTGGCATGATATTAAACGGTGGACCATTAATTTTCTTGGTATCGATTAAAATTTTGTATTGGCTGTTATTGTTTTATGCCTTCAACCATGCACCGCTAAATCAAAGGTTGGTTTTCTATTTTAATCTAGGCGTATCAAAGATTACTTTATTCATTGTTCCATTTGTATTTGATATGCTCTTATCGATCATTATCTATTTCATTTTTTTCTCTTGAAACTTGAAATTGACAACATAGAACTTAATTTTGATGGTAGAAAAATACTTTGGGGGGTTTACCTAAAAGCGGAAAAAGGAAAAATTACCTCGATTCTGGGAAGAAATGGATCTGGAAAAACTTCATTGTTCAAAATTATTTTTGGGAATCTTAATCCAAAATATGCAACGATACGAATCAATTCAAAATACGCTAAAAGGCCCCTCTACAAAAATAGAAACATCACTTTTCTTCCACAGCATTCAATGTTGCCAAAAAATATAAGACTCAAACAAGCCTTTCTTTGTTTTGGGGTTGAATGGGAGTCATTTACCTCGATATTCAAGAGCTTTAGAACCTATGAAGCGAATAAAATCTCATCTTTATCCACGGGCGAAGTTAGAATTGTAGAGACTTACCTAGTTTTAAAGAGGGCAAGCGACATTGTTTTGCTTGATGAACCTTTTTCTCTTATTGCCCCAGTTTATATTGAAAAAATAAAACAGCTCATAAATGAAGAGAAGGAAAAGAAGATTTTATTGATTACTGACCACTACTATAAAGAAATATTGGAAATAAGTGATAATCTTTATCTTCTCAAGGATGGAATTTCCAAGATAGTAAGAGACAAAAACACTTTGTTACAAGAAGGATATTTGCCTTCTAGTCAATGATAAATGTCGTTCCCAAAGTCACAATGGTGGCGTCCAGTTGTGTATTCCTATCATAATAGGCAAAGCGTAACTCCACGGTTTTAAGGCCAAAAATCAAAAACTTGGTGGTCGTGAAAATATCCTTATAGCGAATTCCCATTCCATACTGGTTAGCGGTATAGTTGGAAAGGTCAAAGTCCGAAGTATAAAAATCCAAGGTGGAAAGGGCTTGTTCCTTTTCGAAGAAATAGTCCGCAGCCGTTTGGGAATAAAAACGATAGTTGGGATATAGGGTAAACCTATCACTTAGTTTCAAGGGAATTTCTAGGTTGGCCGTATGGGAAATTATTCCCCAATCATCATAATAGAACCTGTAATAGGTTCTAATAATCGTAAAATCGTTAAGATAATAATTCAAGCGAAGCCCCAATGGTATTTTAAATCGGGTATCTGGCAATCGTTCCACATCATCCGCAAGCTGAAAACCCTCTAAGAAAAAACTGCTGGTATCCCCAAAATAGATCCGTTGAAATGGGGTGCTCAATAGGCCATCTTGGAGAACGACATCCAAAGCAATAGATCCTTGCAAACGTTGGCTCAAAATTTGGGAAAAACCAAGTGAAAGGGAATAGGAATTCCTTCCCTCATTTTCAAAGGCAGTGAAATTTGGGTTATATCCGGGAACCGTGCCTGCAAACCCCTCTCGGAGTTCGGTAGGGTACTGCGGATTCCAACGATCAAAATAGGCCTGGGCGCTCAAGGAAACCTCCGTATTTTTTTCGTTGAACAATCCAGTGTAGCTTCCCCCGAAACCTAGGGAGAAATAATCATATTCATTGGAAACATAGGCATTTACTGACCATATTTGGTTCCTAGTGTCCGAGCTATGGGAATAACTGGGATTAAAATAAAATAATTCGTCTGACTTTGAAGCTCCAGAAGAAGCATTAAACGCATTTGCTGGTCCTTGACCATCAAAAGGATTGATATTACTTGATGATGCAGAGGTATAGGCGGAAACACCCGCATCAATGGTCAGAACAGCATCATCATTCAGGGGCATGCGCAAGACAAGGGTAGAAGTGGCATCGGTCAATTCTTCCGTGCCTTCCCCACCTGTTACTGCAGCGTTGGGACCGTCTTGGCTGTAATAGCTGAAAAGAGTTTCCAACTCACTGGTTTCCAGGACCCTTTTCTTGTACGAAGTATCTGAATCCTGACCTTTCAGGATGATGCAGAACAAGAATATGAATACAGTGAAAAATTTTGACAATAGTATTGATTAAATGTTTTCTATTTTCAAACTGGTACACGCTTAGCGGGACACCTTTCCGGTTTTAATGCATTCCTCAACACGTTTCGTTTTGCGAAATGGCCCTTTGGCTGTGCTCAGGGTAACTTTACCATCACGAGGTGGACAAGTCAACTTTGGGTCTCAGTTACATCCGCATCCACCACCGGATTTCCCTCCATTGGCTCCAGAAGCGCCTTCCCTATAAATCTGAAATGTGGTCTCAAAACGCTCTGAACTTTTAAAACCCAGTAGCATTTCTTCGTCGTTAAGATAGATTTTTTCATACTCCCTTACCGCCACGCAAGAACTTCCTAACAATACAACGCCCAGTAAAATCAATAATTTTCTCATTTTTCTACATATTGATTGGTGTCAAAAACGATTCCAGCACTCTTATGGATTTTTTTCTCCTCATCCACAAGAACAACTTCAACTCCATCCAATTGATTGACCAAATGAATTCCGCTATCCCGACCCATAATGAAAACAGCTGTGGCCAAAGCATCGCAAAGCTCTGCCTTTTTGGCAAAAATGGATACACTGGTCACCCCTTTGGTAGGATAACCCGTTCTTGGGTCAATGATATGGGAATATTTCTTCCCTTTGAAAATAATATACTTCTCGTAATCCCCAGAAGTGGCAACCGAAGATTCCACTATGGGCAACCAAGTAAAAATCTTATCCTTGTCCATGGGATTGGTAATACCCACCATCCACTTCTCACCCGTTTCCCGTGTTCCCCAGGTGGTCAAATCGCCAGACGCATTCACTATACCCCCCTTCACCCCTTTGGAAATCAACAGTTCCTTTGCGCTATCAGCGGCGTATCCTTTCCCAATGGCACCGAAACCAATTCGCATGCCTTCCTGCTGCAGGAAAACTGTCTGCTCTTCTTGATCTAATTCAATTTTCTGATATCCTATTTTTTCGACCGATGCCTTTATCTGTGTTTCAGTAGGCATTCTGTCCATGGTCCCATCATATTTCCAAATTCTGTCCATAGATGCATAGGAGATATCAAAAGCTCCATCCGTAATCTCTGATAGCTTTTTGGACCGTTCTATGAGTTGAAACAGTTCCTTACTCACCCGAACCGGTTGAATTCCAGCATTTCTATTGATTTCAGAGGTCTCCGAATCTTCGTCCCATGAGGAAATCATTCCCTCGATCCTTTTGATTTCCGAGACTGCTTCATCAATATTGATATAGCCAATTTGCTCAGTAGGGGCCACTACACTGATCTCGAAATCTGTTCCCATGAGTCGTATGGCTTTTTTTACCACAATAGCGTCCCCCCTTTGGGCATAGCCGCCAATAGCCATGACAAAAACCAAAATAAGGGAATACCATCTCATTTAAGGAAGGAATCTAATAATTGAATATATTCTTTGGGACCGTATTTTTGATATCCCGTGGTTCCTAAAATATTGGAATTTTTATCCAACACCAAGACCAAAGGGAAATATCCTTTGGAATTGAACGCTGCTGCCAGTTCTTTGTTCTTTCCCAGAGTTTCAGGTGGGAGCAGGTTCTTTTTCTTCCTTGGGAAATCCGCTTTGTACAACACATAGTATTGGGCAGCATACTTCTTGAACTCTTCCGATTGCCATATGGTTCTGTTCAACTTTATACAAGGCGCACACCAATCTGAACCTGAAAAGACCAAAACTAAGGGCTTATCCTCCTGAGCGGCTTTGGTAAGCGCGGTATCAAAATTGGATTCCCATTTTTGTCCGAGCATCGTACTACATACTAGGGATAGGAAAAACGTATACCACCAAGCTTTCATCCCATGCGATTATTGGTTTGAAGATCGCTCGTATGCAAAGCCGCCTACTTCCTGTTGCGACCAGCTCGTAAACCTCAGGTCTATGGCAATATTTTCTTCCACCAAAAGAAGGACCAAATCAACCCCTACATTATCCTTGGGTTTGTCCAACGTGGCCCTAAACCTGTTGAACGTTAAATTTTGGAGGTTGGCTGTGGTACCGCGGGCCCAAAGTGTTCCAGAAGGACTTAAGTCTTTGTCCGCTTCCGTTTCGTTCACCGCGTTATAAATCTGCCCTCCACTGTTTCCTCGGGTTATCCAAACGTTTGCCGTAATTCGGTCTTGGTTTTCTGCAACACTGGGATCTGCACCACCAGGTTTTTGGAAGGTAACAGTCGAACCTGTCCAAATGGTAGTTTCTGTAAGTGAAGGTACGTCAATCGCAGGTAATTCATTAGTATTGCCGTCATCACCGTCATCACTACTGCAGGATAGCAGTAGTAGGGTAGTGGCAATATAAACTAGCTGTCTTGATAATTTATTTCCTTTCATAGTATGTGTTTTTTAACAGGAACGGGAATTCAATTGGAATCGTATTTAGGAATAGACAAACTGCCCAAATTCTGAGGAAATTGTCAGTTTTTTAACAGTGTTTTCTTCTACATGTCCGATAATTTGCGCCTCGACATGAAATGATTTGGCAATAGCAACAATAGCATCGGCAATACTTTCATTTACATACAGTTCCAGGCGATGGCCACAATTGAATACCTGATACATTTCCTTCCAATCCGTACCCGATTGTTCCTGAATGAGTTTGAATAGGGGAGGCACTTCAAAAAGCCTGTCTTTAACAACGTGCAATGCATCAATGAAATGAAGAACCTTGGTCTGTGCTCCTCCACTGCAATGCACCATACCGTGTATCCCTTCCGAGGAATACCTTCCAAGAATTTCTTTTACTATGGGGGCGTAGGTTCTAGTGGGGGACAGCACCAATTTTCCTGCATCAAGGGGTGAACCTTCAATGGTATCCGTTAATTTCTTTCCTCCTGAGTAGACCAAATCAAAGGGAACCGAAGCGTCAAAGCTCTCCGGATATTTCTTCGCTAGGTATTTGGAAAACACATCATGGCGTGCCGAGGTGAGCCCATTGCTACCCATACCACCATTGTATTCCGTTTCATAGGTGGCTTGTCCAAAGGAGGCCAGGCCTACGATGACATCACCTGCTTTGATATTGGCATTGTCGATAACAGCGGCACGTTTCATTCGCGCTGTAACCGTAGAGTCCACGATTATGGTTCGTACCAAGTCGCCGACATCTGCCGTTTCTCCACCTGTGGAATGAATGGTAATACCGTATTTTGCCAAATCTGCTATAAGTTCTTCCGTTCCATTGATAATGGCTGAAATTACTTCACCGGGCACCAAATTTTTGTTACGTCCAATGGTGGAGGAAAGCATAATGTTATCCGTGGCGCCTACACATATCAAATCATCAATGTTCATGATAAGCGCATCATGGGCAATGCCCTTCCAAACACTAAGGTCACCCGTTTCTTTCCAGTACAAATAAGCCAATGAAGACTTGGTTCCGGCACCGTCAGCATGCATGACCAGACAATGGTCTTCACTGCCCGTCAAATAATCGGGAACTATTTTACAGAAGGCTTTTGGAAAGAGCCCCTTATCTATGTTTTTTATAGCGTTATGTACATCTTCCTTGGAGGCGGAAACCCCACGTTGGGCATACCGTTTGCTGCTGTCTGAGGACATGGATTGATTTTGCGCAAAAATAGGAAACTCGAAATGGAAGTGAAAAACGAAAATTTGAAAGTTGAAAATTTAGTATTTTGAACACCGAACGATATCAACAACCATGTCCAAAAAAATACTTTTGTCTGTTTTTTCAATTGTGCTTACCAGCGCCTGTGGCGATAAAAAACAGGAAGAAAACCAGACTTGGCGTACCAAAAAGTTGGCCATCGAGAACCAGGTCCACAACCAATTACTGGATGTAGAAAAGAAACAAGGTTGGGCCCTGTTATTTGACGGAAAGACACTGGAGGGTTGGCATTTATACAACAACCCGGATTCCACGGCTTTTTCGGCATGGGAGATAAAAGAGGGTACCCTATACTGCAATGCTACGGACGAAACTAGGGTTTTTGGGGATTTGGTTACCGATAAAGTGTATGAAAACTATGAGCTGGTATTTGAATGGCAGATGGGTCTACGGGGCAACGGGGGCGTTTTTATCAATGTTCAAGAATCCCCAGAATTTGATGCGACGTACCGAACAGGACCTGAATACCAGTTGTTGGAACCTACCCATATGGATACCAAAACCCCTAAAAAACAAGCTGGGAGCCTATGGGGGGTATCGCCACAGACCAACCCGGAGATTCCCAAACCCGTTGGACAATGGAATACTTCTCGAATCATACAACAAGACGGAAAAATTGAGTTCTACCTCAATGGAACAATGACGGCCAAGGAAGATGTAACCTCCTCAGGGTGGCAACAAAAACTGAGCCAAAGCAATTTTAAGGACAACCCCAATTTTGGAAGGATCACGAAAGGAAAGATTGCCCTTCAGAATTGGTATTTTGAAGCTTGGTTCCGAAATATGAAAATAAGGGAATTGTGACTATTGAGTACAGTTATTTGTGCTTACATGTTCTTCATGTTCAAATACCATAGATTCGTTTCGCACTTTCAATCTGCTCCATTTCCGTGGTCCTTGGGTATAAAATATATTTTGGGGCAATGATTCGTTTGGCTTCTTCAATTGTGATTTTTGTGATTGTGGAAAATGGAAATTTTCCTTCGGTGATTTCTGTCAATAGGTGTTCCATTTCTTTGAATTCCACATCCATTTTCTTAATAATTTCTGCGGTTCCCTTTAGTTGAAATCCTTTCTGCACCAAAATGTCAATAAAGCTCACACATACGTTTTTATTCTGTTTGATATTTCGTACAGTTTGGGGTGAAGCAATATTGGCAACTATGATGTTATCGGTGCCATAATAGTTGAATACTTCCTTAGGTGAAACGTTGGGAATTCCTGTGGATGATACAGTCGCAAGCCAACACAGCACACTTTTGTCAATATATTCCCTTATTTCTGCAGTCAATTCCATAGGTAAAACTTATATATAACATTTCAAGTCACTGAGTAAATAGGTGATGAATGCCTTAAATAACCATGAATATCAATATGTTTTTGTTGATCGGGTAGGTTTAATTAATATCCCTCCGCAATGGCATCGCCGGTACGTTTGTAATCTGCAGCGCCTTCATAAGAGCCATCTGGTCTTACTAAAATAGCCTCGGTCCGCCCCAATTGTTCTACCACCCGGAAAGAAGTATGCCCCAGTTCTTTTAATCTGGTAATGGTGGTACTATCCAATGCGGCTTCTTCCATTACAATGATATCAGGTAGCCATTGTGAATGATGCTTTCTGGCATTGACGGCTTCCTGCATGGTCATGCCGTGATCAATGACATTAACAATGTTTTGGTAATTAACATTGATAATTGTTGAACCTCCAGGGGTACCCAGAACCATAAATAAGTCCCCATTTTTTTCGACGATGGTCGGACTCATACTGCTCAACATCCGTTTTCCAGGGGCAATGGAATTCGCTTCCCCGCCAACAAGGCCAAAAATATTGGGGAAGCCGGGTTTTAAACTAAAATTGTTCATCTCATTATTTAAGAAAAAACCGGCATTGTCCACCAGTACTTTACAACCAAAATAACCCACTAAGGTCGTGGTAATGGACACTGCATTTCCTTCCTTGTCAACAATTGAAAAATGGGTAGTTTCAAGGCTTTCAATCCCCTCCACTTCCCCAGCTTTAATCTCGTTGGAGGGTGTTGCCCTTTCCATGGTTATGGAAGCATTTCTTGTGGCGATATATTCCTTATCCAGCAGCATTTGGATAGGCACATCATAAAAATCCAGGTCCCCCATGTGTTCTGCCCTATCGGCATATGCCCTGCGCTGTAATTCAGTCATTACATGGACCGTTTCAGGGGTGTTGTGTCCCATTTTCTTGAAATCATATGCATTGGAACCTTTCAATAATTGTACGATGATGATACCGCCGCTAGAAGAAGGTGGCATCGAAACAATATTGAAAGAATCCCTATAAACACCCTCAATAGGTTTCCGCCATGTAGAACTGTAATTTTCCAAATCCTCCTTACTCAAAATACCACCCCCGGAATTTATCTCATCAACAATGTATTGTGCGGTTTCTCCTTTGTAAAAACCGTCCCGCCCATTGTCCCTTATGCGTTCAAGAGTTTTTGCCAAATCATCTTGGATGATTGAATCGCCCTTAACCCAAGGTTCATTTTTGATAAAAATCATTGAGGAATCATTGACCTTAAGAAACTCTTTTTGCGGTCGATTAAAGGTCCAGGCATCATATTCTGAAATGGCAAAACCGTTTTTTGCCACATCAATTGCGGGTTGAATTAAAGTGTTGAAAGGCAACACACAAAATTTTTTATAAATTTTATCCATGCCGTCCACTGTGCCGGGGGTGCAGGTTGCCAAATGCCCCAAAAGGGCTTTTTGTTTCATTACTGAATCCGTTTGGGTATCAATAAACATATCCCGACTTGCTGCTGCAGGTGCTGTTTCCCGGAAATCGAGTGCCCCTTTTTCACCGTTGGCGGTTCTGTAAATCATATAGCCACCGCCACCCAAATTACCCGCCTTGGGCAAAACAACGGACAGGGCATATTTTACCGCCACTGCTGCGTCAAAAGCATTACCCCCTTTTTTCAGAACATCCAACCCAATTTTTGTGGCCATTGGATGAGCAGTAACTACCATGCCATTGGCGGCAACCACACCCTCGTTCGGTAGTCTTTGTATAGTGACTGTTTTTAGTTGCTCAGTGGCGTTGGGCTTGCATTGAAGGAGTGTTATTACAGCAAATGGAAGTAGTATGCCTATCTTTTTCATTGTTCTGATTTTTGTACTAAAACAGTCTCGGTTATGCTATCATTGTACTCCGTCTCCTTAAACGGCGAACGAGTCGTTGCGCTGACCAAGAAGGGAATTGTTTCATAGGCTTAAAGTTAAAAAGAAAGCAGGAATGAATTAAAGCCAATGTCTTTACCATTCATATTTTATCAGCGCATGGCGAAAATCAATGAAATCATGCCTACTTTCGGTATCCTCGACGGCCCTTAGCGATGTATTTATTGATGGCAACGAGAACTTTACTGAGTTTGAAAATGAGGATTTAGTTGCTGGGACAACGATAAACATCAACGTTTATGGTATTTCAGAACGCTACCATGGACATGGTTATCTTACTTGAATTATGCTGTGGGAATGACAGCCCATTTTATATTACTCGGATGCGGTTAAGACCAACTGTATTCATCCAAAGGATTCCAATGAAGAGGTTTTGGGCTATTTCAGATTGGTGGAATTTGTTAGGACGAGCTACGATTGATTACCGTTTTGGTGGAGCACGTTTCCAATTGGCCCGTTCAAACGAATCTCAATTCCATTGGATTTTCGATTACAAAATTAACTTAGACCTGCCAATGGCTACTTTTTAAGAGCCCTCAGGTAGCTTTTGATGGGCTGATTGGTTACTCATCAACTATAAAATATGGTAAATATGAGATATATCAGTTTTTGGCTAAAAGGTGACGTTTATTTTTGGTGAAGATCAATCCCCCCATATAGGCTTGTCTAATCTAAACTCACGAAAAATGTTTACAGAAAAAAAAATTCGTATTGGGCTTCAGGCACTCGTCGCTTTTGTATATATCATGGCCGCCCTGGCCTGCCTGTCAGGTGGAATGACACCAGAGCTCGAGCGGCTTGGATATCCCAGCTATTTTGCCATGATCCTGGGGCCAGCTTATATATTGGGAGTTGTAGCTATGTATCAAAAAAAATATTCTTTTTTGCAGGAGTGGGCAATTGGGGCTATAGCCGTCAATCTTGTTGGTGCTTCAGCTTCCCATATTCTTGCAGGTGATTCTATAGCGCAGGCGTTGCCAAGTTTTGTGATTCAGGTATTGTTTATTTGGTTTTACATCTTACGCTTGAAAGAAAAGAAAATAGACCAATGATACGTCCTGTGGCAAGTAGTGCAAGTTATGGAACGAAATATTTAAAGCAATGATTATGAACACAAGAACTATATCGAAAAAGCAATTCACTGGTATTTTTTTGATTTTGGGGATGGTGCTTTTTTCATCCCATAAAGCCCAAGCTGATGACTCTTTTGACGTTGCTAAACAAATCTATTACGCCACAATTGGCAGTTGGGATGACTTTTTGGTTTTTGCCGACGAATTGGAGGTTGTCCTAGAGGAAAAATCCTTGTTTCCAAAGAATTTCGTTTGGAGCTTATGGCTGCATACCGCTTTGGCCAGTGAAAGTGCCCCTTTTGAAGCAGTTGCACAACAACACTTGCTCAACTTAGGTCTGTCAGAGGAAGATATCAAGGCATTGTATCGACTCGACCCCCGTGAACTTACTGAGGCGGAGCTTGCCGCTTTTATATTTGCGCAGCGTGGGGGTGTTCTGCCCGTCAAGGTCAATGCCAACGATATCTGGCTGCTCAGACAGCATTACGATGAAAGGGAGATTGTAAACATTATGTTGCTTATTTCGTATGCGACTACTTTCAATATGCTCTACGGAACAGGTTTGGTAAATGATAAGACCCTTAATCCGCCCATATCAATTACTGATTTGGATGCACAGCTCTTTTCTTTGAGTCAGGTCAAGCAAGAAAACTCAAGTCGTTTTGAACGCAGACAATTTTTGGAATCCCCTATTTTGGCCCCAGGACTGAGCAAGCCATTTTTAGGTATGGATTGGGTGATTTTCAACGAACATAAGTTTTCAGTTCGCGAAAGTTGGGAATTTTTTACAATTGGACAGGTAGCTTCGGATTGTAAGCACTGCCAGGCCCATGGAGCCTTGGGGATGCACTATTTAGGAAATGATCGTCAACGGATTCAACAGGTATATCTTTTCAACAACGATTCGCTGTTTACAGAAAAGGAACTGGCTGGTTTTGAGTTTACCAGACAGGCACTGCAGCTGCCAAGCAAGGTGCGTCCCGAACATGTACAAGCTCTAAAGGCCTATTATTCAGAAACGGAGATTCACCATGTCTTGGGAATTGCCGTGGTTACTGCCTTCTTGTCAAATTATATGCAAATTACCGCTGTGGTCACTGATGAGGAGAGTGTTAAATTTGCGGAAGAGGTGATAGGTCCTTTGGGGTGGCACATTGGTCGTCACGTTGGGTGGCCAGAGGAGCAACGGCCCATGCATCCCAAAACACTTTTTCGTTTGACGTGGGACGGGGACATCTGGGATAAGAATCAGATGTTTTACGGTCATGCCTTCACTCCAGTTCTTTTGAGTTACTGGGGAGGCAAAATTATACCCATTGTGTTTTTTATTGTTTTCGAAATAATTGCTGCCATTATTTTCTTGAAAAAATCATCTAGGGTCTTGCGAACCTAATTAGGAATTAACGTACGAAGTGTTTCATTGGCATATGGGTCTGGTGTCTTTTCTTTCCAATCCATAAGCAACGTACTGCCATTTTTAGTGATAAAACTGGGTTCTCCCCATTTTCAAGGTTTCTTCCAAATCCCGTATACTTTCGGTTTCCTCTGCTGTTTTTATGATCAATTCACATAAATAGCACATTTTATCACGAACAAAGTCTGGTTAATTCGCAAAAATCATATCGATTTCTGCATCCGTTCTTAATTTAAGTTTACCCATTCGATTTGTCCATCAGCTTTAAGGGTAAAGTATAACCCTCAAACCGTCTTTAATTATTTACTGTACGCACCCTGACTAAAATTGGATTATCAGGATTAACGTGGTTTGGTGTTCAACACCTTTATAAAGGATATTTGTGCCCATAGTTTCAGCTCTAGTGACTTTAATCCATTGCTATGTGATTTATTAAATTCAGATGGCTTTATGCTTCAAGTTGTTATTTGGTATCAGGATTTACTAGTAGATCTTCGGCTTTTTTATTAGCCAATGCAGATTTTTCAACATCATTGACATAGGTTTATGCTTTGGATAAGCTTCTATACAAGGCCGCAGATTTAGGATAATAATCTGCTGCCAATTCCAAAAGTTCTACTAATTCAGGATAACGTTTGGCGGCTCTCAATCTACGCCCTACCCCAGACAAATTGCCAATAAAATAAAAAGCATCCTCATTAGGGACAATTTCAAATCCGTACTGTAGGGATAGTCCATCAAAATATTTCTTTATGGTTTCTGCCGGTTTTTCGGCTTTCCAAAATGAAGGATATGGAATGTTCCAAATTGCTCTTGGGTATATGGTTTCAAGACCATGGAGTATCCCTGGTATGGACATTCTATAATGATCTTCATCCGGTAATATTTCGATACGGTATCTAAAACTTTTTAGTTCCAGCTTTTCCAGTGCTTCATTCAAATCTGCATAGGCCTGTGTTTCCTCTATTGGTCTTCGTAACAGATCGTCCGATGCTTTTCCGATATACAATGAATTCCCTGAATGTTTCCCAGATTTAATTGAAGTCAAAATCCGATCTGCTACGCTTGATCCAGTATTGGTATACTGGGCTAATTCAGAAGCTAAGATGACATAGGCCCTGAATAGGGTAGGGTCGTTCCAAAAGGCCCCTAGAACAGGTCCAAATGTTGGCGAAATTCCTATTATGGTACGATGAGCGTTTATTCTATACGCTTTCTCAAAAAACGGAATGACTTCTTTCTTTAGAAACTCTAGGTGTTCCTTTGATTTACCCCCGTAGCCACCAAAAAACTCCTGCCCTTCCTTATCTTTTAAAATAAGGGCATATCATTTCGTTTTCCGGTATTGTTCACTATCCCAATAACAATACTTTGGGGCATATAATTTCGACTCGCCCTTATTTTTGCAATGGACTGGGTTATATCAAATAAATATTCGGCGTCCATAACATAAATAACAGGGTAATCATGAACACTCTTATCATAATTGGAAGGAAAGGATACATAAAACTCCCGGTGTTCTTTAAAGATATTGGAATGGAATGATGTTTTGTGTGCTATCCGAATGTTATCTTTTTTTCTTTGATGTCTTGCTGTGCTGTCAAGAGATTTTGTAACGTAAGAATGAACAACAAGCTTAACTCAAATTTCAAGAGGGACTTCATTATTTGTTTTTTGTATTCATAAAAGTAAATCGTTTTATTTAGGGGTTCTTGTTTTTTATTTCCTAAATTATCACTAACGCCGGGCCATGTCTGACCAATGCCAGACAGTGCGTCATGGGGGCAAAGACGGGAATTTTAGGGAAAAGAGGAAAACCCGGTCATCGATGCAGCCGTTAAGTGACCGTACTTCTTGGTTTTCGTCATCTAGGGAGTAAATTTATAGACCACCGAGCTTTACCATCTAGGAAAACCTTTTAAGATAACAAGTGACGGTAAATAGATGGCATCTGTGGATGGATATTTCGGGCCATTGAGCCTTAGCGGTTTAAAAGTCTGCGCTTCTGACCTCTGAACGTGGTAACAAAGTTGATCCGCTTTGGACGGTATCTTCTACGCAACAGTGCAGGTAAAAGTGCGCCACAGATGACCGATGCCGTGACGTATGAACTTCTGTAAAAATCAATGGAAATCAATGATTGCAGACCATCGGTTGGTAAATACATGGTAGTGGGTCTCCAAGCTATTGCCTTGGTTTTATTACTTAAAAGGCTATCGACGGTACCTAATGCTAACCAAAGTTTTATTCTACAATATCATTTAAAGCTCTAAATAGATTCATGGGATATTCTGCAATTCGATTGGCCAAATATAAATGCCATTTTAGACCGTAGACAAAATATAACTTTGTCGGATACCCTTCTTCTTTCAACTTGGTCAATTGTTCGTTTTGAATTCCAAACAAGCTCTCGAATTCATATACATCTTTACTCTTTTGTTTTTTCGGGAATGAATGCAATTGCGTCTATCTCGATAAGATAATCGGGATTCGCAAGTCCAGCTACAAAAAGAACCGTAACGATGGGTTGTTTTGAAATATTGGCCAAAAGTTTTCTTGACGCCTCAAAGCTTTTTCTCAGATCTTGACCTTGAACTATATAGATGTTCGGTTTGACCAAGTTCCCGTAATCAGCTTCAGAAGATTTCAACGCAATTTTTAAATTCTTTAAAGCTTGTTCCGTTTGAGAAGCAATGTCGTTTCTACCGACGATCTCGGCCTTTTTGTCCACTCCATTTTGTCCGCCAATGTATATTGTTTTTCCATTCCCCTGGGTAGAGACAACTTGGGAGAAAGCCGGGTTTTTAAAAAGTCCATTTGGATTTATATGTTCCTTTTTGTTTTCCATTTCTTCGTGTTTGGTTTTTCAGCTCTCCGCCGATATTTGAATAAATAGGTAATTAACGTGAGTTCGACGTAAGAAACTTGGTTTTCATGTAAGAAAAAAGCGGAATATTCAGTAAATTAAAGTGTTGAATTTCAATTCATTGTAAAATATTCCGCTCATGATATCTTCACTTAAAATTACCGAAATATTCTGTTCCATCGATGATTTCTGCAAGGAATTTGTCCCTTTATTTGAAAAACAGCTCATAGGAAAGGGCAAAAAGCGCAACAGGCCTTCAAAAATGTCGCTCTCAGAGGTGATAACCGTGGAAGTACTTTTCCATTTGAGCGGCTTCCGCAATTTCAAGACCTTTTACAATGGTTATGTTTGCAAGCACCTTCATGGCCATTTTCCCGATTTGGTCAGTTATAACCGCATGGTGGAACTCTGTTCGGACTCCATGTTGCCATTGGCCGCCTATCTGAAAAACTTTGCGTTGGGCAACTGTTCGGGCATCAGTTTCATCGACTCCACACCGCTTCGGGTATGCCACAACAGGCGCATCCACAACCACAGGGTGTTCGATGGCCTTGCAAAGCGCGGACAGTGTTCCATCGGTTGGTTCTATGGCTTCAAACTGCACTTGGTCACAAGTGACACGGGAGAGGTAATCGATTTCCTGCTCACACCGGGCAACGTGGACGACCGAAGGCCATTGCGAAACAAGAACTTTACCAAGAGGCTCTGGGGAAAACTCTACGGTGACAAGGGATATATCTCAAAAGAACTCTTCCAAAACCTGTTCGCAAACGGCATACACCTTGTCACAAAACTCCGAAAGAACATGAAATCCAAGACCGTGACCCCGATAATGGATGCCATCCTGCTCAGAAAAAGGGCCATTGCCGAGACGATTATAGACCAGCTCAAGAACATCTTCCAAATAGAACATTCCAGGCACAGGAGCCCAAAAAATTTTTTGACCAATCTGTTCTCTGCACTGATTGCATATAACTTCACAGAAAAGAAACCGTCCCTGAAAAAGAACTTCGTCGATACCAAACAACTATATTTGGCCGTATAGTTACGTCGAACTCACGTTAATTACCCTTTTTTGCCAATGACCCATTGCCCTTTGCACAACATCCTTTAACCAATACCCCTTCACCCTTAACCTTTACCTTTAACCCCCAACTCTTAACCCACATCTATCGTTAATAAAATATTGAAAACACAACATCTAAACCTTTCACCCTTCACCCTTAAGCCTTTACCTTTACCCCCTATGAAACAATACCACGATTTACTCAAGCACGTACTAGAACATGGCAATCAAAAAGGGGACCGCACGGGAACAGGAACCCTCAGTGTTTTTGGGTATCAAATGCGGTTTGATTTGCAGCAAGGTTTCCCCATGGTGACGACTAAAAAACTCCATTTAAAATCCATAGTGCATGAACTCCTTTGGTTTCTAAAGGGCGATACCAATGTGAATTATCTACAGGAAAATGGGGTACGTATTTGGAATGAATGGGCCGATGAAAATGGGGATTTGGGACCCGTCTATGGCCACCAATGGCGTAATTGGAACTCTGAGGAAATTGATCAGATCAAAGAGGTCGTCCATACCTTAAAGCACAATCCCAATAGCCGCAGGATGTTGGTCAGTGCATGGAACCCCAGTGTGTTGCCAGATACTTCGGTTTCCTTTTCTGAAAATGTGGCCAATGGAAAAGCAGCCCTACCCCCCTGCCATGCCTTCTTCCAGTTTTATGTGGCCCATGGAAAGCTTAGCTGTCAATTGTATCAACGCAGTGCCGATATTTTCTTGGGCGTACCCTTTAATATCGCCAGTTACGCCTTGTTTACTTTAATGATGGCCCAGGTATGTGGTTATGAACCGGGGGAGTTCGTCCACACCTTTGGGGATGCCCATATCTACAACAACCATTTGGAGCAGGTGGAACTACAGTTGTCCCGTGACATCCGACCTTTGCCCACCATGCACCTTAACCCAGACATCAAGGAAATCTTTGACTTTAGCTTTGAAGATTTTACCTTATTGGATTATCACCCACACCCTCATATCAAAGGGGTTGTGGCGGTTTAAAAACTGAAAATATATTGTTTATGAGAAAAATTTTTGAAAAACTCAAATCGGCTGAATCTGAATATGAAATAGACAAAATTTTAAATGAGATTGTATTAGACATAAGAGCAAATGATATATCTCCTGCTGAAGTTTTAAGATTTTTCAAAACTGGTGGTAGTGAATTTGTCCCAAAATCTCAAGACCATCAGATGACACACTCTAATTCTGGAAAAGCGGAAGAAATATTAAGGAGGTTGATGGATAAATTAAATCAATAAATGGACTCCCAGACCGATTGGATTGTTGCTGTTTCTAGTGCATTGACCACTATTATCTCTGGGGGAATTCTATGGATAGCCTATTATCAAATAAAACAAGTAAAAAAGCAATTAGAAAATCTTTCCGAAAACCAAAAAAACAATACTCTAATGACAGTATTGGAATTGGAGAGTGAATTAAATAAAAGAAAGGAAAGCTTTGATAAGGCTAATTTTGAACTAAGGCACTACAATATTGAAGTTCAAAAATCAAGGGAAAATCTTAATAAAGAGTTACTTGAAATTTATAAAGACAAAATCAACATCTCTAAAGAAAACTATCTAAATTCCCTAGATAGATTATCTTATTGTATTTTACATAAATATCTTCCAGATAGAGATTGGAGAACAGAGTACAGGGACACAATATTCGATACAGTTGATAGTTTCAAGGATAATTTTGGGGTAAGCACAAGATTTAGAAATACCACAAAATTATATGAAAAGTGGAAAAGCGAATAAAAAACGCCCAAGGGGTTCCCTTGGGCGCTTCACTAACTACTGAAACAACTAATTACAAAACACCGTTCTTTTTCATAGTTTAATTTCGTGTTACTTGGATGGAGTTGGACAATCCGTAAAGGCCTTCCAAATCCGCCACATTGTTTCCAGCTTCCAGACCGGTCAGCCCTTCTTCATAGCGCATGTACCAGATAAAGCAAATGCCCGTACCGGCGGCGTCAAAGTCTACGCCTTCCACATCCGCCAAGGTAGGTGGTAGTCCTAAAATAGTTCCTTGGTCGTCCGTAATCACCCAGGTACGGTTGGTTCCTGTGGCATTGCTGCCATCCAAGGTAATACCACTGACCATGTCAGGTGCCCCGTCTACCATAAAGGTGAACGGCCCTCCAGCAATGGTTCCGGCATTGGGATTTCGATAGACGCGTATGGAATTGGATAGAGCAAAAAAGCCATCTAAATTAGCGGCATTTTCCCCCATGGCCAATCCGGTGATACCATCTTCATAGGTGATGTGCCATATCAAACACAACCCTATACCTGCCCCGTCAAAGTCCACACCTTCAACGGCTTCCAAAGTTGGAGGCAATCCCAAAATGTTGAGTTCATCATCGGTAATCACATATCCTTGATTGGTCCCCGTAATATCGGTGGCATCCAAAGTAATTCCGCTGACCATATCAGGGGTACCATCCACGGAGAACATAAAAGGACCACCAGATAGGGTACCTGCGTTCAAGGCATTTCTATTGACCACAACAAAGTTGGACAAATCAAACAGTCCCGTTAGGTCATCCAGATTGCCGCCCATTTCAAGACCTCCCAAATCTGTGGAATAGGTCAAGTGATAAACGTAACAGGAACCTACCCCGGCACCATCAAAATCAACGCCCATAACCGCCTCCAAGGTAGGTGGAACTCCTAAAATATTCCGGGCATCATCGGTAATGACATAGGTCTGGTTGTTTCCATTCAAATTGGTGTCATCCAAGGCAATCGTAGTAATCATATCGGGTATTCCGTCCACCGTAAAATTATAAGGACCTCCGGATAACGTCCCAGCATCCAAGGCCAAACGGTTCACCTCAATGAAGTTGGACAGATCAAAATCCCCGGTAACATCGTCCAGATTATTGCCCATCTCCAATCCGACAAGGCCCGTGGAATACGTTAAATGATAGATATAGCAGTCCCCTACGCCTGCACCATCAAAATCAACACCCATTACCGCTTCAAGGGTGGGTGGAATTCCCAAAATGTTTCTCGAATCGTCAGTAATGACATAGGTCTGGTTATCACCGGTTAAGTTGGTAGCGTCCAACATAATTTCGCTGACCATATCGGGAAGGCCATCCACCACAAATTCGTAGGGCCCACCCGAAAGTTCCCCAGCATTCAACGCACCACGGTTAACGATGATGAAATTGGACAAATCAAAGTCTCCACTTAAACCATCCAAGTTTTCTCCCATTGCCAGACCCAATAATCCTTCTTGGTGGGTAATGTGATAAATATAGCAATCACCAACTCCCGCACTATCAAAATCAACCCCTTCCACAGCCTCTAAATTGGGGGGAAGGCCCAGAATGTTTCTTGCATCATCCGTAATCACATAGGATTGGACGTCCCCAACCCCATCGAATCCAGTGAGCGTAATACCACTGACCATATCCGGAACACCGTCTACCGTAAAACTAAAAGGACCGCCAGATAATGTCCCAGCATCCAAAACCACTGGGTTGTCATCATTGGAATCATCGTCATCGGAGCATCCAATGACCAGCAACATTGCCAAAATACCTGTTGTAATTGTTCTTAACTTCATTGTTTTTTGATGTTTTAATTGTTGCAACAAAGAAATTGGCGAAGTATTGCAGAATGTTCACACAGAAATCAATTTTTATAACTGACTATATATTAATTGATTAAGCCTTTTTTTAGCTGTTTTTTGCAATGTATCAAAACTTTTGTCGACCAATCTTCACGGGGTTGGGATACGATTGTGAACATTCCGTGAGGTTTTACTGCTTAATTTGACCTAAATGAAACAAGTACTTATTGTTGAAGACGACCCAGAGATCGTTCAGCTTTTGGAAATCCACCTAAAGGATTTGGGTTGTTCCACCCTTTCTGCAAAACAAGGGGATTTAGGTCTCAGGATGGCCATTGAGCATGAACCCGACCTTGTAATCTTGGACGTTATGCTCCCTGAGATGGATGGATTGGAAGTTTGCCAAAAAATACGGGCCAACAATGTACAGTCCCCTATAATGATGTTGACCTCAAAATCCGAGGAAATAGACAAGGTATTGGGGCTCGAAGTAGGTGCAGACGATTATCTCACCAAACCCTTTAGTGTTAGAGAGTTCATTGCACGGGTCAAGGCCATTTTTCGGCGTCAAAAAATGAGCAAAAGTGCCACGAGGGAATCGGATGGGCCCAAATCCTTACGATTTGATGGCCTACGTATTGATGTTGATCATAGAAAGGTGGTCTGCAATAACGAACGCATTGAACTTTCCCCGAAGGAGTTTGAACTGTTGGTCCTACTTTCGTCAAATCCAGGAAAAAGTTACGACCGAACCAAATTATTAAACATGATATGGGGATATGATTTTACGGGCTATGAGCATACGGTCAACTCACATATCAACCGATTGCGCTCCAAAATAGAACCTGATATGAGCAATCCCAAATACATATTGACCACTTGGGGCGTGGGCTATAAATTCAATGAGGAGCTATGAACGAAAGGCTTTATTCCAACAAACTGATTACCAAATTAATTCTGGCCTTCATCTCGGTATTGGTGTTGGCTGGAGTGGGCTATACCTTATCAACGATATATTTTTCCAACAAACACTTTAATGAGACCAATCAGCGACTACATGCCCATCTGGCGCAGGACTTGATTGATGAAAAGTTTCTGGAACAAAGTCCCATAGATAGTCTGGGCAATGTAAACAAAGCTCTTTTTGGGGATATCATGCACGATATGATGGCTGTTAACCGTGCCATTGAAGTATACCTATTGGATATTGAAGGTAATGTGCAATACTCTGTGGTACTTGACCATGACAATCCGGAAAACACCCCTAAAAAAGTAAGTTTGTTTCCCATTCAAGATTTTATAGCGGCAAAGGGAGCCGATCATGTTTTGGGAGATGACCCCAGAAATCCAGAAATACAGAAAGTATTCTCAGCGGCGAAATTCAATAAAAATGGCAAGGAAGGTTATATCTACATTGTTCTTGCCGGCGAAGAGTACGTGGATGTAAAAAATATGCTTTTTGGGAGCTACGCGCTAAAGGTAGGTTTGGGTGCTTCTTTCCTTACCCTCTTTTTTGCGGGTCTCTTGGGCGTTCTATCCATTTGGTACTTGACCAAAAATCTCAGGGAAATCAATTATGCGGCCCAGCGTTTTCAACAGGGGGATTTGGAATACCGTATCAAGGGAAATGAGAAGACCGATTTAACCGGCCTTGCTGCCACTTATAACAATATGGCGGAGACCATATTAGCGGATATGGACAAAATAAAGTCCCTAGAGAAATTACGTCGCGATCTCATTGCCAACATTTCCCATGATCTTCGCACCCCTTTGGCCATTATTCAGGGGTATATTGAAACCCTACAAATGAAGAAAAAGGAGCTTACCGATGCAGAACGAAATGACTATTTAAACAAAATTAACGCTAGTGGGGAACGGCTTTCCAAATTGATTTCCCAACTTTTTGAGTACTCCAAACTTGAAGCCAACCAAGTTGAACCTGAAAAAGAACCTTTCCTTATTTCTGAATTAGCCAATGATGTACATAGAAACTACCAAGTTTTGGCAAAAAAGAAAAAAATCGCGCTTCATTTGAACATGGCGAAGCAAACCCCCTTGGTTTTTGCTGACATTTCCTTGGTGGAAAGGGCCATTCAGAACCTGATGGACAACGCACTCAAGTTCACACCTGAGGGTGGTCAAGTTACTGTAGAGATCAAACCAAACAAAAGAGACGTTGAAATCTCCATTAAAGATTCCGGACCTGGTATTGATAAGGAAGAGCAACAACTGGTTTTTGAGCGCTATCGGCAGACCAAAACGGGGAAAGAAAAGGAAGGGGCCGGACTTGGTCTGGCCATAGTGCGAAAGATCATGGAGTTGCACAACGCCAGTATAAGCGTCTTTAGCAAACCCAATGAGGGTACTACGTTTAGCTTTAGTTTACCCATTTATCAAAATGGGCTAAGTTTAGCTTAATTCATTCCCATCCACCCTTTTATTGGCTATCTTTAGGAAAAATAGCTAGCATGTTACTTACCGATTCACTCTTGGATTTCTTTTTGGAAACCCGGAGGCATTCCGAAGACCTTTGCCAATCCCTTGAAATTGAAGATTATGTGGTGCAACCCGTGGTGGATGTCAGTCCTCCTAAATGGCATTTGGGGCATACCACTTGGTTTTTTGAGGAATTCATTCTAAAACCCCATGCAATGGACTACAAGGTCTTTGATGAAGATTTTTCCTTTGTCTTTAATAGCTACTATGAAACGGTGGGAAAACGTGTGGTTAGGGCCAATCGTGGGAATTTGAGTCGCCCTTCGGTAAAAAAAGTATATGCCTATCGAAGTTACGTCACAGAAGCTATCAAAAACCTGTTTGAAAATGAACTATCCAAGGAAATATATGATGTTTTGGAGATTGGTATCCATCATGAAAAACAGCACCAAGAGCTGCTTTTGACCGATATCAAATTCATTTTGGGCAACAACCCCTTATTACCTGTTTATTCAAAAAGCTTGGAAGAACATCCTGTGGAAAACCATCAACAGGATTGGATTTCCATTGAGGAGGGCAACTATGAAATTGGCCATTATTCCAACGAGTTCTGTTACGACAATGAATTAGGTCGGCATAGGGTATTTCTCCATGCCTATCAGATTTCCAACAAGCTGGTTACCAACAAGGAATTCATCGGGTTTATTGAAGCCCATGGTTACCGAAAATTTGACCTTTGGCATGCCGAAGGTTGGGATTGGGTCAACCAGAACCAAATAAAAGCACCTTTGTATTGGCACTATATTGATGGGGAATGGCATTATTATAGCCTCGCAGGATTGCAAAAGGTGAATCCAAGTGCTCCCGTTACCCATATTTCGTACTACGAGGCTTTTGCTTTTGCCCAATGGAAGGGCCTACGCTTGCCCTCGGAGTTTGAATGGGAAGTCGCCCAAAACTATGTTCCCTGGGGCAAACGATGGGAATGGACGGAAAGTGCTTATCTCCCCTACCCTAATTTCAAAAAGGCCGATGGAGCCCTAGGCGAGTACAATGGAAAATTCATGGTCAACCAAAAAGTACTACGTGGAGGTTCCATTGCCACGCCAAAAAAGCATACCAGGCCTACCTATAGAAACTTTTTTCACCCGCAATTGCGTTGGCAATTCACTGGATTAAGGTTGACAAAGTAATTCCGACAAACATCTCATGCAAAAAGACATTGCCGAAAAGGCAACAAGCGAATTCGCCAAAGAAGTGCGAGAAGGTCTTACTTCTTTTCCCAAATATCTTTCCTCCAAGTATTTCTATGACGAACAAGGGGATGCCTTGTTTCAAGACATCATGGCCATGCCCGAGTATTATCTTACGGATGCCGAATTTGAAATCCTAGAAACCCAGAAAGAAAGGATTACCTCCTATTTTTCCGGTCAAAAAGAACCTTTTGATTTGTTTGAGTTGGGCGCTGGGGATGGCAAGAAAACCAAAATCCTTTTAAAACACCTTTCGCGCAACGGCTATAATTTTGAATACCTACCCGTTGACATCAGTCGGAATGCACTGGAGCAATTGGAAAAAAGTCTTTTAAGCGAACTGCCAAGTCTTAAAATTAACGCTTTACAGGGTACCTATTTTGATATCCTCAAAGATATTGGAAGGGAAAAAGGCAGAAAAAAAGTTATCCTATTCTTAGGTTCCAACATTGGTAATTTGTTACATCCAAACGCCATCTCATTTTTACGTCAGCTTAAAGAGATCATGGGACCAAACGACTTGATGTTTATGGGAATGGACCAAAAAAAGAAACCACAGATCATTTTGGATGCTTACAACGACAAAGCAGGAATTACCGAAGCTTTTAATAAAAATGTCCTTAAAAGGATCAATACGGAATTGGGAGGTAACTTTGACGTTGACACATTCCTGCATTGGGAGGTTTATGATCCGGAAAGTGGAACCGCCAAGAGTTATTTGGTTTCCAAGAAGAAGCAGGAAATCCACATTGATGCCCTTGACCTAAAAGTGAACTTTAATCCTTGGGAAACCATACATACTGAAATTTCGCAAAAATATGACGATAAAACCGTCAGGTGGCTAGCCAAAGAGTCCGGACTGGAAATTGTGACCTCATTTGAGGACAATAAAAAACTATTCAAAGATTATCTATTAAAGAGAACGACCCTATGAAAGCAGTATGGAATGGCAAGGTTTTGGCCGAAAGCGATGAAACCAAGGTAATTGAGGGGAATCATTATTTCCCCCCTGAAAGTATCAACAAGGCATTTTTTAAATCCAGTGACACACATACCACATGCCCTTGGAAAGGAGTTGCCTCTTATTATACGTTACATGTTGAGGGGAAAGAAAACAAGGATGCCGCTTGGTACTATCCGGAAACCAGTGAGTTGGCCAAACAGATAAAAGGTTATGTCGCCTTTTGGAAAGGGGTCGCCATTGAGGAATAACATCCCCAATGGCGATTTTGTGGGGTTTATACCTCTAAAACTGCATTTTCAGTTCCAGCGTAATCGTTCCATTGGTAACGGTCGGCCTCACTGTCATTGACATAGGCATTGTCCACCAAATAACGGAATTCATAAGTATTCTCTTTTGGTAGTTCAAACGTACCCTTGAAGGTACCGTTCTTTAATTTTTTCAAAAGGCTTCCTTTGGGATTCCAATTGTTAAAATCTCCAACGACCGCTACTTTTTTAGCTTCTTTTGCAGGAATGCTAAAAGTCACCTTGCAAACAGGTTTGCTTTTTAAATATTGTTTCTTGATTGCCATGGTAAATAAATTTTAATTCAAATTAAGGGACAAAGCAAACTATAAAACAATTGCCTGTCAATAGGTTACGTTCGATTTATCATTTTAATAAAATATAGCTCACCAATCCTTGACTTTGATAAAAAAGGAATGGGTATTCATTTCAAATAATAAAAAGAAATCATTTTTTAAGAATTTCAATAATGTAGTCTATCTCATCCAAGGTATTGTAAAAGTGAAAACTTAGTCGCGTCCCGTCCCCGCGACGCGCGCAGACTACATTATTCCTAACGAGTTTTTCGTAACTAGCTTCCCCGCCAATATTAAAGATGGTACTTGTTGTATTTCGATGTACAATACAGTCTTCCAAAAGTCCCAACGCGGTAAAGTTCCCTTTTGCATATTGGGATAGCTCTTGATTATGCCTGCCAATCGTCCTAAGTCCCGCTTCCATCAAAAACCGCATGGAAAATTTAAGACTGCCAAAAGATAGGGAATCCAGATGCCCTGGCTCCAACCGTTTGCAAAAAGTACGGCCATCCTTTTGGCCTTTGGCATTTCTTCCCGATCCGTATCCCCTACTCTTTAATTTGAATCGCTCCTGCGCTTCTGGCTTTACCATCAAAAAGCCATTACCATACCCTGCCAATAACCATTTGTATCCGCTGGAACCCAAAACATCAACACCAGAAACTGCAAAATCAAAATATTCGGTACCACAGAACTGGGTGGCATCCATAATGATTAAAAGCTCTGGGAAATCCGTCTTCAAGCGCTTTAAAAAGACCAAATCAATTTTAAAACCATTGCGCCATTGAACTGCACTACAGGCAAAAACAGTAATATCCTTATTCTTTATCGTGTTATAGATACGGTCTTCCAATGCTTCGCCAATCCCTACATATTCTATGGAAAAGTCACGGCTCTGAAAAGGCCAATTAAGCGAGGGATAATCCCCTTTTAAAAGAAGGATTTTCTCAGGACAATCCAATCCTTCCAACAATAGGTTGAGTCCTTGACTAAAACTCGATACCAAAGCCACATGTTCCGCTTCAAAATTGAAGAATTGAGCGACCGTCTTTCTGGTCTTCTCCAACAAAACGTGGGTTTTGGCCTTAGCCCTACTTCCCCCAATCAAAAAATCAAGGTCATGTTCCTTACGCCATTCCAATAAATCTTCGTTCAACAATCCAGAAGTGGCGGTATTGGCATAAATGGTCCTATGGAGTACTGGAAATTTTTTTCTCAATTTTGGAGAAACACCCATTTCTTATCTTTGTTGCTAAAGATAACCAATGCTATTCTCTAAAAAGAAGGCCCGCTCCGATATCGACTTGGAACAACATGAACTGTTGGAGAATGCCCAAAAACGCATCAAACAGAAAAAGCGTTTATTCTCCCATTTTGTCATTTTTCTTATCGGTAGTGTTTTTTTGGTTCTTATTAACAAAATCTTAAAGTATGGTGAGAATTATGATTGGTTCATCTGGGCCATCACTGCCTGGGCATTCTTGTTTATTTTTCATGCCTTTAATGTATTTGTAACGCACAAGTTTATGGGCAAGGAATGGGAACGCCAGCAACGGGAACAACTGGTAAAAAAGCAAAAAACTAGAATAGCTGAACTACAAAAGGAAATAGAGACCGAATTTCCACTATCCCAAATCAATAAGAAAGAAGGGTGAACCAACTCATTATCATTGCAGCGGCGGGAGCAAACAATGCTTTGGGCATCAACAACGATTTGCCCTGGCATCTCCCAGACGATTTTAAGCGATTTAAAAAATTGACCTCGGGCCATAAAATTATTATGGGGCGTAAAACCTTGGAAAGTTTTCCCAAAGCACTCCCTAACCGAGAACATATCGCCATAACCAGGGATAAGGATTACCTACCCAAATTTCCTTGTACTGTGGTGAATTCTGTGAAGGAGGCCATTGAACTGATACAATCCGAACCAATTGCTTATATCATAGGTGGGGGTGAAATTTACAGGCAGTCCATGCCATATGCCACACATATCGAATTGACCAGAATCCATGCCTCTTTTGATGCCGATACCTTTTTTCCAGAAATTGATACTGAGCAATGGAAATTGACCAAGGAAGTGTTTCATCCAAAAGATGAAAAACATGCCTTCAACTTTACCTATCAAACGTTTACAAGGAAATGACCTAAAAGTTGCGGTAACTGATTTGAGCTCCGCTGGAAACCATCGATTTCAATACATCAGTGTTCCCATTGGTAAAGAATACGTACTCCACACCTCTTGCACCAACATTCAATAAACCATGCGATTCCAAAATGGCTTTGGTCTGTTTTGCCACTGCAAAACCCGAGTCAATAATTTGAATATTTTGAGGTACTATCTTTTTGAGGATAGGAATCAAATAGGGATAATGGGTGCAGCCCAACACCAAACAATCGATGCCTTCTTTTAACATAGGTGACACATATTTCTCCAATACGTCCTGTGCTTCTTTGGATTGTGCTTTGCCCGCTTCAACCAACTCGACCAGACCTTCCCCTTCTTGCTCAAATACCTCAATTCCTGCGGCATGGATTTTTGAAGTATTGTGAAACAGGTTACTTGTAAGCGTACCCTTAGTGGCCAAGACACCCACTTTCCCACTTTTTGTTCGGAGTGCCGCTGGTTTAATGGCAGGTTCAATACCAATAAAGGGTACCGGGTAGTTTTTTCTAAGAATAGCTATGGCATTGGTAGTTGCCGTATTACAGGCTACAACAATGATTTTGGCACCCTTTTCCAAAAGGATTTCCGTGTTTTTGATACTTAACCGAAGGATTTCCCCTTTGGATCTAGTTCCGTAGGGGGCATTTTTGCTGTCCGCTAAATAAGTGGTGCTCTCATTGGGTAAGAACTGTACAATCTCCCTCCAAATAGAAGTACCGCCCACTCCAGAATCAAAAATGCCGATTCGTCTATCCATATTTTAAAATAAAAAACCGCCAAACTTTGTTCTATATAAGCCTGACGGTTTTCTTAATTCTTTAGGAGGAAATTAGAATCCGAGTTCCTGCTTGACCTCTGGCAGTAAATCTTTTCCTCTCGCCACAATAAGGCCCCCACCCTGGGATGCATCAATGACATAGTCAAAACCTAATGATGCGGCAACCTTTTCTATAGCAGTCTTTGCCTTTTCGGTGATTGGTGCAAAGAGTTCGGCTTGCTTCTTTTGTAGATCTTGCATGGCTGTAGCCTCGGCCTCTTGGATATTTTTATCGAACTGCTGTAATTCCAAAGCTCGTTTATCGTTTTCTTCCTTGGTCATGGTAGCTGCTTCATTGGAATATTGGGCATATTTATTTTTTAGCTCAGTCATTGAGCCTTCCAAATCGGCACGATATGTTTCTTGTACTTTCTTCAACTCCGCTTGGGCCGCTATCATCTCCGGCATCGCCGACAATAACTCCTGTACATTTATATGGGCCACTTTGCTCTGTGCGTGAACATAGCTTGTTGCCGCCATCAACACCACCACAACCAACAACTTCCTTACATTTTTCATAATTCCTAATAGTTTAATTTGAGTATACAATTTTAGTGTTCAGTTTATTTAACTTTGACTTGTAGAGTCTTTTTCTTTTTCCTGTTCCTTTAACCGCTCTTCTTGTTTTGCTTTGCGTTTGGCTTCCCTTTCTTCCAATAGTTTTTTCCTTCTTTCCTCGTAGGCTTTCTTCCTTTCTTCCCTCAACTTCAACTGCTCCGCGCGTCGTTCTTCTGCAGCCTTTGCCCTCTCTTCCTTCGTGGTTTGGGCTTTGTCTTGTCGCGCCTTTAGGGCCTCACTAATTTCTTTGTCCGCTTCGGCTTCCTCTGCTTGAAACTCTTTTAGTCTATTTTTTTCCTTTTCTGCTTTATTGGATTTGCTCACTTTTCTGGTCCGGGCTATCTCCCTTAAAACCAAGTCACTGATGTCATGCCTTTTTTCGGAGTACAACATTACGACATCTGCAGATTTATCAAAAATAAAATCATACCTTTTATTTTTTCCGATTTTCTGTACCTCAACAAAAACTTGATCTTGGATGGGTTGCACCAATAGTCTTTTCTGAAGGACCAAATCTCCTTGTGGTCCAAATCGATCTTGTTGGTAGTCCAACACCTCGGTTTCCAATATTTGGATTTCCTCCTCGCGCTCAGCAATAAGTTCATCCGTAAGCAATACCCTTTCCGCTGCCAAATCCTTTTTCATTTGCTCCACTTTCCCCAACTTCAGCTCAATTTCTTGCTTCCATTTGTCTGCTTTGGTGTTCAACTGATCCGTAGCATCCCGATATTCCTCCACGTTTTCAAGGATATATTCCATATCTACATATCCTATTCTAACCCCAACTGCGCGCGGTGCTACTGCACTAATGGCGACAAACATTACACCAATAAAAAAGAACGTTTGTGTCTTCATTTTTGAATCCGGATTTTACAGAGAAAATATCGTGCCAAAATATTTAAATCTTTTAAAATGAAGTACTTAAATATGGCCAAATCTTCCAATTATATTAAAATTGTTGACCAATAATGAAGTGGGTCTGCCATCCGCTGGGTCCCTGACCTACGGATTGAGGGCGTAAATCTTCGTCGAAACCATAACCAAAATCTATACCCAAAAGGCCGAACGCCGGCATAAAAATACGTAACCCCGCTCCAGCTGATCTCTTTAACTGAAACGGATTAAATTCATTAAAATTATTCCAAGCATTACCTGCCTCCAAAAAAGTTTGTACATAAATGGATGCGGAAGGCTTTAAGGTGAGCGGATACCTAAGTTCCATGGTGTATTTATTGTAGATGGTACCGCCGTCCTGTTCCAGATTTCCGGTAATGGGGTTCAAGCTAAACGGAGTCAAGGAACTGTTGTCATACCCCCTTAACTGTATGATCTCCCTTCCATCAAGGGTAAAATTTCCAAGTCCGTCCCCTCCAACAAAGAACCGTTCAAAAGGAACGTCTCCTATGTCATTGTTATAGGCCCCCAAAAAGCCAAACTCAGCATTTGTTCTCAAGACCAATTTGTCCACCAATCGGGTATACCAGTCACCCCTAAACTTAATTTTAAAAAATTCCAACAGTTTAAAACGTTCTTCTTCCAAACTCTCCAATTGCCTTCTTAGCGATGGGAATTCAGGGTCCGCTGCGCCCAAGTCCAAATCCAATATTTCACGGGTTACTTGATCAATTTCCTCCCGGATGGCCTTGAAATCCTTGCTACTGAACAAAGAATAAGGAGGGGTAACACGGGCGGTGATTTCAAAATTAGAACCTGTCAATGGGAAAATTCGGCTGGGTCCCTGGGAACTCCTGGAAATACCAAACGTATAGGTCAAGGAATTTGAAGTACCATTTCCAAAATTGAACAGCCCACTATTAAATTCGTTGAAAACATAGCGCTGATAGCTCAATGAATGGGAAAGCGTAAAAAAATCATCCGGCCATTGTACTCTTTTCGCCAAACCAGCGGATATGCCGGTAATTGAGAAACTTTGGTCCCGATCTACATCTATCCTACCATTGTTATCAAAAGTAGACCTGAACTGCTGCGTCCTTGAGAAAGACATGTTGAACCGAACCGGTTTCTTGCCTCCCAACCAAGGTTCGGAAAAATTAAGACTGTAGACCCTAAAGGTCCTACTAGCTTGTAAACGTAAGGCGAAGGTTTGTCCATCCCCCATAGGAACCGGTTTGTAGGCTTCACCATTGAACAAATTCTGTATTGAAAAATTATTGAATGAAAGCCCTAAGGTTCCAATAAAGCCCCCTCCCCCAAATCCTCCTTGGAGTTCTATTTGACTGGAACCGGCTTCTACCAAACTGTACTTTAAATCAACAGTTCCAGCATTTGGGTCCGGATTTTGAATGTCCGGCACAATCTGTTCTGCATCAAAGAATCCTAATTGCCCCAATTCACGAACACTTCTAATAATATTGTCCTTGCTGTACTTTTGACCCGGCCGAGTGCGCAGTTCCCTAAATATGACGTGGTCGTTGGTCTTATCATTCCCAGATATGGTCACATGATCCAAAAAGGTCTCTTTACCCTCAATGATCCTGATTTCAAAATCAATGGTATCATTTACTGCGGAAACTTCGACGGGATTGATACTTGAAAAGAGGTACCCGTTGTTCTGATATAAATTGGTAACATCTTCACCATCTGGTTTTGAATCGTCCGCAATCCGTTCTTTTAAAAGGACCCCATTATAAACATCCCCTTTTTTAATACCCAATACTTGGGTCAATTGCCTATCCGTGTACACCGAATTCCCAACAAAATCGATATTCCCAAAATAGTATCGGTCCCCTTCTTCCACACCTATTTTTAACGCGATATTGTTTTCATCAATTTTTATAAAAGTGTCAGAAACCACCCTGGCGTCCCGATATCCTTTTTCGGCGTAAGCGTTCACCAAATTCTCTAACCCTTCTTTGTATTCCTCTTCAGTATATTTTGAACGTTGCCAAAAAGCCCCTAGCTTTTTCTTTCGAATTTTTGCTTTGCCCAACGCCTTACGAAGCCTTTTATCCTTAACTTTTTCGTTGCCTTCAAATTCAATACTTTTTATCTTAACCTTATCTCCTTTTCTTACATTCACCACCATACTTTCGCTATTGGTTCCTACGGTATCCTTAGCGGTAGCGATCGTTACTTTAGCATTGAGAAAGCCTTGTTTTTTATATTTGTTTTCCAAATAGTTTTTAGTGTTGGCAATAAGACTTTCCGTAATTTTCTTTCCTTTTTTCAGGTCGGTATCGTCAATAATTCCCTGCACTTTCCGCTTTTTTACCCCATAAACGGTCACACGGGATAAGGTAGGTCGTTCCTTAATTCTTAGCTCCAGGAAAACTTTGTCCCCCTCAACGGCATAAAAGAAATCCAGTTCACTAAAAAGTTCCAGTCCCCAAAGCTTCTTTATCACTCCGCTTATTTCCTCTCCTGGAATGGTGATGGATTGTCCAATTCTTAAACCCGTATAAGTTTTTACCGTCTGTTCGTTATAACTTTGGAGTCCTGTAACTTCCAATCCCCCAAGAATATACTTTTTGGCGGTTTCAAGGGAGGTTACTTGAGCCAAGTTTATCTGGGGAATTGCTAAAAAAAGAAGGAGAATTTTGCTGAGTAACGTAATTTTTTTTAACCCTCTAACTGAGTTGTTCACTAGTCTTTCCAAATCTTCGTTCTCTATTCTGGTAATTGATAATTGCATCTACCAAATGCTGCTCATTAAAATCGGGCCAAAATACGTCAATAAAATATAATTCGGCATATGCAATTTGCCAAAGTAGAAAATTGCTTATTCTATGCTCTCCACTAGTACGGATTAGCAGGTCTACATCTGGCAGGTCATGCGTGTAAAGATGAGTATTAATAACCGTTTCGTCAATATCATGCTCCGAAATTATGTTATTTGTAACTTTGGAACTGATGGTCTTTATGGCCTGTTGTAACTCCTCCCTAGAACCATAACTCAATGCTAAAGTCAATGTTAAACCAGTATTATTTGCCGTTTTTTCGATGACCTCATTGAGCTCTTTGGCCACCTTGCCGGGAAGAAAATCCAAGTTTCCTATCGCATTTAAGCGAATATTGTTTTCGTTAAGGGTTTTTAATTCTTTGCGAAGGGAAGCAACCAAAAGCCGCATTAACGTCTGTACCTCAACCTTGGGTCTTTTCCAGTTCTCGGTGGAAAAAGCATAAAGGGTAAGGAAATTAATCTTGTGTTTTGCACAATTCTCAACTGTTCTTCTTACCGCTCCCACGCCATTTTCATGGCCAAAGACCCGCATCTTGCCCCTTTGTTTTGCCCACCTGCCGTTGCCATCCATAATTATGGCAACATGCTTTGGCAAGTTTTCTTTGTCAATATGGTCAAGGTTATCCATTTGTCATTCAAAACAGTCTTGGCAGGGTTTTCTTCCGAATGTATAGGTCAAGGTTATTCCAGAAAACACGTACCAATCCTCACTTAAAATGTTACCGAACCTAAATTGCTCAAAATTGGAGCCTTCTGGGTTACTGGCATCCAAATTATCCGTAAAAGTATACCTTGCCCCAATCTCAGCTCCCAGTATTAAGAACTGGCTCAATCGTAGCTTGGCCCCAACGGTCATTGGAATTGCGAAACTACCATCTTTTTGGTTAATATCCTGTACTTGAAGTGCATCAATATAATTAAAGTCATACCTAAAATAAGTTACCCCCGTATATAAATAAGGAGTAAAGGCAGGTCCCAGTTTATGAAGGTTGTAGTCCACAAAATTGAATTCCATCCCTAAGCTGTATTCCAATATGGAATTTTCAACACGGTATCCCCTTTGCTCTCTCGATGGTTTGCTGGACTTGGAATCATCTGCGGTAAAACTGCCCCGATATATACTTGCACGCCAAGCATAACGCTTTCTTTTGTTCCATTTGAACAAAGCACCATAGGCCTCCCCCGAAGGTAATATATAGTTGGTCCTTCCCACATCACCAATGATATTGGTACCTCCCGCAAATACACCTATTTCATAGGTTTGGGCATTTATACTCCCTATGGCCAACAAACAAACCAAAACAATTGTTCTCATAAAAAATATTGCAAATGTGTCAATAGCAAGGAAGTATTCCTTTCATTGTCGTTACATGTTCTTTTTGTAAAACAACTTTTAGGCCTAATTATTGTTGGAAGCCGTGTTAGTTACGGCGGTCCTCACCCCAAAGTAATTTATTGCGGAGCGTTTTTAAAAAGCTTTCAGAGGTATAAGCTACCATGTTAATGGTGTAGGGGGATTTCTGAATGATGATCTCTTTACCGTTTGGAATTGTGGCTATTCTAGAATCTAGGGAAACCAAGTGGTTTTCTTCCCTCCCAGAAACCTTTAACCTGATTTTGGTATCATCAGAAATAACAAAAGGACGGGCATTCAGATTGTGGGGCGCAATAGGTGTCAGTACAAAGGACTTTGTTGTTGGTGCTATTACCGGCCCGCCACAGCTCAGCGAATATCCTGTGGAACCTGTTGGTGTGGCAACAATCAAACCATCTGCCCAATAACTGGTCAGATATTCCCCATTCAAAAAGGTCTCCACAGTAATCATGGAGGTGGTATCCTTGCGACTGACCGTTATTTCATTTAGGGCAAAATTAAGGTTCCCAAAGTCCTCAATATAAGAATCTGTACAGATTTCCACCATACTTCGTTCTTCAATGGTATAGGCTCCCGAAACGAACTCGGTAATCACCTTATGGACATCTTCCTTTTTAAAAGTGGACAAAAACCCTAACCTCCCCGTATTCACTCCAACAATGGGTATTTCATAATTACCCACATAGGAAATGGCCCGAAGCATGGTTCCGTCCCCACCAAAACTCACGAATAAATCAAAGGAATCATCCAGCCCTTCATTTTGGGTAAAACTGGGAAAATTAGCTCCACTCGAATGGGAGAGGAACATTTTTAGAAAGTCCTTTTCCATAACGGCGGTACCGCCTTCCTGGGTCAAGGTTTGCAGCAAACTATTGACATAGGTAACGTCTTGCTTCGCCAGCAACTGACCATAAATGGCGACCTTCATGTTAAACGTTTAAGTATTTGTCCAAATAAGCGGAGCGTTCTTTCAAATCTTCCAAGAACTGATCGTCATTATTTCCAAAAACTATGGAGTAGCTATATCTTCTAAACGTTTGAATTACCTCATTGAGATTGCCGGTACTGATCTTTAAAGTCACTTGAACCAAGTCATTTTCATTATTGGTAATGAAGGCACCAAGAAGTTTACCATTGTTTCCCTCAACAATTTGTGAAATTTCACTAAGGGAGTAGTCTTTGATTCCTTTGGAGACCACCAGAATTCCCCCAGGTTCAGTAAAAAAGGGTGTACTAATAAAAAAGGTGACGATATCATTGATATCATAGTAACCAACCACTCTATGGGAGGACTCTTCCAGAACGGGCAAAACATTGGCTTCATTTCTGGTGAACTTCTCCAAAACATCCAACCATAGGGTCTGTGGGGTAACAAAAAAAGCTTCCAACTGAAATCGAAAGTCCTCTATTTTCTTTTCCGCTTCAAAACAAGGTAAATCATTCGCTGAGAGCATTCCTAAAAAGGTTTCTTCTTCGATTACGGCAACATGGGAAAATGAAGTTTCCCCAAAGAAGGAAATAACTTCCTCAAGACTGTTGGTCACCTCAAAAACCGGAAGGGAACCTATAATGTATTCTTGGATGTTCATAGCCTATGGTTGAGAACAAAACTACAAATTAAAACAGGGCAAAAGGCGTGCCATTTTGTATTTTTGCATGCCTTAATGGTATTTGTTTATGACCAAACTAAGCGTAAATATCAACAAACTGGCCACCTTACGTAATTCTAGGGGTGGTACTATGCCCAATCTCATTAAATCTGCCCAAGATATCGAGGCATTCGGTGCCAATGGGATTACGATTCATCCAAGACCTGATGAACGGCACATTCGGTACCAAGACGCCAGGGACTTAAAAGAAATAGTAAAAACTGAGTTCAATATTGAGGGGAATCCTATTCCTAAGTTCATTGATTTGGTGTTGGAGGTAAAACCCACCCAGGTCACTTTAGTACCCGATGCCGAAGACGCGATAACCTCAAATTCAGGCTGGGATACCATAGCACACAAAGACTTTTTGCAAGATGTTATTGCCACTTTTAAAAAAAATGGAATTAGAACCTCAATATTCGTTGATCCCGACCCAAAGATGGTAGAAGGTGCAAAAACTACGGGTACGGACAGGATTGAATTGTACACCGAAAGTTATGCAGAGGGGTACTCCAAAGGCTATAAACAAGGGATTACCTCATTTGTAAAGGCCGCTGAGATGGCCAATTCCCTAGGTATTGGAATAAATGCAGGTCACGATTTGAATCTAGATAATATTCAGTATTTTAAGAAGAACATCCCCAATCTTTTGGAAGTATCCATAGGGCATGCATTAATTTGTGAGTCCATTTATCTAGGCCTTGAAAACGTGGTGAACATGTATCTACATCGATTAAAATGAACCCTATCCTTCATTCCAGTGTTTTGGGCGATGGTGCTCCCCTGTTGATTCTTCATGGCTTTTTGGGTATGTCTGACAATTGGAAAACCTTAGGCAAGAAATATGCGGAAAGTGGTTTCCAAGTCCACCTTATCGATCAGCGAAATCATGGAAGAAGTTTCCATTCCAAAGATTTTGACTATACCCTCTTAGCTCTGGACCTAAAGAACTATATGGAATATCAAGGGCTAAACAAGGCTTGCATATTGGGACATTCCATGGGGGGTAAAACAGCAATGCAGTTCGCAGTTACCTACGCTGAGCGGATTGACAAATTATTGGTGGCTGATATTGCCCCCAAATATTACCCACCCCATCATCAAGAAATCATCAATGCATTGGGAACTTTAGACTTTGCTGAAATTGATAGCAGGTCTGCGGCAGATAAAAAATTAGCGGAATCCCTTACCGATTTCGGTATTCGACAATTTCTCTTAAAGAATTTATACTGGGTAGAAAAAGGACGGTTGGGCCTTCGTGTCAATCTAGAAGTGCTCCAGGACAAAATGGAGGAGATTGGTGAAACTATTTTTGGTAGGGATACCTTCAACGGGCCTACCCTGTTCCTAAGGGGAAGCCGATCCGAATATATCCATGAAAATGACACCTCCATAATTCTACAACATTTTCCAAATGCCAGCATCGGTACCATTGCAAATGCAGGGCACTGGCTTCATGCCGAAAACCCAAACGACTTTTTCGAACAATCGTTGAAATTCCTTAATCGATAATTTTTGGCTCATTTTATTATGCATGCATAATTTTTTTGGGGCTTTCGTTGTTCGTGTGATAATTTTCCGCTAGTTTTGGAGGTACTGATTTAACTATAACTTCAACTTGAATTAACGTAAACTAGTACGACATGAAAAAGTTCCTCGCCCTGTTACCATTTCTTGGGCTGATTTTTATTGCTTGCGAAGATGATGACAACACAATTACAGAAGACGAGCCCATTGCGGTTACCAGTGGCTCAGCTGATTTTTCAAATTACGTGGCACTTGGCAACTCGTTGACTGCCGGTTTTTCAGATAATGCGCTATTCATTGATGGACAAGAAGCCTCGTATCCCAATATGTTGGCAGGTCAATTTGCGCTCGCCGGAGGTGGGGCGTTCAACCAACCGTTAATGGCAGATAATCTTGGAGGGCTCACCCTCGGCGGAAACCCTATCTCAGGAAACCGTCTCATACTTTCATTCACTTCCGGTTCGCCTACACCCGTATCTGTGGTTGGTCAAGGTAGCACTGAAGTGTCAAGTGTACTATCAGGAAATTTCAACAATATGGGCGTTCCCGGAGCAACAAGCTTCCACCTATTGGCTCCTGGTTATGGCAATGTGGCTGGCGTGGCCACAGGATTGGCAAACCCATATTACGCAAGGTTTGCATCTGAACCAAACGCTACCGTATTGGGTGATGCTGCTACTCAAGCGCCCACTTTTTTCTCGCTCTGGATTGGAAATAATGATGTGTTGGGCTATGTCACCAGTGGGGGTTCAGGTGTTGATCAGGCAGGGAACTTGGATCCCAGTACATATAGCGGGAGTGATATATCAGATGTTAATGTGGTTGCAGGTTCCATTGATGCGATTCTTCAAACAATGACCGCCAATGGAGCTGGTGGAGTAATTGCCAATATACCCAATGTTACGGATATTCCTTTTTTAACTACAGTACCTTTCAATCCGTTAAGTCCAACAAATCCTGATTTTGGCCCTTTAATTCCGGACCTTAATGCCCAATTTAATGCATTGAATCAAGCCTTTACTTTTTTAGGGGTACCTGAAAGAAGCATTGGTTTCAGCTCTTCTGCGGCAAGTGCCGTTGTTATCAAAGATGAAAGTTTAGCAGATATATCTGCACAACTGACCCCAGTTCTTATTGGAGGAGGACTGGATGTGGGCACAGCAACAGTATTGGGATTGGTCTACGGTCAGGCTAGGCAGGCCACTGCCGATGATTTATTGGTACTCACCAGCCAAAATGTGATTGCTACCTTGAACGAAGAGGCATTTGCTTTTTTGCAAGGGTTGGGCGTGGATCCAGCCACGGCAGGACAGTTGGCTGTAAATGGAATTACATGGCCCCTTGAAGATCAATGGGTATTGACACCCGATGAACAGATAGCTGCATCGGCCGCAGTTGTAGCTTACAATCAAGTTATTGAAGGTTTGGCCAACACATACGATATTGCCTTTGTGGATGCGAACACATTTTTTGTTGACTTTAATGCTTCTGGGTTTCGTTTGGATGACGGTAGCACGGTTACCAGTGATTTTGGTACAGGTGGTGGTTTCTCTTTGGATGGCGTACACCCTTCGCCAAGGGGATATGCGATAATCGCCAATCTGTTTGCTGAGGCCATTAATGACAAGTACGGTGCTACACTACCAGGTGTTAACCCGCTTGATTTTACGGGTCTGTATATCAATTAGATGTTATAAAAATACCTTATATTCAAAGCATCGCGTTTGCGATGCTTTTTTCATTTAAAAATACATCTATGAAATTTATATTGCGAATGCTTTTGAGTGCATTGGCCGTGGTTATCCTTTCCAAAGTACTCCCCGGTGTGGGTGTGGATAGTTATGTAACAGCCATTATGGTAGCCTTGGTTTTAAGCTTGCTTAACTTTTTGGTTAGACCGTTGTTAATCATCCTCACATTGCCCATAACCCTAATTACCTTAGGCATTTTTCTCCTTTTTATCAACGCCATTATCATACTCTTGGCCGATTATTTTATTACAGGCTTTTCGGTTCAGAATATATGGTGGGCACTGTTGTTCAGCCTCCTGCTGTCCTTTTTGCAATCCGTACTGTTCTCCCTATTAAAAGAGGATAAAAAGAAATAGTTTTTTCATTGATATACAAGCGATTGAAAACTTGTTGCACACAACAAAATGTAGTACTTTTGCCCCCCATTATAAAGTCGCTTTCATGAATATTTCAAAAGAACAGATAGATCATCTAAATGCTGTGGTCAAAGTTGCCATCACCAAAGATGATTATGAGGAAAAGGTGAATGACATTCTAAAGAATTATAGAAAACAGGCCAACATTCCAGGTTTCAGAAAAGGCCAGGTTCCCATGGGCTTGATAAAAAAGCAATATGGAAAGGCGGTTTTGGTGGATGAAGTAAACAAGTTGCTTCAGGATAACCTGAATAAATACCTCACCGAAGAGAAATTGGACGTTCTTGGCAATCCGCTACCAAGGACCCAAGAAGATCTGGACTGGAACAACGAAAATTTTGATTTTGAATTTGATTTGGGTCTTGCCCCTGAATTTGAAGTAAAACTGAAAACCAAAAAACCAGTGACCCACTACAAAATTGTGGCAGACAAGAAAATGGTGAATGATCAGGTAGAGCGACTTCAAAAACAATATGGAAAAATGATTTCCAAAGCGGAAGTCACCAAAATTGCGGAAGTGAATGGTACCTTCACCAATGATTCAGAGGAAATCGACAACAAAACCACTATTGAAGTGGATAAATTAAAAAGTAAAAAAGCGATTGATGTCCTACTGGGAAAAAAAGTTGGGGAATCCGTCACCCTTAAGACCAAGGGTCTTTTCAAAGAAGGGTATTTGCTTTCCTCCAGTTTGGGCATCACTAAGGATAAGGCGGAAAAATTGAACATTGAGGTCAATTTTACCATTCATGAAATTAATGAAAGGGAGCCTGCGGCATTGAACCAAGAGCTTTTTGACAAACTTTTTGGTGAAGGTGAAGTGAAAAGCGAGGTGGAAATGAGGGAAAAAATAAAAACGGATTCTGAAAAACAGTTTGAGCAGCAATCCGATCAGAAACTGTTGAATGACATTACGGAAAAACTTATCGATGATACTAAGTTTGATTTGCCCTCAGAGTTTCTAAAAAAATGGATTCAAGTAAGCGGGGAAAAGGAACTTACCGATGAAGAAGCCTCGGAGGAATATGAAAAGTCTGAAAAAGGGCTTCGCTATCAATTGATAGAAGGCAAAATCATCAAGGACAATGACCTGCAGGTCCAATTTGATGAGCTTAAGGAATTTGCCAAGGGCTTCATTAAGTCACAGATGGCGCAATATGGTCAAATCAATCCCGCTGAAGAAGAATTGGATACTATTGCCGCCCGTGTCATGGGCAATCAAGATGAGGCGAAACGACTTTCGGAACAGTTGATGAGCCAAAAACTATTAGCACTTTATAAGGAGCAGGCCAACCTTAAAGCCAAAGAAATTAGTTATGAAAACTTTGTAAAAGAGGTGTACGGCTAAACTCATCAAATAATTGTATCTTTACGTTTATGAAATTTCGAAATTACAGAACCGTTTTTTGTTTTAAAACCATTGAAAATCCTATGGATTACGGAAAGGAATTTGAAAAATACGCAATCAAGCACCACGGAATAAACAGCATGTACTACGACCAAATTATGAGTAGTATGTTGCCCGTGAACATGGCCCCGAATATTATTGAAGAACGGCAAATGAACATTGCTGTTTTTGATGTGTTCTCACGGTTGATGATGGACAGAATTATTTTCATGGGTACGGGGATCAATGATCAGGTTGCCAATATTGTACAAGCACAATTGTTGTTTTTGGAAAGTACGGATGCCTCCAAGGATATCTCTATCTATATCAACTCACCTGGCGGGGGCGTATATGCTGGATTGGGCATTTATGATACCATGCAATTTATAAAACCGGACGTTGCCACCATTTGTACCGGTATCGCGGCTTCTATGGCCGCCGTGCTTCTTTGCGCAGGAGAAGAAGGAAAACGCAGTGGTCTACCCCATTCGCGGGTTATGATTCATCAGCCTTTATCTGGTGCCCAGGGGCAGGCAAGCGATATTGAAATTGCAGCCAAGGAAGTACTTAAAATTAAGGACGAACTCTACCATATCATCGCCAATCATTCTGGACAGACTTTTGACAAAGTCTATGAAGACAGTGACCGTGATTTTTGGATGAAAGCCCCCGAAGCCAAGGAGTATGGTATGATTGACGAAATTTTGGTAAGGGATAAGGCATAATTTCGACCAATGGTCCGCAGGGATGGGGTAAAAGCAGAATTTTACCTTATTTTTAGCGTTATAGCAACCGGGTACAACTAAAATTATATGACAAAGGAATTGGAATGCTCATTTTGTGGAAGGAAGAAGTCCGAGACCAATCTTTTGATTGCAGGTTTGGATGCCCATATCTGTGACCGTTGCATAGAGCAGGCCTACAGCATTGTGGCCGAAGAATCAAAACAGTCCAAAAACAAGGATCTTTCCTCAGAACTGGTTTTAAAAAAACCATTGGAGATCAAAGATTTTCTGGACACCTTCATCATAGGTCAAGAGCGAACCAAAAAAGTTATGTCCGTTGCCGTTTACAATCATTACAAACGCTTGCTTCAGCCCAAGGGGAAAGATGATGATGTTGAAATACAAAAGAGCAACATTGTCATGGTGGGCCAGACGGGTACGGGAAAGACCCTTATGGCCAAAACCGTGGCCAAAATGCTAAATGTGCCTTTGGCCATAGTGGATGCCACTGTTCTAACGGAAGCAGGTTATGTTGGTGAGGACGTGGAAAGCATTCTAACCAGACTGCTTCAAGCTGCCGACTACAACTTGGAAAAAGCCGAACGTGGTATTGTTTTTATTGATGAAATTGATAAAATTGCCCGTAAAAGTGATAATCCTTCCATTACTCGAGATGTTTCGGGGGAAGGAGTACAGCAAGGACTATTGAAATTGCTGGAGGGAACCACGGTAAACGTTCCGCCCAAAGGCGGACGAAAACATCCTGACCAGAAGTTCATTGAGGTAAACACCGAAAACATATTATTTATCGCGGGGGGTGCCTTTGACGGCATAGAACGAATCATCACAAAACGCTTGAACATGCAAGCGGTTGGGTATAGCGCCTCAAAAGCGGAGGATAAATTGGATGCTGAAAATATCCTACAGTACATTATTCCAAAAGATTTAAAGGAATTTGGTTTGATTCCTGAAATTATTGGCCGTCTTCCCGTATTGACCCATATGAACCCATTGGATAGAAAGACGCTACGTGCTATTCTCACAGAGCCCAAAAACGCCATAATCAAGCAGTATGAAAAGCTATTTGCTATGGACCATATCACCTTTAGTATCACCGAACAAGCGTTGAACTATATCGTGGACAAAGCTGTAGAGTACAAATTAGGGGCAAGGGGTTTGCGCTCCCTCTGCGAAGCTATTTTTACAGATGCCATGTTCAGCTTGCCCAGTTCCGAAGAAAACGAATTTAAGGTGACCAAAGCCTACGCAGAGGAGAAACTCTCCATGGAAACCATTAAAAAGTTAAAGGCTGTTTCTTAACAAATTTGGTAATACCGTATATAAAAATGGGCCTATGGGCCCCTTTTCCGTTCAACTGTGCTTCTTTTAAATCGCTTTTCGGGTGACTTTATTTAGCATGTCCATGCAGACATCACTAATTATTTTTTCGTCAGAATACAACTCATGTCCAAAATTGGGGATAATCCTAAAGTCGACCCCCACTTTTTCTGCCCATTTCATACTCGGTTTAAATGAATCGCACTCGCCATAGATCAAATTAATGTCACAGTCGGGAGCCTTCTCTTCTAACCGAATTCGGGTTGGGGAAATAGCGGTTAATGTCTTTATGGGCAGTCCTTTAATTCCAGCTTTCCAAGAAATGGTTCCGCCAGTGCTAAAGGCCAAAACATGACATGGCTCTTTCTCTTTCTTCAACAAATGGGCCACCGCAGTGTCAATTCCGCCTTCTACAAATGCCTTGTGGATATTTTCACCTGTCATAACCGGCAAATCCAGATTGCCAAGTTGCTGGACATCATAAAACTCAATGTTGTAATACTGTTGTAAATATCCGAAGTAAGATGTAATCCAGAGGCCTTTCTTAATGCCCCACATGTCTGATAAGACGAGTAGTTTTTCTGCCATTATTAATTGTATTGTAAGTTTTGGCGGTTTAAAGGTGAGTACAAAACGATCGATTCCACAAAATATTGGTTTAGTTTCTATTTTGTTCGATGAACGACCGAAATTTACGAAAACGTTTTCGTAAAATGATGAAAAATGTGTAATTCGAAGTATTTATTGTACAACTTGTCTATTCAGTTCCATCAATTCCTCCAGGTATTCCCGTGAATTGGACAATCGGGGAATCTTATGTTGCCCCCCTAGTTTGTTTTTTGACTTTAACCAATCATAAAACAGATCCTCCCGGGCCATATGCACTCTGGGCATCTTTAAAGTAATGTTATTGTAACGCTTTGCTTCATAGTCTGAGTTCAATGATTTAAGGGCATTGTCCATGAGTTCTATGAAATAATTAAGGTTCTCGGGGGGCTTCCTAAATTCAATCATCCATTCATGGGAACCCTTTTCACTACCGTTCATAAAAATAGGGGCGGCGGTGTAATCCTTGATTTGGGAACCCGTTTTTTTGCACACCTGTTCCAAAGCCTCCTCAGCATTTTCAATGATCAACTCTTCCCCAAAGGCATTGATATGGTGTTTCGTACGTCCAGTAATACGAATCCGAAACGGATTTGTGGAAGTAAACCGAACCGTATCCCCAATTTTATAACGCCAGAGCCCGGCGTTGGTGGTAATGACAAGGGCATAATTCACCCCTGTCCTCACTTCCCAGATGGGAATGGCCTTAGGTTCATCTGCACCATAACTATCCATGGGAATGAACTCATAGAAAATCCCATAATCCAACATGAGCAAAAGGTCTTCGGAATTATTCTGGTCCTGGATACCAAAAAAACCTTCCGAAGCATTATAGGTTTCATAATAATTGAACCGTTTTCTGGGCAACAGTTTTTTGTACTGGTCACGATAAGGGGCAAAGCTTACCCCACCATGAAAATAGACCTCCAAGTTTTCCCAGATCTCAAATAAGTGGTGCTTCCCTGTTTTTTCCAGTACGTTGCTCAACAACACTAACATCCATGAAGGCACCCCGGCCAGACTGGTCACATTTTCTTTGATGCTTTCGTCAATAATCGCATTGAGTTTCTGCTCCCACTCGCTCATCAGGGAAACCTTGTTGCTGGGGGTGCTGCTGTACTCCGCCCAAAGGGGCATATTATCAATAAGAATGGCAGAAAGATCTCCAAAGAAACTGCCGTTGTCTTCATACAGTTCCTTACTACCCCCTAAGCGCAGGCTTTTACCATTGAACAATTGTGAGTTCTCGTTGTTGTTCAAATACAGGCACAACAAGTCCTTGCCCGATTTGTAATGACAATCTTCCAATGCTTCCGAACTGACAGGGATGAACTTACTTTTGGCATTTGTGGTACCGCTACTTTTTGCAAACCATTTGATACCGGTGGGCCAAAAGACGTTTTGCTCTCCCCTTCTGGTACGCTCTATCATTGGGGCAATACCTTCATAATTGGCTATGGGTACCCGTTCCGTAAAATCCTCGTAGGTCTTTATGGATTCAAATTGGTGTATTTGACCCACCTCCGTATCCTTGGCATAGGTCAATAATTGACGAAGTACCTCCTGCTGTACATCAACAGGGTATTTTATAAAGAGTTCTATTTGATGGTACCGCTTTTTAAGCAACCAGGAAGCTATGGAATTAAATAACGGTATGGGCATTTTAGGTATCTTTAGCTGGCTACTTTG